>JBBDNT010000163.1:0-22804 GCA_040877445.1 Planctomycetaceae bacterium
CAAAACTGAAATACCGAAGCCCCGACCCCGGCTTGTTCGCTTGTCGCAGCCATACCACAGGCGGGTCTCGCGCTCATCGAAGCGGGCCACGATGTCGAGCAATTCGCGAATGTCGTCCTCGGGAGCGGTCTTGTCCGACGATGCCGGACCTCGCCGCCTCGACGCCCGCGTACCACTTTCCGTCGCCGTACCGATCGCAATATATCGGAGTTGCCGCGGCATCGAAGGCCGCGGCCAGCAACGACAGGTCGTGGCGCTAGACCAGATCCAAGTCGGTGTTCGAATAGCAGGACAGACCGGAGGGGCGCGTTGTTTCCATTTCCATCGGATCTCTTCGATCGAACCTCCGGGGAGTCGGCGTCGACAGGAGGCGAGACGCATCTTCCCGCCATTCGGCCGCGATCGGCATCGCGGTCATATTACCATTCGCGGACGATGCAGATCGGCGCCATAACGACTTCGAACGCGCCCAGCTCCCCGACTCGAACTTCCGCATCACGCACCGGAATCGTCGATGCCTCCGCCCGCTCGATCTCCGCGGACGCCGCATCGGTGTCGCCTCGGCGCACAGCGGCGGTGACGGGCTCGGCAACCGCCGTCAGGCGTTCGGAGGCCACCTCGATTGAGAGTCCCAGGGCTGAGATTCGCTCGTGATTCAGCGCGACGATCACTGTCGGTTCGGTGCCGGCGGGCGGGGTGGGAATGACGTCTCCGGGTGTCAGCACATTTACGACGGGCGCGCTTGCTCCATTCAGCATATTTCGTGACGCATTGCGAAGCGGGCCCGCGAGCAGTCCCGGAATGCGGGAGGGATCAACCGACGGGTCGAACGTCGCGTAGATCTCCGCCCGCCCGGCGTAACTGTGCGACCGCAGGTCGAGAAGTCCCGGAACGGTTCGCAACTCCAGCGCCGTCGGGTCAGCAATTTCGCTATCGACCAACTTGACGTCCGCGCCGACTATTTCGACGACGATCTTGACGCGCGTGGGTTCGCGCTGGCATCCGCAGGCGACGCTGATCGCAAGAAGGCATCCCAGGAAAAGGACGACTCGGTGCATGTTCGTGCCTTTCAGACGTCGCGCGCCGCGGATACATCCGGTTTCAGATCACCCCGGCCAGCGGAATCGCCAGTCCCGGCAGCAGCGGCGAGGTATAGGTCTCGTCCACTCCGAGAGTCGATTCGACGTATTCGCCGTCCGCAAGCCGCAGCACCGTCAGCCGATGCTCGAGGCGGTCGATGATGACGTATTCCCGCACGCCGAAGCGGCGGTAGTCTTCGCGCTTCTCTTCGTAATCGCGGCGGCGGGCGGCAGCCCCTGCGCTGACGGTCTCGAAGATGAGATCCGGAGTGCGCTCCGGGGACTTCGACTGGTCGGCGCTCGACTTCAGATAGACGGCGATGTCGGGAATACGGTCGGTGAGTTCATCGATCGCGGCCCAGCATTCCTGGAAGACCTCTTCGACGAGATCGGGGTGATCCAGCATGTACGCCCCGAGGTGATTGCGAAACCAGCACGTGACGTGTTGATGGTCCCAGCCAGGCGGAGGCATAACGACGAGTCTCCCTTGAGCGCGTTCGTACCGCCACGGTTCCTCGAACTCCGCCTCGGCGAACTCCTCGCGGGTCACCGGCAGGCGGTCGTTTTCGTGGGTGAGATTCAGAATCGTCCGGCTCATGTCGTCGTCTCCGCCAACTGCTCGCCGCGAATCGAAGGGCTGGATCACCTTCCAAAGATCATACTCGCGACGTCCGGATGCCGAAAGCCGTCAGCTCGATTCCGCTCGGCGAATGATTCAATGCGACACGGGCGAAGGCGTTCCCAGCGGCGCTTCCGGCATGGCCGTGCGCGAGGTCGCGTCGAGCGTGCCGACGATCTCCGCGACCGACGACAGCCCTTCCGCCGCGAGCGCGTCGCGCAGCTGATCGACGAGGCGGCCGGCGAGGCCGGGGTCGTAGAAGTTGGCCGTGCCGATCTGCACCGCCGTCGCACCCGCGACGAGGAACTCCAGCACGTCGTCGAGCGCTTGAATCCCGCCGATGCCGATCACCGGGACGTCCACGTGCTTCGCCACCTGCCAGACCATCCGCAAGGCGAGCGGCTTGATCGCCGGGCCGCTCAGCCCGCCGAGGACGTTCCCGAGAATCGGCCGCCGCTTCCGCCAGTCGATCGCCATCCCCTGGAAGGTGTTGATGAGCGACACGGCGTCGGCCCCGGCTTCCGCCGTCGCCTGCGCGATCTCGACGATGTTCGTCACGTTCGGCGTGAGCTTGGCGATCACGGGGAGATTGGTGGCGGCGAGCACCTCGCCAACCACTTGGGCGGCCAGTTCCGGATCGGTCCCGAAATCGACGCCGCCGCTGACGTTCGGGCAGGAGATGTTCAGCTCGATCGCGGCGATCCGGGGGAACCCGTCGAGCCGGGCCGCCATCGCCGTGAACTCGCCGACGTTCTTCCCGGCGATGTTGACGATGACCGCGGTGCCGAGGTCGAGGAGATAGTCGAGGTGCTTGGCGATGAACGCTTCGAGGCCGTCGTTGTCGAGGCCGATCGAGTTGAGCATTCCCGCGCTGGTTTCGACGGTTCGCGGCGGCGGGTTGCCGATCCGGGGCAGGGGGGTGACCGTCTTGGGGATCACGCCGCCGAGTTTGGCGCAATCGACGTATGCCGCCATTTCCCGGGCGTAGCCGAACGTGCCCGACGCCACCATGATCGGGTTGGCGAGGCGAAGGCGGTTGAGTCGAACGGCGAGATCGATCGTCACGGGACGGCACGAATGGGAGGCGGAGCTTTCCGCCGCCGATCGTATCGGCCGGTCGAGGTTCGGGCAACGCATCACGGACCGTTGTCGATGGCCGAAGTTGGAATCGCCCCAGATCCGGTCCGGCATCGCTCGCGGGGCCCGCGCGTCAGATCACGCCGCCGTGGGTGCGGTAGGGAGTGGCGAGGTCGGGCATGTCCAGCCCCCAGACGCGCTCCCAGATTTGCGGGATGTGCCGCAAGCCCTCGGAGACGAAGATCAACTGCCGGGTCCGAATATCGGGCGACGACGAGTAGATCGGGACGAGGCAACCGACCTGCACGGCGGTCGCCACGATCAGCAAGCCGGACAGAAGCAAGTTCCGCATGACGTTCCTCCGTGAACGTGTGAGTCTCGATCCGATGTTCGCGAATTCAATCCGAAGTTCCCGAGACGAACGCCCGTCCCGCCGGGGAGGGTTCGTCGCCGCTGTTCCGCTCTCCACTCTGGTCGAACACCGGGGGTTCCGCCTTCCGTGGCGAAGCATCCGCCGATGGGGCTTTGGCTTGCGATCCGCCAGCCGCTTTCCGCGCGGCTTCGCGCTCTTCGAGCTGGCGGACCTTGTCTTCCATCTCCTTGCCGGGCTTGAACGTCACGACATATTTTTCGGCGACATCGACCGGATCGCCGGTGCGCGGGTTGCGGGCCTTGCGGGCCGCTCGCTTCTTGACCTCGAAGACGCCGAAGTTCCGCAACTCGATCCGCCGGTCGGTGACGAGCGTCTCGACGATGGCGTCGAAAGTTTTCTGCACGATCTCCTTGGTCTTCAATTGCGTCAGGCCGATCTCTTCCGAAATCGACTTGACGATTTCTTTCTTGGTCACGAATCGAGCCTCCCCGCGAGAGGTGCCGGCGGACGGTTTCCGCCGTCCAACAAGCCACGTCGGCGAGACTCAACTGTAATGGGTAACGGGACTTACTGTCAAGGCGTCGCGGCCGGTGCGAAAGCCGCTTCGCTCCGCCTTGAGGATCATCGGCACGGCGAAGCCCGCAACATCAGCACTTTCGGTCGAATCGGAAGATTTTTCCACGATTGCCCAGTCCCGTTGCCCGGAGAACCCGACCGAGTCGCGCGAACCTTGAAAAGGGCGACCGCGACGAAGTACACCGATTGCCGGATGCCCTCGGCTTTCTCAAGGCGCAGCTCGCGTCACATCTTCCGATAACGCTTCGACTTCGGCGTTCCGCCTCGGTTCGCGGGAAGGTTTCGGCCGCTTGACCGAGCGACTGGTTCCGCACCTCCGCGATTCGCGCAAGCTACTATGAGGTGGAGGGATAGGGCTATCGATCCACCACGTATAGGCACGAACCACACGGTCCTCACGGAGATTCAGGCGAACAAGTCCTTCACCGGCTTCCCTTTGCCGTCTTCGGTCGCGTAGAACGGGCGGCGTTCCACCGCGAAGGCGGTGCGGGGGCTGATGCCCATCGCCGTGAAAATCGTGGCATGGAGATCCATCACCGAGACCGGGTTCCTGATCGCCAGGCAGGGGCGATCCGGGGCGGTTTCTCCGTACAGAAGCCCGCGCTTCATCCCGCCGCCGAACAGCAGCACCGACGAGCCGCCCGTGAAGTGCCGGTGCAGGCCGTAGTGCGTCATCTCTTGCAGCGTGTCGCTCTTCACGCGGGCCTGATCGCGCGCGTTCGAGCCGGGAACGCCCTCGATGATCATGTCGCGGCTGAACTCGCTGGCGACGATCACCAAAGTTCTGTCCAGCAGCCCGCGGTCTTCCAGATCGTGGATCAGGCGGGCGATCGGCCGATCGATCTCGCGGTGCAGCCGTTCGACCGTCTTGTGGCCGTTCTCGTGCGTGTCCCAGTGGAGGAACGGAACGTACTCGGTGGTCACTTCGACGAATCGCGCTCCCGCTTCGACGAGTCGGCGGGCGAGCAGGCAGCCTTGGCCGAAGCGGCCGGTGTCGTACTGCTCGAAACTCTCTTTCGGCTCCAGCGAAACGTCGAAGGCGTCGCGCTTCGGCGACGAGAGCAGCCGGTGCGCGTTGTCCATCGCCCGCAGCATCGATTGCTGTTGGTGATCGCTGAGATACTCGCGCTGCGGCGAGGCGTCGATCAGTTTGCGGTACAGGCGGTTGCGGTTCTCGAACCGGTCGGGCCGCATGTCGCGCGGCGGGCGGACCGCGCGAGCCGCCTGATCGGGATAGGGCAGGTTCATCGGGCCGAATTCGCTGCCGAAGAATCCCGCCGTGGTGAACGCCTTCAGTTCCTCGCTTTCGCCGACCCCTTCGAGCCTTTGGCCGATGTTGACGAAGGCGGGCATCACCGGATCCCGCGGGCCGAGCACGCGGGCCATCCACGCGCCGAGATGCGGGCACGCGACGGTCTGCGGCGGGACGTAGCCCGTGTGCCAGTGATACTGATGCCGCGAGTGCAGGATGTGCCCCAGGTCCGGTTGGACGTGCGAGCGGACGAGCGTGGCCCGGTCCATCACCTGGGCGATCTCTTCGAGTCCCTGGCAAATCTTGATGTCGTCGACGGCGGTGTCGATCGCCGGAAAGGTGCTCATCACCTTCTCGACGGGAATGCCGACCTCGAAGGGGAGATAACGCTTGGGATCGAACGTCTCCGGGGCGGCCATTCCGCCGGCCATCCACAGCAGGATGCAGGCATCGGCGGTGGGCCGCGGATGCTCGATCGCCAGTTCACCTTCGGCGGCGGCAAGCCATTTCGGTTGCGACGCCATCAGCGCCGCGGTGGACGCGGCGGCCATCTGTCGGAGGAAATCGCGGCGGGCGAGGTGCTCGGACATCGGTTCTCGGTGGTCGATGGAGTCGGTTCTCATGGTCGAACTCCGCGAACGGGGTGGGGTCACTATGAAAATTACCGAATCAGTTGGAATTCCGGCAGCATGAAGACCGCCCACAGCAGATCCTCGACGTTCTCCGCGGCGGGCGTCTCGCCCAGCGAATCGAGGGCGAGTCGCCTTTCATCGGCCGTCGGCGAGCGGGAGAGCGCGGCCGCGAACAGCCAGTCGATGAGCGCCGTCGGCGAATCGAACTCGGCGAGCCGGCGGCGCGCGCCGCGGGCGATCGTCTCGGCGAGGAACGGGCTGTTCGCGAGGTCGATCGCTTCGAGCGTCGCCAGTTCGCTGGGGCGCATGGAGACGATCTGATCGCGTGTCGGCCGGCCCAGCGACCGCATGAAGAAGTCGTTCTTCATCAGGGCGGCGCGAACCATCGGGGCGGGATCGCCCGGCCGCTCCAGTCCGGGAGCGTCATGTTTCGGGGGGGCTTCGCCGGTGATCCGCCACACCGCATCGACGAACTGCTCCGCCGTCATCCGCCGCGCCACCGGGCCGTCGAACCGATATGCGTCCGCATCGCTTGCGGTTTCGCGCCGGGGCGTGCGCGCCTCATACGCTCGCGACGTCGCGATCAACTCGATCGACTTCTTCAGATCGTACTGGTTCTCCGCGAGATGAACCGCCAGATGATCGAGCAGGTCGGCGCTCCACGGCTCCGTGTGCATCGCGTCGACCGGATGCACGATGCCTCGCCCCATCAACCGATGCCAAAGGCGATTGACGATCGTCCGCGTCAGCCGGCCGTTGTCGGGATGCGTCATCAGCCCGGCAAGCTGCTCGAGCCGCTTCTGACGATCGGCCGCCGGGTCGATCTCGCCGAGTTCCGGAAAGATCCACGCGGCCTTGGCGATGCGCCCGGTCGGCTTGTCGCAGCGGTGGATTTCGAGCGGCGAAGTCGCGTGGATGGCCGCCAGTCCGTAGGCTTCGTCGAGCTTCCAGCGGTCGATGAAGCTGTCGTGGCACGAGGCGCATTTCATGTTGATGCCCAGGAACGCCTGCGACACGTTTTGGGCGAACTGGACCGATTCGGTCTGGCTGGAGTTCACGTCTCCCCGCCAGCGAATCCCGCGGATGAATCCCTCGGACTCCGGCGTGGGCGCGATCAACTCGCGGACGAACTCGTCGTAGGGCTTGTTCTCGCGAAGGGCGTCGTGCAGCCAGCGCGTGATCTGCTTGCGGCCGCCGGTGATGTAGCCGGTCCCCGAGTAGTCGTTGCGGAGCAGGTCGTTCCAGAAGGTGAGCCAATGCTCGGCGTAGGCGAGATCGTCGTCGAGCAAGCGACGCACCAATCGCTCCCGTTTGTCGGACGAGCGGTCGGCGACGAAGCGTTCGAATAGCCGCGGTTCCGGAAGCAATCCGATCAGATCGAGATGCACGCGCCGCGCGAACGAGGCATCGTCGGCCGGTTCGGGCCGCGGAAGGTTCTGCTCGGCCAGGTATGCGTCGATGATGCGATCGACGGGATTGGTTCGGCCGTCGCGCGAGGGGGGAAGTTCGGGGAGACGCGGACGCAGCGGCGGCTCGTAGGTTTTCGGCAGGAACGAGAAGCCCTCTTGCCAGGGCAACCCGGCGTCGATCCACCGTTCGAGCAGCGCGGCCTGTTCCGGCGGAACGAGCGGACCCTCCGGAGGCATGCGGGTGAATTCGTCGTCGCCGGCGATCCGCTCGAGCAGCGCGCTTTTTCCGCTGTCGCCGGAAATCACCGCACGCCCGCCGTCTCCGCCCGCGAGCAGGCTCCCCCGGGTGTTCATCGAGAAATTCCCCTCCTTTCGCTCGCCGGTGTGGCACGCGGCGCAGTGACGGCGGAGGATGGGGACGATGTCGTGCGCGAAGTCGATCTCGTCGGCAGCTACGGGAGCGATCGCGATCAGCATAGTCAGCAGCGCGAGGGCGAAACGCGATGCGCCGCGGAATCGAACACTGCCGATGGTCATGGATTCCGTCATCCCGTATCTCGCGGCGTTTCCGTGATCCGGTAATACGTCGTCCAAATCGAAATTGTGGGTCACAGGAGGCCAGCGGCGATCCGCACTGTAGGATGGAATTGTATTCCGTCCGCCGATACACGGCATTTTCCGAGTTGCATCCGAGACTCGCGTGTCGATCGCTCGCGTCCGCGCACGGTTGCGCGGCACGACGGATTACAAATCCGTCCTACCCGCCTGATCGTCGGCTCACGAAATCGATTTGGACGACGGCGGGTCTCAATTCACCCCCGGGTCCGGTTGCGGTTGCGGCTTGTCTCCCGGCTTCGCCGGCGCCACGGGTTTCGGGGCGAAGCCGGAGAGGCGATCGTACTCCACGCGGCCCACGTGCCACATGTATCGCGGACCGTACTGGGCGAACCGTCCCCAGTCGTTGGCGACCGCCTCGCGGAGATGTTTGCGGGCCTCGTCCTCGCGGCCGGCGACGGCGTGATCCAGCCCGATGTAAAGATGAACGTAGAACAGTTGCCGCTTCTTGTCCTGCTCCTCCAGCGATCCCTTTTCGATCTTCGCGAAGACTTCGTCGGCGGTGAGCTTTCCCTGGAAGAACTCGTAGAGCGTATTGAACGGCTCGCGGTCTTCCTTGGTGTAGCGTTGCAGCCCTTCCCGCGCCTTCTCGGGACTATCCTTCTTGTACTGAGCGAAGTACCGCCAGATGCCCCCCTCGCGATCGACGTCGTCCTCTTCGTGGTAGACGTCGAACTGCTTGATCGCCTCGGCGTACTGCCCGGAGAAGTAATACGCGATGCCTCGCCGCCAGTGCGACCGGTCGTACTGGCGATCGATTTCGACCATGCGGTCGTAATCGGCGATCGCCTCCTTGAAGCGGCCCAGGAACATCCGCGCGTCCCCGCGCTGCGAATGCAGGTTCAGGTTCGGCGGTTCGTCGTTGATTCGCTTCGACAGCATGCCGATGCCGCGATCGAACCGATCGTTCATCATCCGGCGCTCCGCCTCGGGAAACGGATGTTCGCCGGCGGCCCGAGGAGGCTCCTCGGCGGCGGCGAACGAGGCGACGACCAGCAGCAGCGAGCCTGTCCAGGACGTCATGGATCATTCCTCGGATCGAAAGTGCGGGTGGACGAATCGGCCGGCCTCCGTCGCCGGCGCGAGCGCAGCGAGAACATCTTCCCGCGCGATCCGCCCGTCGTGCAAGGCCGAAGCGACGAGCGCGCCCTCCAGACCGGCGTCGCGGACCGCGCGGAGGTCGGCCGAATGTCGCACGCCCCCGCCGGTGAGGATCTCCCACCGCGGGAACCGCCGCCGCAACTCGCGACACAGGGGAAGCGTGCTCACGCCGCCGTTCACCCCCACTCCCGCCAGATCGAGAACGATCAACCGCGTGATGCCCGCCTCGGCGGCGAGCGCGGCGATTTCGAGCGGATCGCCGGCGCCCCAGTCGGCGGGATCTTCCGCGGCAAACGGGTCCGGATCGGTCGTCGTCGGGTCGGTCGTCGTCGCGGCGCCGGCTCGGGCCGTCAGCGGCTTGCCGGCGTGCAGATCGAGACTGAAGATCACCCGTTCCGCGCCGCACGCCCGGACGATCTCCCGCAGCGCCCGCGGCCCGGGAAGCGTCTCCAACCCCGCGACGACCGATCGCGCGCCGATCGCGAGCAGTTCCCGCGCGCGATCGGCGTCGCGCGGTCCCGCGTCGACGTGCAACCGGAACCCGCTTTCGACGAGTTCGCGGACGATGGCGATGCTCGGCCGATCGTGCAGGATCGCGTCGAGGTCGGCGACGTAAAACTCACCGAGGCCGAGCCGCTCGCGGAAGGAATGGGCGACGGAAAGAGGCCGCGCATCGTCCGCGAGCGCGCTTTCGACGGGACGGTACTCGTTCCGTCTGCCGGCGACGCCGCGGACGACTTCGCCGTTCAGCAGATCGAGGACGGGGAGGATGATCATGGGACGGGCACGCTTTCCGAAGGTTCATGGCGGCGGCGGCGACAGCCGCGTCAGAGCGCGCCGATTCCGGGCCGTCTTGACAATCCACCGGATTCCAGCCGATAATTCAACTGGCCCTGGCGCTCTCGAAGGCCCAAGTTCCACTTGGGGCACGCCGCAAGGCATAGGGAGCACGGGGTCTTTTCATTTCTTCGATCGGCTGGAATCGATCTCGTGCTCTCGCGGGACGAACTTCCAATGGCGGTAGGGGTGCTTCCAGAGGGTCGCCAAGTCCCCATCCTTTCCCGTCGTTTCACCGATATTGAAATTCGGTCGAATCGCGCAAACTCGGCGACGAATCGAACGATAGAGATTTTCCTTCGCGATCGTCCGCTTTCCTCGTCGTCGGCTTCCCGGCAGCTTCGCCCGATGACGATCATTCAGCCGGAACGACATCGCCCCGAGAACCACATCCAAACATTGCAACGGGATGTGGTCATGCGAGCGCACTTCGGAAATCCGAGCTGCATGGAAGCGAATTCCGGCGCGCTGCATCTGGGGATTCTGATCGAGTGCCACGATGTATGATTTGAACTGCGAGTTCTGTTCGCGGTTTTCCGGCATCTGGTCGAGGTTCAGCCGCACCGAAATGTTGCCCCGTCCGTCGTTGGAAAACGGCAGTCCGAATGCGTGCTTCACGAATTGATAGTAGAGCCGATGGTAGGTGGTCCGCCGCTGTTCGGCCGTGCGGTTCGTCGGCACGATTCGATTCTGCGTGAACATGATGCGGACCTTCACGCGGTCGGTTGCCACGAGGTCGACGAACGCGTCCATGAGTTCTTCATACTTCGCCAGGTAATTCGCAGTGACTTTCTGCCATTTCACTTCTCGATGGAGGTTGAGCCGCAGCTTGCACTGCTCCAGTTCGGCTGTCACGGCAAGTAAATCAGGAGATCGAATGAGGATCCCGCCATAGAAGTTCGAGTAAAAGGGGCCGTCCTTCTCCGACTCGTCGGTGAAGATGACGTATTCGAGCGACATTTCTCCTCCAGGTTTACGGGCCGGGAACCCACAGTCGCGACGTGTTCGACTTCGCCCCCGTTTCTTCGCTCCGCGGCTTGCGGCGCGCCAGCAGCCGCACGTACGGCGGCACGAACCGGCCGCGGTGGCCGAAGTGACCCGGCTCGGCCCGGTGGTCCGCGCGGACCGGCTCGCGGAGATCCTCCAACATCAGCCCCGCCCGGCACAGCCCGCCGACGAGGTCTTCCCAGCGGTGCAGGTACTCGGTCGCGCCGCGCTCGCGGTAGCTCGTGTCGTCGACGAGCGGCAATGGGCCGGCGTGGTGGTACTCGACGCCGAGCACGTACCGGTCCCGCTCGTCGCGGTGCGAAACCTGCAAGCTCGCCGGCTGCTTGTGCTGGCTGATGTACGTCCCTCCGTCCCGCAGCACGCGGGCCACTTCGCGATAGACGGCGTTCACGTCGGGCACGTAACACGTGCTGACCGGCTGATGGACGACGTCGAAACTCTCGTCGCGCAGCGGCGCGAGATCGTCCATCGAGCTTTCGACGATTCTCACGGAATATCCGCGGCGCCGGGCCTCGCGCTCGTCCAGCGCGAGCATCGCCGGGCTGAGATCGACGACGGTCACGCGCGCGCCGGCGGCGGCGTACAGAATCGACTGCCAGCCGCCTCCCGACGCGAGGCAGAGCACGTCCAATCCCCGCAACTTCGCCGGCAGCCAGCCCCGGCCGTCCAGCACCGCGAGCGGGTTCGCGCACTCGTCGTCGCCCGCCACGCGCGCGAATCGGCTCTCTCCCTCCGCCAGGCGGTCCCAGGCGCGACGGTTGTGACGCAGATGGTCGGACATGGGGGATCGCGGAGCGTCGAAGCCCGTACGTCGGCGGTGTCGCGGCACAGCGCGCGTCGAATCCGGACGGCGCCGCGGGCGGGGACGCGGCATCATAGTTCGCCCGCGCGAGGCGATCAATCGGGCGACTCCGCGCGCGAACCGCGACGAACCAGGCACCGGCGAGCGGTGAAGCTCGATCACCGCCGGACTCGGAGACTGTCTTCGAATTCCCGGATCTGCGTTGAGGCAGCCATTGCCGTAGCGGAATTCGCAAGAATTCCGGGCGTTCCCGAGCGAGCATCGGAAGTCTTGCGACTTCCGCTACGAGTTCGAAGATGTTTTCTCACGCCGGCGCGGTCGCGAACGCATCGCAGTCCGCGGCCGCTTGTCGCGTTGCCTCCGCGGCGCGCCCGGGCATATCATTCGAAAGTCCACCTCCTCGATAGCCAAGCGAGTCCATGCGCCTGCTACTCACCAACGACGACGGCATCGACGCTCCCGGCCTCGCGGCGCTCGCGGAAGCGGCGCGCGAGTTCGGCGAGATCGCGATCGTCGCCCCCCGCGACGCCCTTTCCGGATGCAGCCACCAAGTCAGCGCGCATCGCCCGTTGCACGTCGAGACGCGCGGTGAGAACCGCTTCGCCGTGGACGGCACCCCGGCCGATTGCGTGCGGGTCGGACTGCTGCACCTCGCCTCCGACGCCGATTGGGTGCTGTCCGGCGTGAACGACGGCGGGAACCTCGGCGTCGACGTATTCATGTCCGGAACGGTCGCCGCCGTCCGCGAAGCCGCCTGGATGGGGACGCCCGGCATCGCGCTCTCGCAGTACCGCGACCGCCGCGGCGAGCGCCCGCGGTCCGATTGGTCGAGCACCGTCGCCGATGCCCGCCGCGCGCTCCAGCGGCTGCTCGACCGTCCGCCGCGAAAGGGGGGGTTCTGGAACGTGAACTTTCCCGACGTCGAACCGCACGCCGGCCCGGCGGAAATGGTCGACGCCCCGCTCGAGCACGGGCACTTGCCGGTGCGGTTCGAGCTGGACGGCGACCTGTACCGCTACTCCGGCAGCTATCGCGACCGGTCGCGCGCGGAGGGGACCGACGTCGACGTCTGCTTTTCCGGCCGGATCGCCGTCACGCAGGTGCTGCCGCCGGAGTCGGCGTGAATGGTGTGGCAATTTTCACTGGCGTGTTGCAAAAAGTCGGGTGGCGGGGGCGCTTCGCGCAGCGAAAGCCCCCGTCGCGCGCTACTTGGGCTTCCGCGTCGTGGAGCGCCCCCGCCACCCATCGCCGCAGAGATCGGCGTCGCCAAGAACTCTCGCCGCACCCCGGCCTGAGACGGCGGATGGTCCGTCTTTCCTCATTCCGCATCGCGACGTTACAATCGAACCGCGGGCTTTATTGCGCGATGCGTTTTGGACCAGCGCCCCTGTGGGGGTTCCGCATGCGTCGTGCTTCTCGACTGTTCCCGGTCTCGACTGCCCACGGTTGATCCATGGCTTCCCCGACGATGGAACGCGAGGCGGCGGACCAGCCGGGAAAGGGCGCCGGAGGCGGAGGCGCGCGACAACTGGTCGAGGCGGCGGTCTGCCTCGTGCTGGCGGTCATCGTGTTCCGCACGTTCGAGGTCGAAGGCTACATGATCTCCACCGGCTCGATGGCCCCCAGCTTGTGGGGTTATCACAAGCGGGTGGTGTGTCCCACCTGCCGGTATTCCTTCGCGATGGGAATCGCCTTCGACGACGATGACGCGGCGGGCGACGTGCGGGGAGTGGCCGACGGCGACGCGACGCTGCCGGCCGAGCCGTGCGTCTGCCCGAACTGCGGACAGGAGTCGATCGACGTGGCCGACGTTCCCCGCAGCCAGGGGGACCAGTTGCTGGTGCACAAGAACGCCTACAAGTTCCATCCGCCGCGGCGGTGGGAGACCGTGGTGTTCCGCAACCCGCACCGTCCCACGCAGGCCTACGTGAAGCGCGTGGTGGGCTTGCCGGGAGAACGGCTGCGGATCGTCGCGGGGGACGTGTGGATCGACGGCGAGCCGGCCCGCAAGGGTCACCAGATGCAGCGAGCGTTGAGGGTTCCGGTCCACGAGCACGCTTTCGCGCCGCAAGACGCGCACTGGCAGTCCCGGTGGCGCGCCGAAGGGGATCGGCCGACGTGGAAGGAGTCGTCGCGGGGCTTCGAGATCGACTTGCTCGACGATCCGGCGGCGCTCTCGCGAACGGACGACGGCGATTCCCGGCCGCCGGTCGCGTGGGTCGTCTATCGGCACTGGATTCGCGCGGGAGGATCGCACGAGACGAGCGTGCCGATCGGCGCGTGGCCCGAGGACGGCAACCCGCCACTCACGAGTTTCCTTCCCGTCCGCTACGATCCGGATTCCGCCGTCCTTTCCTGCACGGGGGCGCTGCCGGATTCGTGGCGGCGTCGATTGCTGAACGACGGTTCGCAGCCCGAGTTCCAGCGGCAGATCGAGCGGTTGCACGAAGAGTCGCACTACGCCCCCGTGACCGACGTGTACGGCTACAATCGTCGCGAGGGAGAATCGGCCCCCGTGGCGGTGCGCGATTTGATGTTCTCGGCCGCGGTCGAAGTCACCGGGGGCGAAGGGCGATTCGGCGTGCGGATGACCGACGGCGTGCAGCGGTTCGACCTCGTGCTCGACGTGGGGGCGGAACAGGCCCACTTGTGGGTCGACGACGACGAGCGGCCGGCCCGCAGCGTGCCGTTTTCGCGCGACACGCTCATGGCCCCGGTCTTGGTGGAGATGTCGTTGTTCGACCGGCAGGTGCTTGTGGCGGTGGGGGACGAGTCGTTGTTCGAGCCGCTCACGCTCGCTCCGCTTCCCACCGACAGCGAGCCGCCGCGGGCGCCGGTGAAGTTCGGAGCGCGGGGGCTGTCCGCGCGGGTGACGGAGTTGAAAATGTTCCGCGACGTGCATTACCGGACCGACACGCCGCGCACCGCCCGGCACGGCATCGAGGAGGAATGTGTGCTGGGGCCGGACGAGTATTTCGTGCTGGGCGACAACAGCCCGGTCTCGGCGGACAGTCGCTGTTGGCCGTCCCCCGCGGTGCATGCCCGGCTGTTCCTGGGAAAGCCGTTTCTGGTGCATTTGCCGTCGCGGCCGGGGCGGGTGCGAATCGGCAATCGCACGGCGCACATCCGCGTTCCCGAAGTCTCCCGCATTCGTTATATTCGCTGAGCTTTTCCGAGATCAGTAGTTCCAAGTTCCGAAGTTCCGAGTTCCATTTCGGCACGCACCTGCCGGAGATTTCTCCGCGATTTCGGAACTTGGAACTCGGGACTTGGAACTACTGGAGAATGAATTCGCATCATGGCTGAACCGAACCAGCGGGGAACCCGCGACGACGATGCTTCCGGAACTCCCGACCGACGCGCGGACCGCGGCGACAGATCCCCGGCGTCGAAGCCGGCCGATTCCCGCGCGCCGCGGAACAAGACGAAGTCGGAAGCGAAGCCGAAGCGGCAGGACGGCACGCGGGAGACGGTCGAGTCGATCGTGATCGCGTTCATCCTGGCGTTCCTGTTCCGCACGTTCGAGGCCGAGGCGTTCGTCATCCCCACCGGTTCGATGGCCCCCACGCTGTACGGCCGCCACATCGACGTCGAGTGCCCGCAATGCGGATATCACTACGCGGTCGGGGCGAGTGAAGAGGTCGATGCGGACGGCTATCTCGATGGGGTGTACGTCGAGACATCGCGCTGCCCGAACTGCCGCTTCGAGACCCGCGTGAAGAATCTGCCGAGCGGCGTCGAGTTCCTGCCGGTCTTCAAGGGAGACCGCATCCTCGTCAACAAGTTCCCGTTCGAGTTCTGGGAGCCGTCGCGGTGGGACGTGGTGGTCTTCAAGTATCCGGAAACGCCCACCATCAACTACATCAAGCGGATGGTCGGCTTGCCGGGCGAGACGATCGAAATCCGCCAGGGAGACATCTACGTCAAGACCGCGGACCAGCCGGAATGGCGGATCGCCCGCAAGGACGATCCCGACAAGCAGCGCGAGCTGCAGATCCTCGTGTACGACGACCGGCATCCCGAGAAACTGCTGCACGAAATGAGTTGGCCCGAGCGATGGGCCGCCGTTCAGCGCGGCGACGGCTCGAGCGACGCCGAGATCGCCGGCTGGCTCGACGACGACTCCGGCTGGCGGCGCGATCCCGAATCCCGCTCGTTCCACATCGCCCTCGCCGCCGCGCCCGCCGACCGAGAGCCGCGGTGGATTCGCTATCGGCACTTCGTTCCCGACCCCGGCGACTGGGAAGAGGCCGCGGCGGCTCTCGACCAGCAACGGCCGGCGAACCTGCATCCCGAGCGACGGCTGCAACTCGTTTCGGACTTCACCGGTTACAACGCCTTCTCGACCCGCGTCATTCCCGGCCGCATGGGGAGTGCGGACTCCGGCATTCGCCACGGGTTGTTCTGGGTCGGCGATCTCACGCTCGACTGTCGCGTCGAGGTCGGCGAAACGGCGGAGAATGGGCGGCTGATCTTCGAGCTCAACGAAGGCGACCGCTGGTACCGGGCGACGCTCGACCCCGCCACCGGAGAGGCGGCGCTCTCGTATCTCGACGAAGAAAGCCGAGCCGAGCGGCAACTCGCGACCGGCGCGACCCGGCTCCGCGGCGGCGGAACGCACGACGTGTCGTTCGCCAACGTTGACGACCGGCTGTGCCTGTGGATCGACGGGACACTGGTCGAGTTCGACGAGACGACCGAGTATCCGCCGATGGGAGGCATGGGGGGCTTGCAGACGCCGACGATCGCCGATCTCGCTCCCGCCGGAGTCGCCTCCCGCGGCGTCGAGGCGACGGTCTCGCGGCTGCTTCTCGAGCGGGACATCTACTACCGCGGCGACATGCAGGATCCGCGGGACCAGTTTCACCGCGACGAGCCCCCGGCGATTTACGAGTACGGCGGCGGACCGGACGAAGAGTCGGCCCGCGCGTTGTGGTCCAAACTCGGCAATCCGGCCGCCTGGTTCTCCGAGTACGAGCGGAACCGCTCGGCGACCCGCACCGATCGCGACGTGGCCTTCGAATTCCCCTTGGGCGAAGACGAGTTCTTCATGCTGGGGGACAACAGCCCCAAGAGCAAGGACAGCCGCTTGTGGAGCAACACCCGCCGCGCGGTGAACCGCCACGCGGTCCCGCGCTCGGCGCTGGTCGGCAAGGCGTTCTTCATTTACTGGCCCCACGGGAAACCGTTCCTGAACGACGGCCGCGGTTTTCCCGACGACGGCGACTCGGCATTGAACAACGACTACCTCGCGGGTCGGTTCTATCACCAGCAGCGAACGGTCGAGCAACAGCGGGTCGAACGGGCCGGCCGAATCGTGGTCATCGAACGCGTCGAAACCAGCAACACCGATTACCCGAGTTTCCGCATTCCGTTTTATCCCCAGTTCGGGAGAATGGAGCGGATCAGGTGAGTTGTCAGTTGTCAGTTGTCAGTTGTCAGTTGTCAGTTGTCAGTTGTCAGTTGTCAGTTGCCGTTGCCGTTGGTCGCGGGAGTCCTGCATGGCGCGCAGCAACTTCGAAAATCTCGAGGTGTATCGCCTTTCCGAGCGATTGGCGGATGCGGTCTGGGACATCGTGAAAGCGTGGACTTCGTTTCCAAGGCAAACGGTAGGGAATCAACTCGTCCGCGCCGCCGATTCGATTGGAGCGAACATCGCGGAAGGATCCGGACGGGGAAGTTACCAGGACAATCGCCGCTTCGTGCGCATGGCCCGCGGCTCGCTGCAAGAAACACAACACTGGCTGCGCCGCGCATTCAACCGCCAACTCCTCGGCGAAGACCATGTGCGTCAATTGAAACCCATGCTCGACGAGCTCGCCCCGCGCCTGAACGCCTACATCAACTCCATCGGCACCAAGAAACGCCCCGATGACGAACCCACACAACCAACAAATGACCACTGACCACTGACAACCGACAAGGACGCACGGATGCCCCTGCTTGAAGGAACCGGACTCGTCAAGGTGTATCCCGGCGGCAAGCGGGCCGTCGATGGCGTCGACGTCACCGTCGAGCCGGGCGAAATCGTGGGCCTCCTCGGTCCCAACGGGGCCGGGAAGACCACCACCTTCCGCATGTGTTGCGGACTCATCCAACCCACGCAGGGCCGCGTGACCCTCAAGGGAACCAACGTCACCGACTGGCCGATGTACCGCCGCGCCCGCCACGGAATGGGCTATCTCCCCCAGGACGACAGCATCTTCGTCAAGCTCTCGGTCGAGCAGAACATCCTCGCGATCCTCGAATACCTGCACATGCCCCGCAAGCGGCGAATGGTCCGCGTGGAAGAGTTGATGGACCAGTTCGGCCTGATGGACAAACGCCGGCAGGTCGCCTCGACCCTCTCCGGCGGCGAGCGACGCCGGCTCGAAATCGCCCGCTGCCTCGCCAGCGAACCGTCGCTGATCCTCCTCGACGAGCCGTTCACCGGCATCGACCCCGTCACCATCCACAGCATTCAGGACATCATCGCCGACCTCCGAGACAACGGCATCTCGATCCTCCTCACCGACCACCGCGAACGCGAAACCCTCACCATCACCGATCGCAGCTACATCATCTGCGCCGGCAAGGTGCTCGTCAGCGGCGACGCCGAAACCGTCCTCAGCGACCCGAACGCCCAGGCGATGTACTTCGGCAAACGCTTCGACGCCGCCTCGATCATCGAGGGGAAGGAAGCCTTCGGCAGCGACGGTCGGCATCGCGCCGCGGGGTAGTCACCTCATCGAGAGCGAAGTCCAGGGTTGTCCGTAGTGCGTCGTCCACTTCGGTTTCGTGAGTTTCGCGGACGCGAGTTCGTCGCGGCGGGCTTCGCAAGACGAACGTCGGTTCGTCGTGCGAAACCCGCGCAGCAAGCGCTCGGCAATCCCCGCTGATTCTCGCCGATTTCGACTGAAGGTGCTTTCGAAACCCCGGCGGCTCCACTCGACTGGCGGGCACGACGAATTGAAATTCGTCCTACTACGCCTTCATGCTTGATCTTGTGGGTTTTCCGTAGGATGGATTGGCAATCCGGCGGTGAGGCCTCGACGTCGCCGGAAGTCGATCGATCTGCCGGCTCGCTTGCCGTTGGAAGGATTGCCAATCCGTCTGACATGCCGCCAACTTCCAAATTCAATCTGGAAGACGTACTACCCGACCGTCGCGCTTCCGGTCTTCAACCGACTGAGAGCCGGGCTTGCTCTTGCCGGTTCGATCGCCCACAATGGGAAACCCAAAGGAGCGAACGATCATGAATCGCATTTCCCGCTGGATGTCGCTGATGTTGCTGACCGGCGCCTTCGGCTCGATCGCGGTCGCCGCGGATGCCGACGAGGCCACGTCTCCCGCCCCTCCCGCGGCGCGAGCCGACTCGCCCGACGCCGCTCCCGAGCGAATCGCCGGCTGGATCGCCGATCTCTCAAGCGACGAGTTCGAGGCGCGCGTCGAGGCGGCGCGGCGATTGCAGGACGCCGGTCGGCCCGCGATCGCGCCGATCGCCGAGGCCGCTCTCGCCGGCGATTTCGATCGCGCCATGCGGTGCGTCGGCATTCTCGAACGGCTGCACGGTTCGGAAGAGCCGGCGACGAAGGAAGCCGCTCGGGCGGCGCTGGAGAAACTCAGCCAGAGCGAACACAAGCCGGTCGCCGCGCGGGCCGAGACGATTTTACGTCCGCCCGCGCCGCCGCAAAACGCGTTCCCGCAGGTGGCGGGCGGCGCGATCCGAATTCGGATCAACGGCGCCGCCCAGGGAGTCGGGCGGAAGATTCAGGTCAGCATCGCCAATGGCGCCCGCACCATCGACGTGGAAGAAGGCGGCCGGAAGGTCCACATCGAGGATGCCGACGGCAAGGACATCGCCATCCGCATCGAAGAGCCGGACGAGAACGGCAAGGCGCAATCGCGCGAAGTGAAAGCGAAGGACGTCGAAGAGCTGAAGAAGAAGGACGCCGCCGCCGCCGAAATCTACGAGAAGTACACCAGCGACGGCGGACCGATTCGAATCTTCGGCGGCGCGGGCGGAATTCGGATCAACGCGCGTCCGGCCATCGTTCCGCCTCCGCAACTGCCGGTCGAACCGGCGCCCAAGGAGTGATCACGAACGGATCGAGCGGACCCAGCCTTCCCATCACTTGGAAGCCCTCTTCGAATTCGTAGCGGAAGTCGCAAGACTTCCGATGCTCACTCGAAACGCCCGGAATTCTGGCGAATTCCGCTACGGCGGCGGCGGCAAAATGAAGTACCGGTGGGGTGGCTGGGGTCGATCTGTCGGGGGACGGCGTCCACGCTCGTCGACCGCATCGGCAGATCGCCCCCAGTGGATGGAGAGCGTGTCGGCGCATCGCTGGGGGCTGCGCTTCGCTTCGACCCCAGCCACCCCCTCGACGATTCGCGCCGTGGTCGTTCGAATTCCCGCCGTTGCCTTACGTCACTGGGCGCTGTCGACGTCCGGGCGAAGCCGCTTCGCCTCGCGGAGATACACGTGCGTGATCTCGCCCTGCGCCCGCTGGGTGTCGACATGCAGCAGCACGCGGATGCAGCGCGGCATCGCGCCGGGAACGGGGATTTCGCAGGCGCACAGCAGCGGCACTTGGTTCATCCCCAGCCTGCGGGCGGCCTCGGCGGGAAAGGTGGAGGTCAGGTCGGAGGTGGTCGTGAAGATCGCCGAGACGATTTCAGAGAAGTCCTCGATGCCGTTGGCGCGGAGGATCTCTTCGAGCAGTTCCCGCGTGGCGGCGAGAACCTCCGCCGGCTCGTCCGCTTCGACGCACGTGGCGCCCCGAATGCCTCGCACCGCCATGAAGAACCCCGAGATCACGTCTTGGAGACGACCTTCGCCGGACCCGCGACCGGAACCGCCGGCCGGCGCGCCGGATAATGTACCAGACGAGCGGGGAAGGAGGATAGAGGATCGGATCGAAAGCCGGAATCGCCGATTGACATTCCGGAGCGTGAAGAGGAAAACTTGGAACTCGGAGTAACGATCGCGCGAAGTTCCGTTCCGCCCCTCAACCCTCAACTCACCGTGATCGACGCCGCCCCGCCGAACCCGTTGAACCCGCACGAGCCGTGGATGCGCCGCGCGCTCGATCAGGCGGTGGCCGCGTTCGACGCGGGGGAAGTGCCGATCGGGGCGGTCGTCGTCCACGCAGATCGCGTGATCGGCGAAGGGCACAACCTGCGCGAGACGCTGCGCGATCCGACCGCGCATGCCGAGATGATCGCCATCACGCAGGCGGCGGAGTCGCTGGGATCGTGGCGACTGCTGGATTGCACGCTGTACGTCACGCTCGAGCCCTGCCCGATGTGCGCCGGGGCGATCGTCCAGGCCCGCATCCCCACGGTCGTCTACGGCACGCCGGATCCGAAAGCCGGCGCCTGCCACACGCTGTACCGCATCACCAGCGACGACCGCCTGAATCATCGCGCGACGGTGCTGGGGGGCGTCCTTCGCGAGGATTGCCGGGCGATCCTTCAGGAGTTCTTCCGGCAGCAGCGCGCGCAAGGCAAGAAGTGACTCGGCGGGCGAATCGCCGTCTCTGTTCCCGTGACGCCGCGGGTGATAAACTGACGGCCGAGATCGCGGGACGTAGCTCAGCCTGGTAGAGCGCCGGCTTTGGGAGCCGGAAGTCGCTGGTTCGAATCCAGTCGTCCCGACTGCTCGAGGCGAAGGGATTCATTCGCGCGCGGAGATAGCGCCGTCGCCGTGCGCTTCGCCTTCAGGCGAACACGTCCCACACCGGTTCTCCGGGGCTGACCCGGATTTGCGGCGTGGCGGGGTCGAGGGCCGCGTGCGGCGAGACGCCGAGCGCCTGGTAGATCGTCGCCCCGAAGTTCTCCGGCGAGACCGGCTGCCCCGCGCCGACTTCCGCTCCGTGACGGTCGGACGCGCCGTACACGAACCCTTTGCGAATCGGGCCGCCCGCCAGCAGCGACGTGTAGACGTTCGGCCAATGCCCGCGGCCGCGTCCCTTGCCTTCGAACTTCGGCGTGCGGCCGAAGTCGCCCACCATCACGACCAGCGTCTCGTCCAGCAGGCCGCGGGATTCGAGATCCTCGAACAGGGCGGAGACCGCCTGATCGAGCCGCGGCAGCGACAGCCCCAGCCCGAACAGGCCGGTGCCGTACATGTGCCCGCCCCCTTCCTTGAACTCGTTGAAGTAGGCGTCGTGCGTGTCCCACACCTGTCGCAGCGGCGGGTCGGGGAAGCCGGGAGGAGCGCCGGTGCAGCCGCAGACCCCCACCAGCCGCACCCCCGCCTCGATCAACCGGCGGGACATCAACAGATATTGCCCGAGGGGGTGCATGCCGTAACGGTCGCGGACTTCGGCCGGCTCCTCCGTGACGTCGAAGGCGCTTTTCGCGCTGGGACTGGTGACGAGATCGATCGCCTTCTGTTGGAATGTGTCGAGCGACTGGATTTCGCGCGTCAGCGTCCATCCGCGCGGATCGCCTTCGAGCCGCCGCAGCAACTCCCGCCGTTCGATCAGCTTGTCGCGCGAGACGCCGGGAGCGGTGTCGAGCGCCGCGACGCGGAAGTCCGGGTCGGCGGGGGTGTCGAAGTCCTTGCCGATGAGCATCGGCGCATACGCGGGACCGAGGATTCCGCCGCCGGCGTGTTGTCCCCACTTCCGCGTGCCGACCAGCATGTCGTGCAGCCAGACGTAGGAGGGAACGCTTTCCTCCGAGGGCCGCAATTTCGCCATCACCGAACCGAAATACGGCTCCCCGTTGCGGAAGTTGCCGTCGGACTTCCCGCTGTTCGTGACGTGCGCCGCTCCGACGTGGGTCGAGACGGTGTGGCTCATCGAGCGGATCAGCGTGTAGCGGTCCGCGAGCTTCGCCAGCTTGGGCAACATTTCGCAGACGTATGTGCCGGGAACCGCCGTGGAGATCGGCGTGTATTGTCCGCGGATGTCGATCGGCGCTTCCGGCTTGGGGTCGAGCGTGTCGATCTGGCTCGGCCCGCCGCTGAGCATGATGAAGATGCACGACCGGGCGGAGCGGCTTGTGCCCGTGGCGGCGGAAACCGGAGTCCGGGCTTCCAGCAGCCGCGGGAGGGTCAATCCCACGGTGCCCACCAGCCCGACCTGGAGCATGTCCCGGCGGGAAAGAATCCGCGTCCGCGAAGCCGCCGCGTCGCCCCGGTTCACCATGTCCGCCGCCCTCGTTCGAGGTGTCCCGCGAATTCCCCAATATGCCAGTTAAATCGACATTCGCCGATGAAAGCAAGTGCGGCTTGCGAAATTTTCGCGAACGATCGTGCTTGTTCACCGATAGCGGAATGCCCACACCGACCCGCCCGGCTGGCCCAGGACGTGTACCTCGTGCTCCGGGTCGTAGGCCAGCTTCATGCCTTCTTTCCTGGGCGGGGGGCTGGTCTTCGGCTCGAGTTGCCGCCAGCGATTTTCCTTGATGAGGTACACCCAGGTGTCGTTCAGT
>JBBDNT010000164.1:0-5368 GCA_040877445.1 Planctomycetaceae bacterium
CGGGACCGAAGACGAACGCATGGGCGGAGTGATCGTGCTGGGCGGCGCCGGTCTTCGTGAAGAGGAGTTCCTTCTTGTCCGGCTTGTCGTCGCCGTCCTCGTCGGTGAAGACGAACACGTTGGGCGAGCAGGAGACGATCACCTTGTTGCCCAGCACGCAGATGCCCATCGCGCTGTCGATATCGCGGCCTTGATAGTAGACGGTCCGCTTGTCGGCCTGGCCGTCGCCGTCGGTGTCTTCGAGGATCAGGATGCGGTCCCCTTCGGGCCGCGTGCCGTTCTTGCCGCGGTAGTTGACGACTTCGCAGACCCACACGCGGCCGCGGTGATCGATGTCGATGTTGGTGGGGTTGAGCAGCATCGGCTCGCCGGCGAAGAGGGAGACTTCGAGACCCTCGGCGACGTCGAGACCGGCGACGGCATTGTCCAACTCCCGGCGAGCGGCCGGCGTAAGCCGGCTGGTAGGTGAACTGGTTGTCGAACTGGTTGTCGAACCCACCGGGGGGCTTACGCCGCCCCGCTCGCCGGCGAGCGTTGCCGGCAGCTCGTACTCAATGACGGAGTGCGCGAGCGCGATCGGCAACACGACGGTCGCGGCGAACGTCACGGCGACGGCACGAAGCATCGGAAATCGCATGTCGGTCCTCGCTGGATCCCGTTCGAAGATCGCGTTCGAATTGGAAGTCGCTCGATCGTAGATTCGCGCAACCGCAAGCGTGCGGCGACCGCCATCAATCCTCGATCCTCCATCTTCCTGATCGAGACGGGGAACTCCCGCCAGGCGCAAAAAGGCCAGCCAGCGTTCCCGAGTTTCCTCGGTCCAATCGCAGGGCACAAGGTACGTCGAAAACGGGACGAGGCGCGGGAACCCGGCCGGGAATTCCAACAGCACGACATCATGATCGACGCGGATTGAATACGCCCCGCGAAATCGCAGGTCCTTCGTCGCGGGACCGGTTCGCCAGTGAAGGCGATCGATCGGCGCTTCCCGGTCGAGGTGCCACTCGTGCAGGTAGGAACTTCGCCGTAACTCCAACTGAAAACTCCGCCTTGGGCGGCCCCGCCGCCAGCACTGGAGGACGCCGTCGGCGACGACGGCCCCGCGGCCGGTGTTCCACAGGATCAATGCGATCGCCGGGGCCATCGCCGCCATTGCGATGAACATTGCGATCATCGTCCCTAGGTCGAGTTGCATCAGCAAGTTTCGCGGAGGACCACCGTCGATGAAGGCGCCCGACACCGCGATGATCTTCAGTGCGATCAGGAACAATAAGACGTTTCTCAGTTGCATCTGCAACTCCCGAAACGGCTCGCGCGGCGCGGTTTCCACCAGCCGCGGGTGCGTCGCCGCGTACTCCGCCAAACCCGGCATCTCCGCCTCGACGCAGTCGCGACAATAGTCGCGCCCGTCCCACAGCCGGACCGTCTCCGGCTCGACCAGCGGCCGGTCGCAGTGTCGGCAGGTGGGTGGGGGCGGGTTCGACATGATCTCGGGATCGATCAGCCACGGTCTGCGGGGATTGGTCGAAGGCAATGAGCCCCCGCCAGCGTGAGGAACGCGACCCATCGACGGCGCATTTCCGGCGACCAGCCACATAGCGCCGCGGCCTTCCATTTGCGTCCGTTCGGGAAGATGACCGCAACAACCTTACGATCGGCAGCGACTGGCGGACCTCTTCCGACCAACCATTGAACTGCATCGACAGGCGCAGCTCGATGCGAATCCTCTTGCCAGACGCCATCTTTGTTCATCGTGAGACATCGAAGGATTCCGTGCTCGGCGACGACCATTTGCGATCGCGGGGAGCGCATCAGGGCAATTGCCATCGGGACGAATACGAGTAGTGCGATGCCTCCGGAAAAGAGCACGCCACGCGAAGCGGATTCCAGAATCGGCGCATATGGTTGGCCTTCCGTAAGCCCGTCGTACAGGGCGGGCGTAACGCCGAAGATGAGGATGACGAATGTGAACAGATACAGAAACCGCCGCGAGAGGACACGCCAGCCGCTTCTTGCGACCTCGTTCGGCACCGCCTCTTCCAGCGTCGGATGACTCGCCGCGTACTCCGCCAGCCCCGGCATCTCCGCCTCGACGCAATCGCGACAATAGTCCCGCCCGTCCCACAGGCGGACCGTCTCCGCCTCGACCAGCGGCCGGTCGCAGTGTCGGCAGTTCGGTTCGTGCGGAGCCGGCATGTGACTTCCGGTGCTGACGAATTCGGTGTCCGCCAATATACTTCTTGAACGGGACGAAACGCCAATCCACCGGCGACGACCGGCTGAAGCCGGTCACTACGAACCGCTGCGAATCCCGCCGGTTAGGAATTCTCGCCGAAAACGTCTATGGTGAATGCGGGGGGAAGGACGTGCCGACCCCACCCGGGTCGTCGGCAGGTACCGGCCGGTGAATCCGTCCCGCGCGAACCAGAGAGAAAAGTCGGCCGGCATGTCGGATGAGCGGACGACACCGTGGTCGGCGGAAATCGAGACGGTCTACCAGGACCAGGGGCGTGAGTTGTGGGCCTTGTTCTACGCCCAATGTTCCAATCCCGAAACGGCTTACGACGCGCTGCAAGAGGCGTTCGCCCGCCTGCACGAGCAGAACGGCACGCCCATCCGCGACGTGCGCGCGTGGCTGTTGCAGGTCGGCCGGAACTGGATTCGCGACGTCGCCCGCAGGCAGCGGGTGGCGGCCAAGCCCAGCGAACACCTCGATCGGCTGGCCGACCCCCGGGAGGGGGCCGAGTCGCTCCTCGAACGCCGCGAACTCCACGCCCAGGTGCGGTCCGCCCTGTCCGAACTGAAAGACGAGGACCGCGAAGTCCTGGTGCTGCGGTATTCCCTGGGCTGGTCCTCGAACCGCATGGCGATCGCCTTGAACACCACTGCCGCCGCCATCGACATGCGGCTCTCGCGAGCCCGGCGACGGTTGGCGGAACGACTGCAAGAGATGGGAGTGGGGCATGAATCCCTCGAATGAGCCGAACCATTGGAACGACGAGCGGCTCGACGCGCTTCTGACCGACTTCTTCCGGCGGGAAGTGCCGGAAGAACTGCGGCATCCGCGCCACGCGGCCCAGCCGGTTCGGTCCGCCGCGACCGCTCGGCCGGTCGTCGCTACTGTCGCCCCGCGCGCGGCTTCCGCTCCCGCCGACCGCGCGCCGGGAAGCGCGGCGGGAATCGTCGTGTCGGCGGTCTGCCTGGCGATGGCGGTCGTGTTGACGTGGGGCACCGTTCCCCGCCCCGGATTCCACGACTCGACCGGGGCGACGGCCGATGGTCGCGGCGAATCCGCCATGGAAACTGTCCGGTCCGGCGACGCGCCGGTCCCCGGTAGCCGAGCGCCGGTCGAGAGCGGGACCGACGTGCGATCGCGGACCGTCCCCGTGTCGGGCGGGATCGACGGCACGACGATCGAATCGGAGCTGCCCGAGCTGGACGTCGAGATCATCCCGATCGAGGATGACGACCGCGAGCCGTAGATGGGACGTCAAGTGGGGCAGACATTCCTGTCTGCCCCGGAATCTGGCAGACAAGAATGTCTGCCCCACTGGCCTGGCCTTTGCAGGCTCAGTGGACCCGCATGCCCGGCTGCGCGCCGTCGTCCGGCGAGAGGAGGAAGATTTCCTTTCCCCCCGCGCCGGCGGCGAGGACCATCCCTTCGCTGGTGCCGAACCGCATCTTCCGCGGGGCGAGGTTCGCGCAGCAGATGCACAACCGGCCCACGAGCGCTTCCGGCGCGTAGGCGCTCTTGATGCCCGCGAACACGTTCCGCCGGGCGTCGCCGCCGAGCGAGAGCGTGATCCGCAGGAGCTTGTCCGCCCCCTCGACATGCTCGGCCGCCACGATCCGCGCGACGCGGAGATCGACTTTCACGAAATCGTCGATGGTGCATTCGGCGGCGAGCGGTTCGTTGGCCGGCGAGCGGGGGGCGTCAGCCCCCCGGTGATCGGCGCGCGCAGCCGACGCACCGCCGTTTTGGTCATCGACCCCACCGGCCGGCTCACGCCGGCCGCTCGCCTCGCGGCTTTCTTCGATCATGGCTTGGACCTGTTTTTCTTCGATGCGTTTGAGCATGTGTTGGAACTTCGACACCGGCGTGTCGAGCAATGGAGTTTGCGATGCCGCCCAGTCGCCCGCTCGCAGCGGAGCATTGAGCAGCTCGCCCATCTGTTGCGCGAGCCGCGGCAAGACCGGGGCGAGATAAATCGCGATCTGCCGGAACAGGTTGAGGGCGACCGTGCAGACGTCGCGAAGTTCGTCCTGCCGAGCGGGATCCTTCTTGAGCGCCCACGGCTCGCGGTCTTCGACGTACTTGTTCGCCCGGTCGGCGAGCTGCATGATCTCGCGCATCGCGGCGTTGTAATCGCACCGCTCGTAGGCTTCGGCGATCCGCTCCCCCGCATCGGCCGCCTGCGCGAACAGGCCGCCGTCGTCGGGGTAGCTCTCCGCGAGCGAGTTCCCTTCGACGAACCTCGCGGTGCGGCTGGCAAGATTGACCACCTTCCCCACGAGGTCGGCGTTGACCTTGGCGACGAACTCGTCGAGGTTCATGTCGAGATCGTCGAGACGCGGCCCGAGCTTCGTCGCATAGTAGTACCGCAGATACGCCGGGTCGAGGTGCTTGAGATACGTCGAAGCCATCACGAAGGTGCCCTTCGACTTCGACATCTTTTCGCCGCCGACGGTGAGGAACCCGTGGATATGCACCTTCGCCGGCAGCGTGTAGCCCGCCGTCTTCAGCATCCCCGGCCAGAACAGCGTATGGAAATAGGTGATGTCCTTGCCGATGAAGTGGTGGATCTCGGTCTCGGGATTCTTCCACCAGTCGTCGAGCGATTCGCCGTGCCGCTGGCACCATTCCCACGTCGAGGCGACATAGCCGATCGGCGCGTCGAACCAGACGAACCAGTAGTTGCCGGGCGAGTCGGGAATCTCGAAACCGAAATACGGCGCCGGCCGCGAGATGTCCCAGTCGCGCAGCGGCTCATGCAGGAAGTGTCCCTTGAGGTAGTTCGCGACTTCGGGCTGCAAGTGCTCGCCGCTCTGCGACCATTCCTCGAGAAACGCGTGCCGCTGCTCGATCTCGATGAAGAGATGCGTGGCGGTGCGCAGTTCGGGCTTCGCGCCCGAAAACGTGCTCACCGGGTCGATCAGCTCGATCGGGCTGTAATGATGTCCGCACTTCGAGCAGTTGTCCCCCGGCTGATCGGTCGCGCCGCATTTCGGGCAAGTCCCGCGGACGAACCGGTCCGCCAGAAACGTCTCGGCCACCGGGTCGAATAACTGCTCGACGTCCTTCTCCTTCACCAATCCCGCGGCGCGGATCGCCTTCCAGAACTCGCCGCACAGCGCGCGGTTCTCTTCG
>JBBDNT010000164.1:5378-20591 GCA_040877445.1 Planctomycetaceae bacterium
GGCGATCAGGTCCGTTTCGCTGCGCCCTTCCTGGCGGGCGCGGATCATGATCGCCGTGCCGTGCGTGTCGTCGGCGCATAGGTAAAGGCAGCGGTTCCCCCGCAGCTTCTGGAACCGCACCCAGACGTCGGTCTGGATGTACTCGACCAGGTGCCCGAGATGAATGTGCCCGTTGGCGTACGGCAACGCCGCCGTCACCAGAATCCGTCGCGTCACTGCGTCACCCCAATCCCAGTTGAATTCGAATCGCCGGCTCGACCGCCTGCATGTCCGTTCGACCGCGACCGTTCACTTCCGCGCCACGCCCAGCCCCTCCAGCATCCGCTCCGCGACGAATTCGTTTCCAGCCGCGTTGAGATGCACCCCGTCGGTCGTGAGGACGTTCTTCTCCGCGTTCTGCTCGTTCTCCTCCTTCAGATGCTCGATGAACTTCACCCGCAGGTCGATCACCTGAACTCCATTCCTCTCCGCGACGCGGCTGCTGATCGCCGAGTATTCGTCGAGCAGCCCGTCGAGCTTGTTCGTCCCGTCGGTTTTCTCGCCGATGACGCTGGGCGTGCACAGGACGGCCCGCACGCCGGCGTCCTTCAGTTTGACGAGCAAATCGTTCAGCCCCGCTTCGTAGTCCTCCTTCGATGTGCCGCGGTCGCGTTCCAGGTGCCAGACGTCGTTGATGCCGATGTAGATCACGCAGACGGTCGGCTTCTTCGCGAGCACGTCGCGCTCGAGCCGCCGTTGCAGATCGGGAACGCGGTTTCCACTGATTCCCGCGCCGATGATTTCGACACCCAACTCGGGCTGCCGGTTCGCGATCGCCTCGCGGACCAGCGTCACGTAGCCTCCGTCGCCAGCCCCCGCCTGCGTGATCGAGTCCCCCAGAAAGACCACGCGGTCTCCCTCTTTCAACGGCTGCGGCCGCGGTGACTCACTGGCGGCTTCCTCGGCGCGCGCGGTCCGACTCGGTGCAACGGTCATCGACAGGAGCACGATCAGCACGCAGGCGAACGGATGGCGAAACGGCATCGAGGCGCTCCCGTCGAAGGAATTCCCGGCATGACGTCCCACAGATTACGCGGTCGGCCCGCCGGCGTCGAGCGTCGCCCGCGGTCCTCTCCCGCGACGTCTCGCCCGCTCTCGATTTCGCGATGCGTAAGGCCGCGGCGGGGATTGATTCTACCGGCAGCCGACTCACGCGGATCGAGACGAATCGGGCCGCGTCCGAAACGACCGCTTCCATATAACCTGTCCAAAATCAACTTCGCACTTCAATCGTTCCAATCCCGTTCGCCGTGCGCGAATTTCGTGAGACCACGGATGTCGCGGATGGCACGGATGCCACGGGTGGCGGCCGGCGATTCGGCGATTCTCGTCGAACGCCGTCTCTCTCTGGTCTTCTCCGCGTCCTCGGCGCACTCGGCGGTTCGATCTTTCCGCGGCGCAAGGAATCGAACCGCGGAGGACGCCGAGGGCGCGGAGAGTTCGATCGGCGATGTCCGATCTCGATGGCGGCCTCGCCGCGCGAGATCAGCGTCGATCAGCGAAGATCAGCGTTCCTTGCGTCCGCATCGAGGACTCGTCCGCCGCGTGGATCGCCGGGGATCAGGAACACTGATCTTCACTGATCTTCGCTGATGATCCTGCCGACGCCTCGTCCTGCGCGGGACTCTTCTTCTTTGCCACTTGACCCGAATGGCGTGGCGGCCGATTCGGCTTGTCGGTCGACGATCGGGCGGGTAGGACGAATTTCAGTTCGTCGTGCCCGCCATCGCACACCGATCTTTTCGACGTCGGAAACACCATCGATCGACATCGACGAGAATCCGCGGAGCTTTTCCGAGTGCCGGGGGCGTGGACTTCGCTCGACGAACTGAAGTTCGCACTACGAAGCCGCCGCGTCGAATGCTGGATTACGGCCTGCGCGGAAATGACGGAACGCGCCTGTGCGCGTCATTCCCGCGAAGGCGGGAATCCAGACGGTGCGCGGACGGCAATCACATGGGTCGCCGCCTTGGCGATCGCTGGATTCCCGCCCCCGCCTTCGCGAGGGCAGGCGCTGCGCGGGAATGACGGATAGGAGTCTGCGGCGGGAGCAAACGAATCGGGCCGCGTCCGGAAAAGCCGCTTTCGTCACGGCCTTCTTTCGCTTCGAGCGCCCCGCATGTTATAAAGTCCGCCGACATCGCTCGAATTCGTGGAGGGGACTCCATGTCCGGCCGCACTTCCGCTCGACCGCATCCACGCCGTCTACTCGGCACGCTCCTTCTCGCGACGGCACTGACTCCGATGGCCACCTCGAACTCTTACGCCGCCGAGATCGAAACGCTCGAACTCCCGGGCCTCGCCGAACCGGTCGAGATCGTCGTCGATCGCTGGGGCGTGCCGCACATCGTCGCGCAAAACGAGCACGACCTGTTCTTCGCGCAAGGCTTTCACGCTGCACGAGAACGGACTTTCCAATTCGAGATCTGGCGGCGGCAGGCGACCGGCGCCGTCGCGGAGATTCTCGGCCGACGCGAACTTCTCCGCGACAAGGGCGCCCGCCTGCTGAGGTTCCGCGGCGACCTCAAGCGAGAATTGAACCACTACCACCCCCGTGGCGAGGCGATCGTCACTGCGTTCGTCGAGGGCATCAATGCCTGGATCGACATCGCACGCCGCGAACCCGAGCGGCTCTCGATCGAGTTCGAACTGCTCGGCATCAAGCCGGAACGGTGGACGCCGGAAGTCGTCATCTCGCGGCATCAGGGACTCGTCCGCAACCTCACCGAGGAATTGCAGGTCGGCCGCTCGGTCTCGCTGCTGGGACCGGACAAGGTGCGGGAACTGGTCGATTTCCACCCCGGCGAACCGGAGATCGCACTCGATCCCGCGATCGACGGCACTCTGTTGTTCGCCGACATCCTCGCGCCGTATCGGGCCGCCCGCAGCGAGGTGCGCTTTCGAGCCGAGGATCTGGTGAATGCCGACGACGCCGACGACCCCGACGCGCGCGGAGCATCGCTGTTTCCGTTCGAGAAGCGCGGCGCGCACGCCGAGCGCGCCGACGAAGCCGGGCCGTTCGACGATCGCGACATCGGCAGCAACAACTGGGTGCTCGCGGGAACGCGGACGAAGAGCGGCATGCCGATTCTCGCCAATGACCCGCACCGCGTCCTCGGCGTCCCGTCGCTGCGGACGTTCGCGCATCTCACCGCGCCGGGCTGGAACGTCATCGGCGGGGGCGAACCGGTGCTGCCGGGAGTTTCGATCGGCCACAACGAGCACGGCGCGTGGGGACTGACGATCTTCCGCATCGACTGCGAGGATCTCTACGTCTACGAAACGAACCCCGACGATCCGCTGCAATACAAGTACGGCGACGGCTGGGAGCGGATGACGACGATCCGCGAGGAGATCCCCGTCAAGGGGGAGAAACCGCACGTCGTCGAGTTGCGGTTCACCCGCCACGGCCCCGTGCTGCACGAGAACCGCGAGCACAACACGGCCTACGCGCTGCGTGCCGGCTGGCAGGAAGTCGGCGGTGCGCCGTATCTCGCCAGTCTGCGGATGAACGTCGCCCGCGACTGGGAATCGTTCCGCGAGGCGTGCAGTTACAGTCACATTCCCGGCGAGAACATGATCTGGGCCGACCGCGACGGGCACATCGGCTGGCAGGCGGTCGGCATCGCCCCGCTGCGAAAGAACTGGAACGGGATGCTTCCCGTTCCCGGCGATGGTCGCTACGAGTGGGAAGGCTACCTCCCCATCCGCGATCTCCCGCACCTCAGCGATCCCGAGCAAGCCTACTGGAACACCTCGAACGAACACGTCACGCCGGAGGGTTATGCGCATCGCCGGGCGATCGGCTGGACATGGACCGACCCCTACCGCGGCGATCGCGTGCGGGAAGTGCTCGACGACGACCGCGATCATACGGTCGAGCACTCCGTCGCACTTCAGGTCGATCAGCTTTCGATTCCCGCGCGAAAGCTCGTGCCGTTGCTGCGTGACGTCGCGATCGACGATCCGAAACTGAACGCGGCCCGCGCGCTGTTCGACGATTGGGACTTCGTCCTCGCGCGCGACTCGACGGCCGCGGGGCTGTACGCGATGTGGGAACGCCGATTGGAAACGAACGTGCGGAGCCGGTTCGTGCCGTCCGTCGCTCGCCGCTATCTGCCGACGCTGTCGATGCGGAACATCATCGGCTGGCTGAGCGATCCGGACGAACGCTTCGGCGAGAACCCGCCCGCCGCCCGCGACGAGCTGCTCCGCAAGTCGCTCGCCGAGGCGGTCGCCGAGATGACCGAGCGTTTCGGCCCGGAGACCGCGAACTGGCGATACGGCGACGAGAAGTTCAAGCACGCGCACCTCAAGCACGCCCTGAGCGATGCGGTCGACGACGAAACGCGGAAGCGGCTCGATGTCGGCCCGTTGCCTCGCGGCGGGAACAGTTACACCGTCGACAACACCGGCCGCGACGACCGCCAGCCGACCGGCGGGACGTTCCGCGTGGTCATCGACACGGCCGACTGGGACGAGTCGCGAGCGACGAACAGCCCCGGCCAGTCCGGCGATCCCGCCAGCCCGCACTACGGCGACCTGTTCAAGCCGTGGGCGGAAGGGGAGTTCTTTCCGCTGCTGTATTCGCGCGACAAGATCGAAGCCGCCGCCGCGAGGAAGATTCAACTGAAGCCCATCAGTGAAGTCGATTAGTGGAACCAGAGAGGCGAAACCGACCAATCACGCTGGCTTCGCCTCTTCGCGCTCTTCGCGTGCTTCTGTTCGTTTCGAAGCGGAACAGAAGCACGCGAAGAGCGCGAAGAGAACGAGGCAGTCCTGATCGGCATCCATCGCATCGATCCTGATGATTCATGGAGTTGCCCGCGCTTCGATGGATCCTCGTGCGGGCTGACGCCGGAGCATCTCGGCAGCGAGCATCGTTTCCGTTTGGAGATTGCCCAATGGACTACCTCAACCTCGGCCAATCCGGCCTCAAGGTCTCGCGGTTGTGTCTCGGCTGCATGAGCTACGGCGAGCCGGCGCGCGGCGCGCAGAAGTGGACGATCGACGAAGACGACAGCCGCCCGCACATCGCCCGCGCGCTCGAAGCGGGAATCAACTTCTTCGACACCTCGAACTCGTACTCCGAAGGCTCGAGCGAGGAGATTCTCGGCCGGGCGCTGCGCGACTTCGCCCGCCGCGAGGAAGTCGTCGTCGCGACCAAGCTCTACTTCAACCCCCGCCCCGCCCCGTATCACCGCAGCCTGTCGCGGAAGGCGGTGATGACCGAGATCGACGCCAGCCTCGCGCGGCTCGGCATGGACCACGTCGACCTGTACCAGATCCACCGCTGGGATCCGGATACGCCGATCGAGGAAACGCTCGAAGCCCTGTACGACGTGGTGAAGGCCGGCAAGGCCCGCTATATCGGGGCGTCGTCCATGTTCGCCTGGCAGTTCTGCAAGGCGCTTCACACGGCCGACCACCACGGCTGGACGCGGTTCGTCTCGATGCAGAACCACTACAACCTGCTGTACCGCGAGGAGGAGCGCGAGATGCTCGGCCTGTGCGCCGCGGAGGGAATCGGCGTCATCCCCTGGAGCCCGATGGCCCGCGGCCGCCTCACCCGCCCCTGGGACGATCGCCTCGCAACCAGCCGCGGCGACTTGGACGAAGTCGGCAAGAAACTCTACGCCCCGGCGGAACAATCCGACCGGGCGATCGTCGAACGCGTGGGCGAAGTCGCCGAAGCCCGCGGCGTGCCGCGCGCGCAAATCGCGCTGGCGTGGGTGCTGCACAAGCCGGTCGTCACCGCCCCGATCATCGGCGCGACGAAGCCCCACCACCTGGAAGACGCCCTCGCGGCGTTGGAACTCCGCCTCTCCCCCGAAGAAATCACGAAGCTCGAAGAGCCGTACCGGCCGCACGCGATCGCGGTGTCGTGAGGCGTTTCTGGACGAATCCTGGATCGAGGTGGTCAACCTCCATGCCCCGTAGCAAGCCTGCACGAAAAGCGCTGCCTCCCCGGCCGTTCCCGTGGCGCTGCGCGCATTGTCATCGAGACGAGGTGCGGATGGCGCGGGTCGACTACGGCGCCCGCGTGAAACACGACGGCAAGCTGCACGCCTTCTCCGTTCACGCACTCGAAATCCCCCGCTGCGGCCACTGCGGCGAGATGGTGTTCACCGAAGCGGTCGACCGGCAGATCACCGACGCGCTGCGCCGGCACCTCCACCTGCTGACGCCCGACGAAATCCGCAGTTCGCTTGCGCAGCTGAACATGACCCAGCGCGATCTCGCGCGCGATATGAGCGTCGCCGAGGAAACGGTGTCGCGGTGGTGCACCAGCGCGGTGGTTCCCTCCCGCTCGATGGATCGGTTCCTTCGCGCTTACTTCGCGTCGCCGGAAACGCGGAACACGTTGCAGCGCCTCGCATCCCATCCGGACATCGGCGCGTCCGCGGTCACGAACCCGAGCCGCCTATCCCGGAAGCGGCCTGGGTGAGGATCCGCCTCACCGCGCGTATTCCACGGTCCGCGTCTCGCGCAGTCACGTAGGGCCGGCTGTGGCGGCCGAAGCGCGGAAGCGATCGGCAACTTCGACTCGGCTCGCCGCGGAGCGCACCGAAGCCCGGTTGGCGAATCGGCCGGCACAGCCGGCCCGACGTCACTGGACGCCGCGCGCCGGTCATTCCCCCGCGGGCATCGGCCGCTCGCCGCGAAGGAGCATCGCCAGCAGGCCGGGGCGATGCCAAGTCCCCTCCATCTCGGCGGCGGGCACGACGTTCAAGCCGCCGCCCACGCGATACGACACCAGCGCGCGCCCCCCTTCCGAGCCGTCGAACAGCCCCTCGGGAGTGACGACGAGCCAAGCGTCCTCCTGGAGCGCGATCAGCCGGCACAATTCATCGCCGGTGGCGACGTCCCAGAGGCGAACGGAACCGTCGCCGCCGGCGGCCAGCGCGCACCTGTCGTTCGCGGCGAAAGCGACCGTGTGAATCGCCGTGCCTCCGTCGAACCTGCGGAGTTCATTTCCCGTCTCCGTGTCCCACAGGATGACCTTCCTGTCCCATGAGCCGCTCAGTGCGCGATCTCCATTGCGCGATACTGCCACCGACGACACCTTGTCTCGGTGGCCGTCGAACTCGCGGAGCTTATTCCCGGATTCGATGTCCCAAAGGATGACGGGCCTGCTCGACGCGCCCGTGAGCACGCGCTTTCCATCCGCGAGGAAGGCGGCTGCCATCACCCACTCCCGGTGTCCATCGAGCATGCGGACCTGCATCCCCGTTTCCGCGTCCCACAGCACGGCCTGGCCGTCGAGGTGTCCGGTGAGGATGCGCTTTCCGTCGGGCGAGAATGCCACGGTCTTGACCGAACTGGCATGCCCCTCGAACATCCGAATCTTCTTCGCGGTCTCCACGTCCCAGAGGATCGCCGTTTGGTCATCCGCAGAGCCGGTCAGCACGCGCTTCCCGTCGGGAGCGAAGGCCACGGCGTTGACGTTTCCCTTATGCCCGCGCAATTCCCCTCCTTCGGCCAGAGTCTCCGCGTCCCAAAGAACGGCATATCTCGCGTTCGATGCAGAAACGATCCGCTTCCCGTCGGGAGACAATGCGACGGCATCGACGTAGGTTGGTCCATTCTCGAAATTCGATCGGAGCGTTCCGGAATCCACATCCCAGAGCTTGGGGCTCGAACCCTTCAACATCCGCTTGCCGATCAGCAACCGCTTTTCGTCGGCCGACAACGCCAGAAGCGTCCCGTAGCCGCCGGGGTTGGCTTCGAGCGAGTGAAGCTTTTCGGCCGTGTCGGCGTTCCAGAGCTTGGCCGAGCCATCGTCGAAGCCAGTCAGTGTTCCTTTCCCATCGGGCGAAATGGCCACCGCCGTGATGCGTTCGTCGCCTCCGTTGAACGATTGGATCTTGCTCCCCGTCTCCGTGTCCCAGAGGATCGCCGCGTTGTCCATGCCGCCGGCGCCGGAGAGTACCCGCTTGCCGTCCCGCGAGAACGCCACGGAGAGCACCCAGTCCCCGTGCCCGTCGAACGTGCGAACTTTGTTTCCCGTATCGGCGTCCCAGAGAATGGCGGTCTTCTCTTGGGAATCGTGTCCGCTGGAGAGAACTTGTTTTCCGTCCGGCGAAAACGCCACCGCGGTGACCCGGCCTGGGTGCTTTTCGATCGTGCGGATTTTGTTTCCGGAATCCGCATTCCACAGGATGAGGCTCCAGTCGTCGGACCCGGTGACGACCCGCTTGCCGTCGGGGGAGAACGCGACCGCCGTGACCCCCTTCGCGTGTCCCTTGAAAGTGCGAAGTTCCTCCCCCGTATCGGCGTTCCACAAAACCGCGGAATCGTATTGGCCGCCGGCTAGAACGTGCTTGCGATCCGGCGAAAACGCCACCGCCGCGATACGGCCCAACTGCCCTTGAAACGTGCGGAGCGGCTTTCCCGTTTCGAGTTCCCAGAGGATCGCCGTCGTATCGTGGGAACCCGTGACGGCGAGCTTACCGTCCGACGAGAATGCGACCGACGAAACGGCCTCGCCGTGCCCCTCGAGGGTGCGGAGTTTCCGCCCGGTCGCAGCATCCCACAGAATGGCGGTCCCATCCCAAGATGCCGTGAGGATGCGCGCGCCGTCCGGGGAATACGCGACCGCCGTCACTGGGCCGGCATGCCCGGTCTGCACGACGATCTCGGGGTCGGCGGGCGCTTTCGAGACCACCGGCTGCTCGGTTTTCGCGGCTTCGCCCGCCGGCTGCTCGGTTCCCGCAGCCGGATCGTTCCTGGCGTTCGGCGCGGGGTTCGCCGGCGACGCGGAGCCCGGTTCGCGACTCGCATCTCCCCCGCAACCAGAGGCCGCAACGAACGCCGCCGCCATCAACGCGCTCGAAAGCAGATTTCGCATGGTTGGTTCTCCTTTGGATGCTCGCCGCCCGGGCGGATCGACGCGACGCCCCCATACAATCATCGCGACCGGCGAAGATCAAGCGACGAAGGAGCGGAGAATTCACGGCGCGCCATTCACTCGACGAGTGCCGTAGGGCCGGCTGTGCCGGCCGAAGCGCGGACCCGGCGGCCGACTTCGACTCGGCTCGCCGCACCGATTCATTCTCCCACCGTCGCCTCGATGTCGCACGCATCGCCGCGGAGCGCGCCGAAGGACCGTTGGCGATTCGGCCGGCACAGCCGGCCCTACGTCGCTACGTCGCTCCGAGGACGCCTCACCGCGCGTATTCCACCGTCCGCGTCTCGCGCAGCACCGTGACCTTGATTTCCCCCGGGTACGTCAGCGATTGTTCGATCGCCTGGGCGAGGTCGTGGCAGAGTTTGGCGGCTTCGCGGTCGTTGATCGATTTCGAATCGACCACCACCCGCACTTCCCGCCCCGCCTGCACCGCGAACGCCTGGTCGACGCCCGGGAACCCGCAGGCGAGCGTCTCCAGCTCCTCCAGCCGGCGAACGTATTTCTCCAACGTCTCGCGCCGCGCGCCGGGGCGGCTGGCGGAGACCGCGTCGGCGGCGGCGACGAGCACCGTGTAGATGTAATCGACGCGGATGTCGTCGTGATGTCCCGCCGCCGCGTGAACCACTTCCGCCCCTTCGCCGTACCGCTTGAGCAACTCCGCCCCGACGGCGGGGTGGCCGCCCTCCATTTCGTGGTCGGCCGCCTTGCCGATGTCGTGCAGAAAGCCCGCGCGGCGGGCGAGCTGCCCGTCGAGGCCGAATTGCTCGGCCATCATGCCGGTGAGGTAGGCGACCTCGATCGAGTGCGCGAGGACGTTCTGGCTGTAGCTGGTGCGGAAGTGCAGCCGGCCCATCAACTCGACGAGCTTCTCGTGCAGGCCGAGCACGCCCGCCTCCTGGCAGGCCTCCTGGCCGAGCTTGCGGATGTGCGACTCCATCTCCTGCTTGGTTTCGGCGACGACTTCCTCGATCCGCGTGGGGTGGATGCGGCCGTCCTGAATGAGCTTTTCGAGGGCGAGCTTGCCGATCTGGCGGCGGACGGTGTCGAAGGCCGAGACGACGACGACGCCGGGGGTGTCGTCGACGATGACGTCGACGCCGGTCTCTTTCTCGAAGGCGCGGATGTTGCGGCCTTCGCGGCCGATGATGCGGCCTTTCATTTCTTCGCCGGGAAGATCGACGGTCGAGACGGTCGAGGCGGAAACGGTGCCGGAAGCGTAGCGCTGCAGCGACATGGCGATGATTTCGCGGGCCTGCCGCTCGCAGTCTTCCTTGACGCGGTCGCGATGCTTGAGGATCACGGCGCCGGTCTCGTTGGCGAGAGTGCGGTCGAGTCGTTCGAGCAGCATCTCCTTGGCCTTGTCGCGGTCGAGTCCGGAGATCTGGTAGAGCCGCTCCTGCTCTTCCTTGATGATCCGCTCGATCTCCTTTTCCTTGACGTCGAGGGCCTTGGTGCGTTCGCTGATCTTGTTTTGCGAGGTCTCGAGCATCCGCTCGCGCTTGCGGAAGTCTTCCTGGAGTTCGTCGAGGTGGCTTTCGCGCTTGTCGAGGCGGCGCTCCTGGTCGCGGAGTTCGTCGCGGACGGCGTTCGATTCCTTCTCGAGCGCCTCGCGGCGCTGGATGAGATCTTCCTTGGCGGCGAGTTCCTGCTGGCGGCGGATGTTGTCCGCCTCGCGCTCGGCGTTCCGGAGGATATCGTCGCGGGTCTGCAAGGCGGCCCGCTGGCGCATCCGCTCGAAGAAGAACCCGGCCGCCGCTCCGACCGCCAAAGCCGCCAGCCCGATCAGGAAATCGACCATGTGCGCAATGCTTTCCGTCTGCCGATCGGAACCTTCGAAGGCCGGCGGCAAGTCGCCTTCACCTCGCCGGGCGAACCGGGAGGAGTCGGCGAAAGGACGGAAGCGGGCGACGCTGCGGAGGCCGAGCGCGCGGAAAATCAGCGGTCCCGCGGTGGGCGGGAGCGGTCCCGGGGGGCGAGCCGCAGCCGCGCCGGCTGCAGGCCCCATCCTCCTCGGCACCAATCGAGAATCTTCTCGATGACGACATCGACCAGATCGCGCGGTGCGTCGCCGCGCCGGTCGCGGGGATGGTCGGCCTCGGACGCGCGGAGCACGGCGACGAACGACGCGCCCCCTCCGACGGCCCAGGTTCCCAAAGCCCACAGGACCCAGTGCAGCACAGCGAGAATCGGTGAGTTGATGCCGTCGACCATCTGATTGTCCAACGGAACGTAACCGAGCAGAGTGACGTACGCTTCGCACGCGGAGGGACTTCAGCGAACGCCCGCCGCGACGCCCTTCCGGGCCGCAGGCCCCCAGAAGGTTCCGAACCAATCGAATTGTTCGGGTGACTGTCCCACGACCGAGAGCCGGTGCGGGCGCATAAGTCGATACTATCAAAGTGAAAGCGACGGTCAACCGTCCGGCAGTCATTCCGCGACGATCGGGGGAATCCCGATTCCGCTGCGTGGGCGGAAGTGCGTTGTCGTCGCCAGCCGGATTTCCGCCCCCCGGCGGATGAAGCGATGCATGGGCGGGTAGGACGGAATTGAATTCCGTCGTGCCCGCCCGCTGCCGAGAGCGTCCAAATTGAATTCGCAGGTTGGCGGCGTGTGAAGTCGGATTGGCAATCCGTCCATCGCGCGCTTCCCGTCATTCCCGCGCAGGCGGGAATCCAGTGCCTGCGCACCACGCCGTCAATCTTGATCTCGTGGATCGAAGCTCCCGTCGTACGTCATCCAGATTGAATTTGGGGCGTGTCGGACGGATTGGCAATCCTTCCAACGGCAAGCGAACCGGCAGAACGATCGACTTCCGGCGACGTTGAGGCCTCACCGCCGGATTGCCAATCCATCCTACACGGCACGACCGCCGATTCACGATCGCGACTTGGGCGCGGCGGCTAGTCCACGTCCAGCATCGCCTTCAACTCGCCGGTCGCGAGGTCGTAGAGATAGACCTCGCTCTCTTCTTTGCCGCCGAGGGCGAGCATTCTCCCGTCCGGGCTGACGGCCAAGGTCGCGATGTCCTCCGCGATGGTTTGGATCGTGCGTCCCTGGTTGGTCGCGAGATCCCACACGTCGACTTGCGTGCCGCGCGTCGCGATCAGCGATCCGCCGTTGGCCGGGAACGCGATGGCCGAGATGCGAAAGCCGGATGCCGGCACGAACGTGGCGACGAGGGATTGTTCGGCGAGGGACCAGACGCGAATCGTCCCGCTTTCGAAACCGGCGGCGACGCGGCTCCCGTCCGGGTGGAAGGCCAACGCGGTCAACTCGTCGCCGGGACGGTTGCCGCCCAGGTCGGCGACCTTCTCGGCAGAGGCGATGTCGAACAAGGCGATCGCACCGGTGGCGTTGGCGATCGCGACCCGTTCTCCGTCGGGTCCGAGCGCGAACGCGGCGATGCCTTGCATCGGCAGTTCCATCGCCGCTTCGTGCCGCGCCTCGGCGAGGTTCCAGCGGATGATCGTTCCGCTGCTGTCGCGAGTGACGAGCTTGGCGCGATCGTTGGTGACCGCCATCCCGACGATGCCGGATCGGTGTCCGGAGAGCCGCCCGGCGGAAGCGAACGGCTCGCCGACCTTCCAGAGCGCCAGCTCGGCTCCCGCGCTGAAGGCGAGGGTGCCGGAGTCGGCCGCGAAGGCGACGTCGGCGGCGCGCGTCCGCTGTTCGACGACGAGTTTCCGGCTCGCGAGATCCCACACCTGCACCATGTCGCCGGTGCGGCCGACGGCGATCCGTTGCCCATCCGGCGAGAACGACACGCCGGCGACGTTTCCGCGACGGACGATCTCGCCGTTCGCGCCGCCGATCATGAACAGCGCGATCGCGCCGCACGCGAGCAACAGAGTCGCGGCGGCGATTCCTCCCGCGATCAGCTTCCGTTCGCGGGTGTCGAGCCGGGCGGGCGAACCGATGCCCAACAACACGCTGGGAACCAGTCCCGACAGCAATTTCCGTCGGGCGCGGCGGGCGGCGCCCACCGGACCGCGCGTCGCCTGCTCGACGAGCGCCTCGCCGCGCTCGTCGCCGAGCTGCGCGAGCGCCCGGGCCGCGGCGCGGCGGACCGTCTCGTGCTCTTCCTCGAGCAGCCGTTCGAGCGGCGCCAGCACGGCGCGATGCCCCAACTCGGCGGCGGCGGCCGCCGCCTGCGCCCGCACTTCCGGCACCGGATCCGCCAGGCATTTCAGCACCGCCGGCAAGACGGACTCGTCGCGCATCCGCCCCAGCGCGAGGATGGCCCGGCAGCGGACCGGGAATTCATCGTCGAGGGCCCGTTCGAGCTTCGGGATCGAGCCGGGATCGCGAATCTCTCCCAAGGCCCGCGCCGCCGCCACTCGGGCTTCGGTCGCGGAGTCGTCCGCCAGCACGCGCTCGAGTTCCGCCGCGGCGTGCGCGTCGCCGATGGAGCCGAGCGAGTCGGCCGCGCGCTGGCGAAATGCGACCTGGGGATGCTTCAACAGCCGGATCAGCGCCGCGATCACGCGCTCGTCGTCGAGCATCTTCAGCGCGCCGATCGCCTTGAGCCGGGTCGGCTCGTCATCCGCTTCGAGCATCGCCAACAACGGGTCGATGGCCCGCGAGTCGCCGACGCGGCCCAATGCGATGGCCGCCGCCGCGCGCACCGCGTCGCCGGGGTCGGCCAGCAGCTGGGCGAGCGCGTCGGCGGCGCGTTCGTCACCGAGTTCGGCCAGGGCCAGGGCGGCGTTCCGGCGGACGTCTTCGTCGGGATCGCGCAGGGCCGCGATCAGCGCCCGCGCCGCCCCCGAGTGGGGGATGAATGCCAGGCTCTGCGCGGCGCTCGCCCGCACCGCGGCGACTTCGTCCCGAAGCAAATCCGCCAGGGGCCGGGCCGCGCGCTCGTCGCCGATCTCGCCCAGCGCGGCGGCGACATGTGCGCGATGCGTCGCCGATCGCGCGTGCGGGACTTCGATCAGCGCGGGGATCGCGCTCGCCGCCTTGAGCCGGCCCAACAGCACGATCGCCTCGAGCACGATCCCGTCGTCGCTTAGCTGAAGCGCCTCGACCAGCGGCCGCACGGCCGACTCTTTCGTCGCGATGATCGCCGCCGCCGCGAGATATTTCCGGTGCGGATCGTCCTGTCCGCACACGAGCAACGGCAGGACCGCGTGCCGGTGCCCGATCCGCCCGAGGGCTGCGATCGCCGCCTTCCGCAGTTCGAACCGCGATTCCCCCAGCAGCCTCACCAGCGCGGGAACGCCCGCCGGGGCCGCCGATTCGCCCAGTCCCTCGGCCGCTTGCACGCGGAGTTTCGGCGATTCGTCCGCCAGGCACTCGACCAGAATCTCGACCGCGCGGGGATCCTTCGAGGCGGCCAGTTCCGCGATCGCGTCGCGGCGCGCGTCGTGATGCTCGGCACGCGTCTGATTGCCGGCGGGCGTTGCCTGGCGGGCGATCGCCGCGAGCCGCTTCAGTTTTCGCTTGGAAAGTGTTCGCCGGGACCGGGGCCGTTTTCGGCGATTGTCGGGCGGTTCCTGTTCGAGGAGCCGTTCGATTTGCCCGGCGAGGTTTTCGAATCGGGCGGCGTCGCCCGGTTCGGATTCGGCCGCGCGACCGTCGCTCTCGCCGGGAGAGGGACCGCCGGGCACGGCGACGGTCCGTTCGCACACCGGGCAGCGGACGCTCTTACCGGCGCGATTCGCCGGCGCGCGCAACTTCCGCCCGCAATCGCATTGAAGATGGATCAGGTCGTCCGGGCGCGTCGGCATGGCGGCCTCCGCCGGAGTCGCCGGTTCCATGTGGGTGCTTTCCGCTTCGACGGGCGTCGCTTCCGCCAGCATTTCGTCCAAGCCGGCAAGGTGCGTCCCCGAAGCCGGGTTCCGGGACGGTTTCGCAACTGGATGCGGATTCCGATTCCGTCGTGGATTCGGTCTTGGATTCGGATGCGGCGCGGGCGGCTCTTCGCCGCGTATCCAGTGGCAGCTTCGACAGCGGGCCATTCCCCGCCGCAGCGAATCACCGCACGAAGGACAAACGTGGTCGTCGGCCGCGGTCCGATCCTGAGAGATGGTCCGCTCGGGCCGCTCGGCGACCGCCGGCGCGAACATCGAATGCGCGTCGCCGTCGGGGCGGCGATCGCGGTTCATGTCGCCGCACTCGCGGCACCGCATCATGGCGGGCAGCAATTCGCTGCCGCAGTTCACGCAGACTCGTTCCACTACGTTCGCGGTGGTCATCTTGAAACCGTTTTTCTTGGTGCCGACTTCCGATGAGAGGAAATCCGGAAGTGGGGGGGGGGGGGC
>JBBDNT010000164.1:20601-22658 GCA_040877445.1 Planctomycetaceae bacterium
CCCCCCCACTTCCGGCTCCAAATCTCGCGAAGAGACAATGGCCCCTGCCGCAACCTCGATGACGATCCCGCGATCAACCCTCGAAGTCTCCCTTGAAGGTCGACAGCTTGTCGATGGAGGGTCCATTGAAGATGTGGAACGGCTCCATTTCCACGTCGCCGTCGAGGTAGCCGTCGTTCTGGTCGGCGCTCCCCGCGAGAATCGGGAAGCCGGGGTTGAGATACTTGTCGCCGTTCTTGTCCACGACGGTCTTGACGCTGCCGTCGGCCATCAGAATGTTGCACGACGCGTTGCGGCCGGCGCCATGGAGCGCCGCCCAGTCTCGCGTGTCCTGTAGCCAGAGCTTGCCGTCGACGCCGGGGGTTCCTGCCTCTTGAGACGTCGGCAGGCGGTCGTCGGCCCACGCGGGAGTGGAACTGCTTCCGACACCGGCGGTGATGACGGTGCCGGTCGGGAGCAGAACGATCTTGTTCGCGGTGGCGTCCCAATAGGCGGGGCCATCGTTCATCGCCTCGCCCAATCGCGAGCCTTGCACCATGTCGGTGCCGGGAATGCTCGCCGAAAGAAACGCTTCCTTCGCGTCGCCGGGACCGGCGTCGCCCAGCAAGGGAATGTTGCTCGACGGAACGGGCGACGAGTCGATCTGCCGCCGCGCCAGCGGTCCCAAAGCTCCCGCCAGCCCCTTGGCGCTGGCGATCACCACCGTGTCGCCCGTCGCGGAGTTTCGCAGCGCCTTGACGCCGCCGCGGGCGAAGAACCAGCTTGCGGCGTAGTTCGTATTGTACCCGGCTTCGACCATCCGCCGAACCTGAGCGACTCGCGCCGGATCTCCAGCGCCCAGCGTGCCGGTATCGGCGGTTCCGTCGCCGTCGAGGTCCGTCTCGAACTGGCTGCACATATCTTCCACCAGCCGCCCCGCCAATCCGGCGACGATCAGCCCGCTGTCCGCCTGTTCGACCGAACCGACATCGCCGATCAGGTCGTTCAATTTCTCCAAGCCCCGGTAGGGACTGGTGGGGCACCGCATTTCGTGCGGCAGTCCGGCCCCGATGCTGACCACATCGGACACCCAGCCGTACTTGCTCACGCAGCCGTCGCGGCCGTAGTCGTATGCGCCCGTCGAAAACCGGTCGCCGGGATCCTTGTCGGCGAACGTATGGAACGCGATGCCGAACTGCCGCAGATTGTTCTTGCACTCGGTGTTGCGTGCCGCTTCGCGGGCCGCCTGCACGGCGGGCACCAGCAGCGCCGCCAGAATGGCGATGATCGAAATCACCACCAGCAACTCGATCAGGGTGAACCCGCGGCGCTGGGCCTGGCGGGTCCGTCGCGTCTGGACGCTTCTCATTTCGTTTCCTCTCTGGAATTCGCAGGAACTCGAACGACTGAATACGATGACGTTGTTTCGCTTCCACTCGGCGGCCCGCGGGGCGACCGCTCCCCTCCGTCGTTCCTCTATGGACAAACGCTTCTACCGCACCTCCTTTCCCTGAACTTTTCACGGTTCGGGCGGTTCCAACACCCCCCCTGACGCGAGGCAGAATAGCGAGCCCATGTGGGCGTTTGATGAACGCCGCCGTAATTGCGCGTGAATTCGGAAACGCCTCGCGTCGAACGTCCCACGGAACGTCGCTCGCTGCCGCTTCGGGACGGCGTGCTTCGCAGGCAACGAGGTACTACGAACGCGCCGCGAACGCCTCGCGGTCGTTTGCCCGCCGCGACGCGAGCCGTCATAATGGCGCTTCGCGCCGCGGCCGACCCGAGCCGCCGCGCGTCTCCCGCGGAACGATTCCGCCCGCCCCATTCTCGCATCCCGGCTCCCCCTTCGACCGGCCGGAACCACGAACAGGATCCCGCATTCGATGACCGCCGTTCAGCCCCCGCCCTCGTCGTCCCACGCCACGCGCCCGCTCACGCTGCCTCCCACGTCGCATCGGCCCGCCCCCTACGACGGTCCCTCGAAGGAGGAAGTCCTCGCGGTCCGGCAGCAGTACGTCTCGCCCGGCATCATGCGGTACTACCGCGACCCGCTGATGCTCGTCGAAGGGAACATGCAG
>JBBDNT010000165.1:0-22613 GCA_040877445.1 Planctomycetaceae bacterium
GGCCCGCGCCTTGAGCTGAATGCCGTCCCGGGCCACGCCGTCGAGCGTCATCCGCCCGTGGCGGCGGGAATCGGGACAGTCGATGACCTTGGGGTCGACGCTGGTCTGCACCGCTTCGAGCACGTTGCGGCCGGCAAGGTCGATCGCGGTCGCGGTGTCCCAGTCGAGGTCGATCTTGGCGCGGTTGGCGGCGATCAGCGCGCGGACCACGTTCCGCAGGTTACCTCCCGCGAGGTAGTGCGCCTCGAGCGCCTCGGTGCTGATGCCCGGCAACCCCGCCTGCACCGCGGTGATCTTCGCGTCCACGATGACGTTCGGGTTCACCTTCCGCAGCGACATGAACACCAGCGACAGCGGCCCGATCTTCGCCCGCGTCACGAAGCCCCGCAACCACAGGTTGAAATACTTCGCGAACAGCACCAGGAACACCAGCCCCAGGATCCCGACGAAGAGGAGGATCGTGATCAACACGACTTTAGTGGGCGTGAGGTCCATGGCGTCCGTCGTTTCCGGTGCTTCGATGAGGTTTGGCCGGCGATGCCGTGTGCCGTCCACTATCCTCTTTGCGGCGGTCGCTGTCCACTGAATTCGGGGTCTCGTCCCCGTTTTTTCCCGGACCGCTACGATCCCGTCCAAGTCCAAGGTCGTGGGGCGGGTAGGACGGAATTGCATTCCGTCGTGCCCGCCTTCCAGCGCCCGGCGCGATCCTCGGGCGCGATTCCGGTGACAGTAGTTCCAACTTCCGTGTCGCGGCGGACGGAATACAATTCCGTCCTACGGCGTCGGTGGCCGCGCAATGAAGCGACCCGGACGCTCCAAGCGTCCGGGTCGCTGGCTGCCCCGACCGACGATTTCGAGTTCGACGAGGTACTACTGTACGGCCGCCAGCATCGCCTTCGTGATCGACTGCTTCACGTCGAAGAATTCCTCCCACGGATCGGCTTTGAGCGCCTTCAACCGCCGCGGCAGTTCGTGAACCGTGTACCCCTGCGGGGAACGGTCATCCGAGAGTTCGTCCCAGCGGAGCGGCGTCGCGACCGGAGCGCCGGGCCGGGCCCGCGTCGAGTACGAGGCGATCGCGGTCGCCCCGCGACCGTTGCGGAGATAGTCGACGAACACCTTTCCCTTCCGTTTCGCCTTGCTCATCGTCGCCAGGTAGCGGTCCGGAAAATCGCGCGCGAGTCCCTCCGCGATGTCGCGGGCGAACTCCTTGGCGTCGTCCCAATTCGTGCGGCGGACGATCGGCACGACGACGTGCAGCCCTTTCCCGCCGGTCGTCCTCAAGAACGATTCCAACCCTAGGTCGTCGAGCCGCTCCTTCACGTCGCGCGCCCCGCGGACGACGTCGGTCCAGTCGGTTCCCTCGCCGGGATCGAGATCGAAAACCAGCCGGTCGGGCCGCTCGACGTCATCGGCCCGCGCCCCCCAGGGATGCAGCTCGAGCGCTCCCAACTGCACGAGCGAAATCAATCCCGGCAAGTCGTCCACGACGACGTACATGCTCGCTTCGTTCTTCTCCTTGATCTCGACGCCGCGGAGCGTGTCGGGCATCGCCTCGGTGAGGTGCTTCTGGTAGAAGCAGTGCGCCTGCCGACCGCGCGGACAACGGACGAGCGTCAGCGGACGGTCGGCCACGTGCGGCAGCACCCACTCGGCGACCGACTCGTAGTACCGGGCCAGATCGAGCTTGGTGATTGCCTGGTCCGGGTAGAACACGCGGTCCGGGTTCGACAGCCGCACACCGGCGACCTCGGCATCGGCGGAGTCTCGCGCCGCTTGCGGTTTCGCGCCGGTCGTCTTCGCGCTCGTCTTCTTCTTCGCGCCCGTCTTCCGCGACGCCTCGCGCACCGGTTCCTCGCGCACGATGTCCTCCGGCGGTTTGTCTTCCCGCAATCCCTGGAACGACGGATGCCGCAGCAGCCCGTCCCCGGTCCATTCGCCGAATTCGACCTCAGCGACCAGCCGCGGCTCGACCCACGTGACGCCCCCCCGCTTCGCCTCGGCGGGCGGATCGTGGAACGGGCAATCGCGGGTCGTCAGCTTCTTCAGTTCGGAGGCGAGCGCGCGGAGCGAGGCGTTGTCGAACCCGGTTCCCACGCGGCCGCAATAGACGAGCCGCTTCGATTCGGACTTCGACGAATCGGTCTTCGCGTACACGCCGAGCAGCAGCGCCCCGAACCCGACGCGCGAGCCGCTCGGCTTCGTGAACCCGCCGACGACGAACTCCTGCCGGTTGAGGCACTTCACTTTCAACCAGTCGCGCGTGCGGCGCGTGCGATAGGGACTGTCGGCCCGCTTCGAGACGATCCCCTCCATCGCGGCACGGCAGGAATGGCTGAGAACTCCGGCGCCGTGCCCGCGGATATGATCGCTGTACCGCAGCACGCCCGACTCGTCCGCCCGTGCCGCGAGAATCAGCCGTGCGAGCAGTTCCTTCCGGCGTTCGAGCGGCGTCTGGCGGAGATCGTAGCCGCCGCAGTGCGGAAGGTCGAACACGAAGTACGCGAGCCGTTCGTCCTTGCCCTGCCGCATCCAATTCTGCAGCTTCTGAAAATCGGTCGTGCCGTCCGATCGCAATGCGACGACTTCGCCGTCGAGAATCGCGTGATTGATCGGCAATTCGCCGACCGCGGCGGCGACGGTGGGAAAGCGGTCGGTCCAGTCGTTTCCGCGGCGGGTGAGGAGCCGCACGCGACCGTCCTCGACGAACGCCAGCAGGCGATAGCCGTCGAACTTCAACTCGTGGAGCCAGTCGTCCCCCTCGGGAGCATGCGGAGCGAGAGTCGCCAATTCCGGCTGAAGCGTGCGCGGCGGCCGGGCCTTCTTCGCGCCCGGAAGCGCCCTGATCTCGTCCTCCCAATCGACCTCGCGCGCTCCGCGCGCGCCATCCACCCGCTTGCCGGTTTCGCGCCGCGCGGCCTTCTTCCGATCTCCGGCCACTTCTCCGTCGCGCGTCCACACGCGGTCCGCATCGCCGGCGATCTCGTCGAGATCGCGGCCGGTGAGCACGCTTTTCGACTTCTTTTCGAGCAGGTCGTCCTTCTTGCCGGTGCGGGCTTCGGCGTCCTTCCGCTTGATGAGCAGCCAGTTGTCGCCGTCTTCGCTCGCCTTGCCGCTCATCCGCACGAGGGTCCAGCCGCCGCGGAGCTTCTCGCCGTGCAGCGTGAAGCGGAGGCGGCCTTTCACGTAGTCGCGCTGGGGATCGCCTTCGGGTTCCCATTCCCCGCGGTCCCAGACCATGACCGTTCCGCCGCCGTATTCTCCTTCAGGGATGACGCCCTCGAATGCCGCGTACTCCAGCGGATGGTCCTCGACGTGCACCGCCAGCGACTTCACCGCCGGATCGAGATGCGGTCCCTTCGGCACTGCCCAGCTTTTGAGCACGCCGTCGAGTTCGAGGCGAAAGTCGTAATGCAAACGCCGGGCGGCGTGCTTCTGCACGACGAACGTCCGCCCCGGCGCGGTGCGGCGGGACTTCTTCCCGGCCGGCTCCGGCGTGCGGTCGAAACGTCGCTTCCGCTTGTATTCGGCGAGAGCCATGCCGCCATCATATCACACCGCGAGCGGCCGGTTCCGGCCGGATGCTTCCAGAGGGCGAAACCCGCTCGAACAGTCACGTCTCTCTCCGGTCTACTCCGCGTTCTCGGCGCACTCGGCGGTTCGATGCTTCCACGGCGCATGGATCGAACCGCGGAGAACGCGGAGGGCGCGGAGATTTCGATCGGAACACCACTCTCCGCCGATCTTCGCTGATGATGCTTCCCACGCTTCGTCCCGCGCCGGACTCGATGGACGGAAAATCTCGGAAACACTTCACTCGAATGGCGTGGCGGCCGATTCGAACTTACCCGGTCGACGATTGGGCGGGTAGGACGAACTTCAGTTCGTCGTGCCCTCCATCGGCGAGAATCCGCGGAGCTTTGCTGAGCATACGGGGCGCGGACTTCGCGCGGCGAACTGAAGTTCGCCCTACGAAAGCCGCCGCGTCCAACTCGACCTCCGCCAATCGGGTAAAGTGTTGCGAATTTCGATGTTCCAGTACATCTTTCCGTCCGGCATTTTTCTGTCCTGATCTTCTTTCGTGATGAATCGCGCACACGGCGGTGCGATGCTTCCGCGGCGGCGCTCCCGAATGATTGCGGCTCGACCGCGCGGGGGATATCGTGGTCCATTATCGAGACGCCGATCGGATAGGGCACGAAAGGACCACACCATGCGATTCGTCCAGTTGCTGTCGCTTGCCGTCCTCGGAATGCTCCTGTCGGCCCGGCCCGCGCCGGCCGATCGACTCGTCCTGTTCGCCGGAGGCGCTGAGGAACGGGACGGCATCCCCGCCACCGAGGCGCTGCTCGTTCAGCCGTTCAGCATCGAATTCGACAAGCCGGGAAACGCCTGGATCGTCGAGCTCGGCGGCAATCGCCTGCTGAAAGTCGGCGAGGCGGGAACACTCTCGGTCGTTGCCGGCAAACTCCGCGAGAAGAGCGCCGGCACCCTGCCGAACGAAAGCGGCGACGGCGGACCGGCGCGCGACGCCCGCCTCAACGGTCCGCACAACCTCGTCGTGCATCCCTCGGGCGACGTCTACATCGCCGACACCTGGAACAATCGCGTCCGCAGGTATGATCCCCGCACCGGCACGATCAGCAACTTCGCCGGCACCGGAAAGAAAGCCTACGCCGGCGACGGCGGACCCGCGCTCGAAGCCGACTTCGACGGCATCTACTGCATCGCCTTCGATCCGAAGTTCGAGAAGCTGTACGTCACCGACCTCGGCAACCGCCGCATCCGCGCGATCGACATGGCGACCGGCAACGTGGAACTCGTCGCGGGGAACGGCATGAAGGGCGTTCCCGACGACGGCGCCGATGCGAAGACGGCCCCCCTGTTCGACCCCCGCGCCTGTGCCGCCGACGCGCAGGGCAACGTCTACCTCCTCGAACGCTCCGGCCACGCGCTCCGCGTCGTCGATTCGGCCGGGAAGATTCGCACCGTCGCCGGGACGGGCCAGGGGGGCAACACCGGCGACGGCGGCGACGCACGGCAGGCGACGCTCAATGGACCCAAGCATCTCATCGTCGACGCGAACGGCGACGTGATCATCGCCGACAGCTCGAACCACGTCGTCCGCAAGTACTCTCCCGCCGATGGCCGCATCGTCCGCCTCGCCGGCACGGGCCAGCGCGGCAAAGGCCCCGCCGGCCGCGACCCGCTGGAAACCGACCTCAACGAACCGCACGGCGTGTACCTCGATTCGAAAGGCAAGCTCTACATCGCCGACAGCATGAACGACCGCGTGCTGCGACTGGAGAAGTAGGCAGTCGGCAGTAAGCAGTAAGCAGTAAGCAGTAAGCAGTAAGCAGTAAGCAGTAAGCAGTAGGCAGTCGGCGAAGATCGACGAGGCATTTGCGGTTTCCTTCGCTCTCGGCTCTCAGAGAATGTCTTCGAATGCTCCCACTCGATCGTCGTTTCCGTAGCGGCGATTCGAAGACAGTCTCCCAACTCTCAACTGACCACTATCCACTATCCACTATTCACTATTCACTATTCACTATTCACTGACCCCTTGAACTACTTCGCCCACGGCTTCCACCATATCGATCGCCCGTATTTTCTCGCGGGAACGGCCGTGCCGGATTGGCTGTCCGTCGTCGATCGCGGCGTGCGGATGCGAGAGCGCCGCGTCGCGCCGCACGTCGATCATTCGGGGAGTCCCGCGGATGAACTGGCCGCCGGCGTGCTGAAGCATCTCGACGACGACGGCTGGTTCCACGAAACGCGGGCCTTTCACGAGGTCACCGGCGAGATGGCGCGGCGGTTCCGCGCGGTGCTCGGGCCGGAGGACGACTTCCGCCCCGGCTTCCTCGGGCACATCGTCACCGAGATGTTGCTCGACGCCGTGCTCATCGAGCAAGCCCCGCGGCGGCTCGACGACTATTACGCCGCACTCGAACGGATCGATCCGCGCGAAATCGAGCGGAACGTGAACCGCATCGCCCGCGGAGAAACGAATCGGCTCGCACCATTCATTCCGCTGTTCCGCGAGGCGAAGTTCCTGCGCGACTACCGCACCACCGCGGGAATTCAATTTCGTTTGAACCAGGTGCTCCGCCGCATCCGCCTGAATCCGCTGCCGGACGCGATCGCCGAAGTGCTCGACACCGGCCGCGACCTCGTGCGCGAGCGCCGCGCGGACCTGCTCCCCGAGCAACGCTTCGGCCCGTAGGATGTCGTCCCATTCGGCGGGTAGGACGTCTTCGAGATCGATCTGATGGGTTCGTCGGAATCGAGTTCGACGCGGCGGGCTTCGTAGGGCGAACTTCAGTTCGCCGCGCCAAGCCCGCGCCGGGAGCTCGACAGGTCGCACTGATTCTCGCCGATCTTCACGGAAGATGTTTTCGACGTCGCGTCTGTTCCTCTCGACCGGCGGGCACGACGAACTGAAGTTCGTCCTACTACGCCTTCAAGCTTGATCTTGTGGGTTTTCCGTAGGATGGATTGGCAATCCGGCGGTGAGGCCTCAACGTCGCCGGAAGTCGATCGATCTGTCGGCTCGCTTGCCGTTGGAAGGATTGCCAATCCGTCCGACATGCCGCCAACTTCCAATTTCAATCTGGAAGGCGTCCTACCCGCGCCGCAGAAATCAGCGTCGATCAGCGCGAGAGTTCGAACGCCCGCGGCGCCGGTGGACTTTCCACCCGCTCTCGCGCATCATCGGGCGCAGCTCGACACGTCGGCGAATGCCGTTTTCCTGCATCGCGGCCGGTTCATCTCGGAGTCAACTCATGTTTCGCCAGCGTATCCCTGCGATGTGGCTCGCGATTCTCGCGTGCCTCGCGACGTTCCTGTTCGATTCCGCCGCCGCCGCCGATCCCCCGCGGCGGCCGAACATCGTCTTCCTCTTCACCGACGATCTCGGCTACGCCGACATCGGCTGCTACGGCAACGACGAGGTGAAGACGCCGCACCTCGACCGGCTCGCCTCGCAGGGGGTGCGGTTCACCGACTTTTCGATGTCTTCTTCGATTTGCGGCCCGTCGCGAAGCGCGCTGATCACCGGCCGCTATCCGCAGCGGAACGGCGTCTACGACAACATCCGCAACGATCGGGTCAACCATGGATTCCGCTACGACGCCTACGAGTATTCCATCTCGCCCGAGATGACGCTCGGACTCGACGTGCGGGAGATCACCTTCGGCGACGCGGTGAAGGCCGCCGGCTATCGCACCGGCGTCGTCGGCAAGTGGGACATGGGGCAGGCCAGGCGGTTCCTTCCCTTGCAGCGCGGGTTCGACTTCTTCTATGGCCACGGCAACAACGGCATCGACTACTGGACCCACCGGCGGTATGAAGTCGAGTCGCTGTTTCGCGGGAATGAGCGGATCGAAGACGAAGGTTACGCGACCAACCTCTTCGGCCGCGAGGGGGAGCGGTTCATCCGCGAGAACAAGGACCGGCCGTTCTTCCTGTATCTGTCGTTCAACGCGCCCCACGGACCGTCGAACTTCGATCGCACCGGTCCGCAGGCGCCCGACGAGGCGCTCGCGCTCTATCCCGACCGCGACCCGAAGGAGGCGAAGACCCGCTATCTCGCGAACATCAGTTCGATGGACGCCAACGTCGGCCGGGTGCTCGCGGCGCTCGATGAGTTGGAACTCGCGGAGAACACCGTGGTGTTCTTCTCGTCGGATCACGGCGCGACGCGGATCGGCAACAACGGCCCCTTCCGCGGCGTGAAGGGCCAGTTCTTCGAGGGGGGCATTCGCGTGCCGCTCATCGTCCGCTGGCCGGGCCGCGTCGAACCCGGAAGCACGATCGACGACTGGTACGCGTCGCTCGACCTGTTCCCGACGTTCGTCTCGATCGCGGGCGGCGAACTTCCCGAGGGGGTGAAGTACGACGGGTTCGACATGACTCCGCGGCTGTTGAACGAGACCGACTCGTCCCCCCGCCGCGAGATGGTGTGGGGCCTGCAGAACGAACGCGCCGTTCGGGTCGGAAGCATCAAGTGGGTCCGCGCGCCGCGGTTCGAAGGCCTGTTCGATCTCGCCGAAGACCCCGGCGAGCAGAACGATCTCGTGGAAGCAAAGCCGGATCTGCTCGCGAAGATGCACGTCCGCTGGGACGAGTGGAAGAAGGAGATGGAGGATTCCGAACCGCGCGGTCCGTTCCGCGATTACTGACGGTTTCCGCTGATCGACGCTGATTTCGAGGAACGGCCTCCAACCGGGCCTTGGCGGACGGAATACAATTCCGTCCTACGGCGCCAGTCGTTTCCGTTCGCCGATCTCAAGTCCGTTCCGACCGCGCCTACACGCGGTCTTGCAACGCATGCACGCCGGCTTCCTGCGCGCAGTGGGCGCAGCAGTAGATTCGCTCGTCGTCCTGGACGCCGTGGCCGATCACGCGGCAGCCGCAGTGCGCGCACCGCGGCGCGAGCGCGTGGATCGCGCACTCGAAGCTGTCGAAAACGTGGCTGTCTCCGTCCTTGACGATCTCGAACGTCTGATCGTAGTCGTTGCCGCAGGTTTCACAACGAGGCATGGCTGGTCCTCCATTGACGGGGTGATGGAAATTCGGCGTGACGCCATTCGCGTCGGCCGGGTATGATTCACTCAGTAGTTCCAAGTTCCAGGTTCCGAGTTCCATTTCGCCACGACAGCAACGCCGGAATCCTCGCTCTTTCGGGACTTGCAACTCGGAACTTGGAACTACTGTCATTGCAGCGTGCGCGAAATGTTCGGAACATCGGGGAATGCACCACGCGGGCATCGGGGGCGAACCTCGCGCAAGAGAAATCCGCCTTCCGGATGGATTCGCCGACCCGCTCGGGTATGTTGTCGGGTATGTTGAAGGGGCGAGTTCGCGGTTTCGGCACGCTGCGAGGGAACACACATGTCGCGCGATTCCGGAAACCAGACGCATCGGAATGGGCGGCTGCGACTGGCCCGCCGTGAAATTCGCCGGCACGGCCCGGGGAACATCGTCAAGGTCTGCTGGAAGCAATGGCGGACCGAGCGGGAACTGGCCCGGCGGGGAATCGTGTTCCGCAGTTCCGACCCGCTCGCCGTGCGGGCGGCCTACTCCGCCATGAGCGAACGCGAATTCCAGGACGTCAACGGCCGGCAGAACTGGGCCAACTGGCGGACCATTCCCAGCGCTCTCTCGGGACTGCTGCCCGATCGCCCGTTGTTCGTCATCGACCTCGGCTGCGGCGCCGGAGACAGCACCCGCGTGCTCGCCTGTTGCGCTCCCGCCGGTTCGCGAATTCTCGGCTATGAAGTGGCCGAGCCGTTGCTGGAGATCGCGCGATGCCGATCGTTCTCCAACCGGCATGGAGAACCGATCTCCGTCGATTTCCGCAATCAGCCGATCACCGAAACGTTCCGCGAACCGAACGGCGAGCGGTTGCCGCCCGGCTGCGTCGATCTCGTGAACGCCAGCGGCGTGGTGGGGCAGCATCTCGACCGGGAATCGGCGCAGCGGTTGGCGTTGGAAGTGCGGCGCGTGCTCAAGTCCGACGGGCTGGCGGTGCTCGACGCCGGTCCGTCGCTGCCGCCCCGCGCGCTGACCGCGGTGATGCGCGAAGCGGGGTTCCGGCGGGTGCGCTATCGCCGCAGTTCGCTGTTCGACTTGACCGGTCAGGTGGTGTTCCGGCCGGACTCGGCGATGATTCCCGTCGAGTCGCTGGTCTCGCGCTCGCGGGCCGCGGCGCAGCGCGTGCTCGAGCCGCTGTTCGCCCGCAACACGTAGTACCTCGTCAAGTTCGAAGTTGTGGGGCGATGATCGGGGCGGGTAGGACGAACTTCAGTTCGTCGTGCCCGCCAGCCGAATGGCGCCGTCTTGGATTCGAAGGCGCGTTCCGTGAGAATCATCGAGAATCGCCGGGTGCTTGCCGCGCGGATTTCGCTCGGCGAACTGAAGTTCGCCCTACGCCGCCCGCACCATCGCAGCTATCCGGACGCACCCGCAAGATCAAGCTTGACCGCGCAATAGGGCGGCCGCGGAGGTTCCGCCGGGTCGCGCAGCCTTCTGTGTCCCGGAAGAAGCGGCTTCCCCCCCACGAGCGGCTGCCGCGCGAGCAGCAAGCGACGGTAGTGCGGCGGCGCGGCGATCTCCCGCCGGCCCGGCGTGGGCAGCGCCTGCGCGACGCGCAGCGGCGAATCGGAAAGGTCGATCAGCCCGGCGTCGGACGTTTCCCGAACCTTCTTCCCCGCGGCGTCGGCGACGAGCCGCACGACCGGCCGATCGTACAGCGAACCGTTCCCGCGGAGCACGCGGGCGGTGCTGCCGTCCGACAGCCGCACGTAGCTCCCGATCGGAAACAACGACACCACCCGCAGCAGCGCCCGCGTGACGGGCGGGTCGAGGCACCGGCCCGTGCCGCGGCCGAGCAGCGACTCCATCGCCGCATACGGACTGTACGGGGCGCGATACGGACGGGGAGACGTCAGCGAGACGAATTCGTCGGCGACGTGCAGAATCCGCGAGAAAAGATGGATCGCGTTCCCCTTCCGCCCGCGCGGATAGCCCCGCCCGTCCAGCCGCTCGTGCACCTGGTAGACGATCATCGGCACCAGCGACGGCAGCGTGGTCGCCCGCTCGATCAGGTCGAGCGAGTACCGCGGGTGCTTGCGGATTTCCAGCAGTTCGATGCGATCGAGCCGCCGCTCGGCCTCGCGGATTTCGCGCGGCACGCGGAGCATCCCCCAGTCGTGCAGCAGCCCGGCGATCCCCACGCGCTGCACGTTCTGCTCGTTGAAACCCATCTCGATGGCGATCGCCATCCCGTACAACGACATCTGCAGGCAGTGCGAGGCGATCGCCTGATCGGGCAGCGAGCCGAAGGGAGTCGTGAGGACCGATTCGAAATCGTCCGTGAGGTGTCGCAGGTAGCCGGCCGCCACGCGAGTCACCCCGTCGCCGGCGATCTCGCCGCCGCGCACCGCCTGGCGGATCATCGCCCCCAGGCAGCGGGTGGACGCATCGCCGACGCCGCGCAGCTCCCGGCGGTGCGCCGCATCGTAGCGGCGACGGCCGTGTCGGCGAACCGAATCGCGAACCGCCGGTCCGTGATTGGTGACGAAGGCCGCGTGCGGGAACGACGACTCGCCGGCCCAGCGCGACGCGGCGGCCTGCGATTCGGTCGACGCGCCGGACGCGTCATCCGTCGGAAGCCGCGCGAGCCGCGATGCGTCTTCCAGATTGATCCGGACGTGCGAATGGCCCCATTCGACCAGCCGCCGCTTGAACTCCGGCGTGATCGTTTGCTCGGCGGCGAGCAACAACATCCGATGCCTGTCGAGCACCGGAAATCGCAATTTCGAGCCGACGACCAACCGATCGGCATCGACCGCCAGCAGCCCCTTCGCGGCGGAATCTCCGCCGGGCGGAACGACCGGCGGCCCGGCGTCGATGGAGAGATCGAGAGCGGAAGACGACACGGCGACGGCGGTTCGACGAGTTCGCGGATTTCGGCCCATACGGAATGGGCGCTCCGAAGTCTACGTTGCATTTCCGCAACGCGCCGGCGAGGCCCGCCGGAATCGCCGGCGGGCAATTCCCCCCGGTCCCGCGCAACCCGCACAGCCGGCACGGCCTCGACGAATCGATCGTCGACACGGCGATGCCGCAACCAACACTCGCCGAACAGGAACACGCCGAACTCGACGCCTTCGTGGTCCGCCGCGTTCGACTCATCGAACTCCGGACCGCGGAGTGAACTCCATACCGCGGAATCCAACCGGCTCCGCAGAAGGATGACCCGGTTTTTTGTTGCCGAACGTACAGACAATGGTTAGCATCAAGTCGAATCGCCGTTTCGTCGATTCGCGGTTATCTGGTCCCAGGCAGTTCACCGGAGGTTCTCATGGCCCTCGTCGCTCGTTGTCCGGAATGCGGTGCGAAGCTGGGGATCAAAGACAGCGCGTCGCTGGGCAAGAAGGCCCGCTGCGGAAAATGCCAGCACGTGTTCGTGCTGCAGGCGTCGACCGATCCGCCGGCGAAGAAGAAATCGCCGGCCAAGGACGAGTTCGACGACTTCGGCGTCGACGACGGCGAACTCGCAGACGATTTCGACGACGAGTTCGCCTCCGCCGCGGTCGGCCGCTCGCCGTCCCGCGCGGGGCAGGGGGGCAAACGCGGCGCGAAGAAAAAGAAGAAGTCGGGCGCGCCCGCCTGGTTGAAGCCCGCTTCGATCGGCTTGGGCGCGATGCTCGTTTTGGGAATTCTCATCGGCGTGGGCTTTCTCATCGCCGGACGTAACGGCGGCGCCGAAGGCGAGCCGCTGTTCGCCTATCTGCCGCCCGATGCGGAAGTCGTCGCCACGTTCCGCGGCCGCGAGTTCTTCGATTCCCCGTTCTATGCCGAACTCCGCAAGAACCCGCTGGTCGAAATGGCGCGCGGGATGGCGGCCGGGCCGGGATTGATGGAAGACGGTGGAACCATCGAAGACGTCGACAGCATCGCCCTCGGTCTGTCCGGATTGTCCTCCGCGATCCGCGACGACGGCGCGAGCGCCGACAAGATGCGGTTCATCGTCGTCGTTCGCACCCGCAAGCCGGTGGACGAGAAGACGCTCGAATCGAAAGGTTCCGTCGAACGCCTCACCCACAACGGCCAATCGTACTTGAAAGGCCCCGGTCCGTCGCCCAGCCAGCCGGTTGCCGTGTGGCGCGTCGATTCGACGACCACCGTCATCGGCACCGAAGACGAAGTGAAACGGGCGATCGACAACGGCCCTTCCTCGGAGGCGCTGACGCAGAAGTTCGACTTCGTCGACACCGCCGCGCACCTCGCCTTCGGCTTCGCTCCGCAGGACCGCTCCGTCTTCTCCAAGCTCGGGGAACTGGAGGCGGAACTTCCGCCCGAGGCGCCGCGGCAGGCCCGCGAGCTGATCGTGGCGCTCAAGGACAGCGGCAACCGCGCCGGCTTCGGAATGACTTTCGGGACGGATACGCAGCAGTCGTTCCAGATCGGCTTCGATCAGGAAACCGCGGCGACCTCCGCCGAAGAGGCCATCAAGGGACTCATCGTGATGGGCGAGGGCCTGGTCGGCGCGATGACCGGCCCGGACGTGCCCGAAGAGGATCGGAAAGCCGCCGAGTCCGCCAAACAGTATCTCGCGGGACTCAAGATCACCCGCGATCAAGGCACCGTGACATTGGCGGGGACGGTGTCGAGCGGCGAAACGAGCACGTATATCGAGGCGCTCGGGACGGCGGCGATGGTCGGCCGCGAGGCGGGCCGCGCCGCGGCCCGCGCGTCGGTCGGTGGGAACAATCTCAGGAACCTCGCGCTCGCGATGCACAATCATCACGACGTCTACAAAGGCCTTCCGAAAGCCACCATCCTTTCGGAGGCCGGCGAGCCGCTGCTCAGTTGGCGTGCCGGGCAGATGCTCCGCTTCATCGAGGAAGACGCATTATTGCAACAGTTCAATTCTGACGAACCGTGGGACGGGCCGCACAACTCGCAGTTCATCGAACGCATGCCGGTCCTCTATCAAGATCCCACCTTCGCGGACGCCGTGCCGCCGGGAGAGACGAATTACATGGTCTTCAACGGACCGGGGGCGATCTTCGACGATACGGTGATGCGCGGCGGCAATCGTCGACCGTTCGTGGGCACGGATTTCTCCGACGCCAAAGACGGCACGACGAACACGATCCTGATCGTGCAGGCCGGGCCGGACAAGGCGGTCCCCTGGAGCAAGCCGCAGGATCTTCCGTTCGACGAGAACACGACGGTTGAGGCGCTCGGCATGGTGCCGCCGCGCGGCTTCCAGGTGGTCGCCGCCGACGGGGCGGTGCATATTCTCCCCGCCGACGTGTCTCCCGACGTGCTGCGGGCGCTCATCACCCGTGCCGGGCGTGAGGCCGTGTCGTTCCCGGGGGCGCTGTCGTTTCCCGACGACGCGGGTTCGCCCCCGCCGCAATTCGACCCGCCGTTTGGAACGGTGGAACCCGCGCCCGCCGCGCCGGGAACCGTCGACGGCGGTCCCCGCCCGGCCCCCGGCATTCGGTTGGATCGGGCCGAGCATTTCTCGTACCTGCCGCCGAACGCGGAACTGGTCGCCATCGTGCGTCCGCGGGAGGTCTGGAACTCGAAGCCGCTGGTCGAACTGCGGAACGAGCCGCTCTTCATGATGCTGCAGGGGATGGCGGCGCAGTCGGAGCAGGTCGATGCCGATCAGTTGCCCATCGACTCGGTCGACGACGTCGATTCGGTCGTCATTGGATTATCGGGATTGTCGGGGGCCGTCGGTGATCCCGAGCAGGCGAAGGACGCGGTCCGTGGGCTGGCGGTGGTCCGCACGTCGCGGGCGATCGATCCGGCCCGACTGGCCAACGAGGACAGCGAACCAGCCACGCACTCCGGGACCGACTACATGCGGTCGACGAATCGTCCTGACGAGGACGCGTCGCGGCCGCCGACCGCCGTCTGGCAGGTGAGTCCCACGTTGTTGGTCATCGGCGACGAAGCCGCAGTGCGGGCGGCGATCGATCGCGGCGCGGGCGCCCCGGCGGACCTCGCCCGGAAGTTCGAAGTGCTCGACACGAACGCGCATTTCGCTTTCGCCTACGTCGCCGAATCCCCCGGTTTCAAGGATTTGGCCGAGGTGCAGTCGGATTTGGGGGATGAGGCTCCGCCGCCGCTCGCGGACCTGGTGGGCGCCCTCGTGGAAAGCGGGCAATCCACCGCCTTCGCGTTGAATTTCGACGACGCGATCCGCCCGTCGTTCCGGTTCGGTTTCGCCGATGAGGACGCCGCCGGCCGTGCCGAGCAAGGGTTGACGGGGCTGGTTTCCCTCGCCGCCGAAATGGCGCGGTTCGCGGCGGATCCGGACGGAGGCGATCCCGCGATGCAGCAGGTGATGGCGATCGCCCAACAGTTCCTGACCGATCTCGCAGTCACCCGCGACGAAACCCGCGTGACGCTCGCCGGCAGCCTGCCGAACGAGTCCTTCACCATCCTCCGCCAACAGGCGGTGGCGGCCGTGATGAACGGGATGGGGGGACTCGAGGGCGATCCCGGTGGACCGGGAATCGGACTTGGCGGCTTGGGCCTCACGCCCGCCGCCCCGCGGGGCATCCAGGGCGAATGGTCCATCACCACCTACGAGCAACTGGGCGAGGCGAGCGAGCAGATGGTCGGCGCCAAGGTCACCATCGGCGACGGCAAATTCACGGTCGAATCGGCCGGCCAGCCCGCCTCCGCACTCGACTGCACCATCGACGAAGACAAGAAGCATCTCGACCTGCACTACTCCAACCCGCGCACCAACAAGCCCGCCGTCGATAGCTGCATCTACGAACTTCAGGGCGACACGCTTCGCATCTGTCTCGGCCGGGCGGGACGGCGGCCCGACGAATTCAAGACCACCCGCCGCGACAATCCCATCCGCGTGCTGATGACGCTCAGCCGGGAATCGACGCAACCGGGCGACGTGCCGGGCATCGGCATCGCGGGGCAACCGCCCGCGCCCGATCCCGGCTTCCCCCAGCCGCCGGAAGGCGACCCGCTCCGCCCCGCACCACCGGCGCCGATGGGAGAAAACATCGAGGTCTCGACGGACGACCTGGCGCGCGAGTTCATCGACGACCGGCCGGGATTGCCCGACAGATACGCCGACAAAGCGATCCACATCTCGGGAACGATCCGCGCCTTCAGCAACGACAGCATCCTCATGGTGTCCACCGTGAAGACGCCCGACGACAAGGTCGTCGAGTACGAGATCGTATGCATCCCCGGAACGGTCGGCCGGCTCAACGTCGGGCAGAACGTCGTTCTGTTGACGTCCTTCGGCGAATTGACGAAGTACGGCATGAAACTCACCAACGGTCGTATCGCCCCGCCGTGAAGCCGGGAAAAGCCGGAAAAAGGGGACAGGTCCATTTTCCGCATTCGAGCATTCCACGCGCGGAAACGTTTCGCGCGGAAAATGGACCTGTCCCCTTTTTCTCACTTTTTCTCAACGCAATCGCTCCCCCCGCTCACGCGGGAGGCTCGCCGCTCGCGACCCGTGCCGCCTGTCCGGTGCGGATGCTTTCCGCTTCCGCGTAGCACAGTCGCAGCGCGTCGCGGGCGAGCGCGCCGGAGAGGGTCGCGGGGGGATTGCCTTCCTTCACTCCCGCGCAGGCTTCCTCCAGCTCGACGGTGAAGGCCGCGCACCACTCGCCCCCCCCGGGCAGCTTCGGGTGGATCGCGTCTCCCTCGGGCGTGAACAGCTTGATCGGCTGCGTCGCCGTCCAGGCCGGCTCCTTGCCGTAGGTGCCGGCGTCGTAGAACAGCGTCGCCCGCTCGAAGTACATTTCGAAGCCGTGGGCGAAGTGCATTGCCGGGGCGGCGATCCCCCCGCTCACGCAGCTCACCGCCGGGCCGTCGCCGTCGAACACGTACTGCGAATGCACGTGGTTCACGAATCCCTCCTGCAACAGCCCCCGCGAGAAGACTTCCCGCGGCACGCCGCACGTCACGCAGATGAAATGGTTGTCGTGAATGTGCAGGTCGATCCCCCAGCCGCCGAGCTTCTTGAAATCGGCCATGTCGCTCGACCACTTCGGCGGGGCGACGACGCGTCGAAGATGCGCCGCGAGCAGCTTGCCGTACTCGCCGGTCTCGATCAGTTCGGCGGCGTAACGGAATTCGGGAAAGTAAGGCAGCACCTGCCCGACCATCAGCAACCGGCCCGCCTCTTCGGCCGCTCGCACCATGCGGTCGGCGGCGGCGAGGTCGATCGCGATCGGCTTCTCGACCAGCACGTGCTTCCCGGCGGAGAGCGATTCGAGCACGAACGCCTCGTGCAGGTCGGTCGGCAGGCAGACGTCGACGAGGTCGATGTCCGGGTCGGCGAGCAGGTCGCGGTGATCGCGGTAGGTCTTCACTTCGGAGAGATCGACCTGCCCGGCGGGGGGGCCGAAGTTCCCCTGGATGCCGGTCCAATCGCCGGCGCGCTTCTTCTCGCTGCGCGAGGCGATCGCCGCGACGCGTCCGCCGGAGAGCTTGCGGGCCGCCTCGAAGTGCGTGTAGCCCATGAAGCCGATGCCGATGATGCCGATGCGAACCATTGGTGAATCCTGCCTTGCCGGTCGCGAATGGGGATGCGCCTCGAACGCCGGTCATGCTCCGCGATCGCGTATGCCGCTCCATGCTATCACGCGCGGGCCGCCTCGACGATCGACCCGCCCCGATCGAGGCGCCTTGCGGGGGTCGCACCTTCCGGACGATCGACCACGATTTGCACGGCTGGCGTTCGTTCGCTACAGTTCGAGTCGCCCCGCCGCCAGCCGGCCATCATCGAACCCAGCACGCCGAGCGGTCCTTCGTGAACATCCTCGCGACACTCCGGGAACGCTTCGCGCACGCCCTGCGGGAGATCGGCGTCGACGCCCCCGCCGAGTTCGCCGCGATGGTCAAGCCCGCGCAGGATGCCCGCTTCGGCGACTTTCAGGCGAACTGCGCGATGCCTTTGGGTAAACGGCTCGGCAAGCCGCCGCGCGAGGTCGCCGCCGAAATCGTCGCCCGTCTCGACGTCGCCGATCTGTGCGGAACGCTCGATCCCGCGGAAGCGATCGCCGGGCCGGGGTTCATCAACCTGCGGATCGACGACGGCTGGCTCGAAGAGCGGATCAACGAGCTTTTCGCCGACGAGCGGCTCGGCGTTCCCCACGCCGCGAACCCGCGGAAGGTCGTCGTCGACTACTCCGCCCCCAACGTCGCCAAGCCCATGCACGTGGGGCATTTGCGAAGCACCGTCATCGGCGACGCGATCTGCCGCATCCTCCGCTTCCTCGGCCACGACGTCACGGGCGACAACCACGTCGGCGATTGGGGAACGCAATTCGGGATGATCCTGTTCGGATACAAGCACTTCCGCGACGACGAGGCGTATCGGCACGCGCCGGTCGCGGAACTCGCGCGGTTGTACCGGCTCGTCAGCCGGTTGAGCGATTACCACGAACAGCGGGCGGCGCTCCCGGAACTGCGAGATCGGCTGGAACGATCCCGCGCGGACCTCGCCGCCTGCGAGGCGAACGCGAATCCGGCGGACAAATCGGCGAAGAAGGCGCTCAAAGAGCGGCGGCAGGCGGTCGCGGAGCAGGAGCAAGCGGTCGCCGCCGCCGAGCGGAAGATCGCGGCGATCGAGGGCGACCCGCATTCGAACTCGCTCGCCGAGGCGCATCGCGACATCGCCGAGCAAGCCCGCCGGGAGACGGCGAAACTGCACGCGGGAGACGCGGAGAACCTCTCGCTGTGGAACGAGTTCGTGCCGCAATGCCTCGATGCGATCCAATCGGTCTACGACCGGCTCGACATTCGTTTCGACACGACGCTCGGCGAGAGCCATTTCCAGCCGATGCTCGCGAAGATCGTCGCGGACTTGCTGGCGCGGGGAATCGCGCAGGAAAGCGACGGGGCGATCTGCGTGTTCGTGGAAGGGCACGCGGCCCCGTTCATCGTCCGCAAAAGCGACGGCGCCTTTACCTACGCGACCACCGACCTGGCGACGATCCGCCACCGCGTGGACGAACTCGGGGCCGAGGAAATCCTGTACGTCGTCGACGCCCGCCAGAGCGAGCATTTTCAACTGCTGTTCGCCACGGCGGAAAAACTCCTCGCTCAACCCTCGACCCTCGACCCTCAACCCTCGACCCTCTTCCGTCACGTCAGTTTCGGCACGGTCCTCGGCGACGACCGGCGGCCCTTCAAGACGCGCTCGGGAGACACGGTCGGACTCGAAAGCCTGATCGACGAAGCGGTGAACCGCGCCCGCGCGATCGTCGACGCCAACGACGACGCCAAGCCCGACGGTCCCGAACTCGACGAGGCGACGCGGGCCGACGTGGCCGAGGCGGTCGGCGTGGGGGGCATCAAGTACGCCGACCTCCGCCACAACCGCGACAGCGACTACGTCTTCAGCTGGGAGAAGATGCTCGCCACCACGGGGGACACGGCGACCTACATGCAATACGCCCACGCCCGGGTTTGCGGCATCTTCCGCAAGGGGAACGTCGATCGCGACGCGCTGCGGGCCGCGGGCGGAGCCATTCGCCTTTCCGAACCGGCGGAGCGAGCGCTCGCGCTGCAACTCGCCCGCTTTCCCGAAGCGCTCGACGACGTGGTCCGCGAGTACCGGCCGAACGCGCTCACGCAATACCTGTTCGAGACGGCCAACAGTTTCAGCACGTTCTTCGAGCAGTGCCACGTGCTCCGCGCGGCGGACGAAGCGACCCGCGCCAGCCGGCTGCTGCTGTGCGACCTGACCGCCCGCGTGATGCACCACGGCCTCGCCCTGCTCGGCATCCGCACCTGCGAGCGAATGTAGGACGCGGCCGACTCATTCCGCATAGTCCACTGGGCCTTCGACGTGCTCACCCAGTCCGCGCAGCAGGCTGGCTGCGTTCGATGCGAGTTCCTCGTCGTCGAACTCGTACGTCAGACAAATACCGCCGATCTCCCGATCATCCGGTACTTCGCGGCAATCGAGATGCCCGCCGAAGGCTGCGACGCGTTGCGTCAACGCCGATTCTCGCGCCGGATCCGGCGGCGGCTTGTAGTAAACTTCGAACATGAATGTCATCTCGCACTCCAAACGCTTGGCGCGAAACAAATCAGGAAACCGGGGGTGGCGGAAAGTAGATATGGCCCCACGTTCCACCGCGTCGCTTCTTGCCTGAGGACCAATCCGCATATTTGACGTGTGGCAATCGATTTCCCGCAGCCGGTTCCGCTGGATGCTCCTGGAACCACGCCACCACCCCAGCAGGGGGCGACGGATACGGCCGCCTCGCCACGGCGGCGGGAAGTTCCACGGCGTGGGGAAGCGCGCTGCGTACGATCTGCAATGCCTCATCTCTCGAGGCGGCTGTCGCATCGAATCGTCCAGGCGATTGGACTCCCTGAATTATAGCATTGATCGTCATTCGACGACGCTCCCGGTCAATCGAAGAGAGCCATCGCCCGGCGCAGCGGACGGATTGGCAATCCGTCCTACGCTCCACGTCCCGCCACGCAGGCGGGACGTGCTACAACGCCCGATACGGTCCGGCGGCGACCGGGGCGTGGTGGCCGATGCCCTCGCGGGCGATCTCGGCGAGCGCTTCGGCCGCGGCGAGCGCGTCGTCGCGCGTGACGTCGAGGTGCGTGCAGGCTCGCAATCGCCGCGGGCCGCTCGAATTGATGAGCACGCCGCGTTCGCGCAGCGCCGCGGAAATCTGCTCCGGCGTGCCGAGTTCCGGATCGACGTCGAAGAACACGAGGTTCGTCTCGACTTCGGCGGGGTCGATCGAATAGCCGTCGGTCTCCGCGATCGCCTCGGCCAGCGCGCGGGCGTTGTCGTGGTCGTCGGCGAGGCGTTCGACGTTGTTCTCGATCGCGTAAATGGCCGAGGCCGCGACGATGCCCGCCTGCCGCAGCGCGCCGCCGAACTGCTTCCGCGCCCGGCGGGCGAGGTGGACCTCCTCCTTCGAGCCGACGAGGATCGACCCCATCGGGCAGCCGAGGCCCTTCGAGAAGCAGAGCGAGACCGTGTCGACGTGCCGGCCGACTGCCTCGGGAGAATAGCCGCGGACGACGGCGGCGTTGAAGAACCGCGCCCCGTCCATGTGGACCTTCAACCCCCGCTCCCGCGCCCACGAACTCACACGGGCGATGTGCTCGATCGAGTAGCTTCGTCCGCCGCCGCTGTTCGTCGTGTTCTCGAGGCACACGAGCCGCGTGCGGCACAGATGCTGATTGTCCGGCCGCATCTTCCCTTCGAGGTCGCTCACGTCGATCTTGCCGTGGGGCGCGACGATGGTGCGGCAGGTGACGCCGCTGAGCACGGCGGGGCCGCCGGCCTCGAAGTTGCAGATGTGCCCGGTCTCGTTGATGAGCAATTCGTCCCCCAACTGGCAGTGGGCGCGGATGCCGAGCTGGTTCGACTGCGTTCCCGAGCAGGCATAGACGGCGGCCTCTTTGCCGAACATCTCGGCGAGCATTGCTTCGAGCCGGTTGACGGTCGGATCCTCGCCGGACATATCGTCGCCGACCTCGGCCTCGGCCATGGCGCGGCGCATGGCGGGGGAGGGTTTGGTGACGGTGTCGCTGCGGAGGTCGATGAAGCGGTCGGTCATGCTGCACCTGGATCCTCGGAGGAAATGCCCGGATTCGCCGGGCGGAATATCGATGACGATTGCCCAAGATTCAATTTACTGCGGACCGTAATTTCATGCCATCGTCGCAGGCGGCTCTCTGGCGAAATGCGGCGACTGTCGCGATACTGAGTGTGTCAGGAGTTCCGCGTTGTCGAGCGGATTAGCGCATCATCACCTGTGAACCGAGCGGCGGTTGACGATGCCGGAGATCAGCCGCTTTTTCGGGATCGTCATCCGCATGTATTTCGACGATCATAACCCACCGCATTTTCACGCATTTTACGGCGACGCCGAAGCGGAATTCGGCATCGATCCGTTGTCGCTTTTGCAAGGCACGTTTCCGCGGCGAGCGCTGGGGATGGTCCTCGAATGGGCGGCAGCGCATCAAGAAGACCTCCTCGACAACTGGGAGCGACTGCACAGCAGTCGCCAGCCGCACCGTATCGATCCCTTGGACTGAGGCAGACAGGCATGCGACCCTTCCCGCGTGTGGCCGCCGTGCGACACGTCGAAAACTACATCCTCGAACTCACGTTCACCGACGGGATCGCGGCGGAACTCGATTTCCGCACTCGAATCGTCGGGCGCGGCGGCGAGTTCGCTCCGCTCGAGGACATCGAACTATTCAGCCAAGTCGTGGTCGATCCCGAGGCCCGGACACTCGTCTGGCCAAACGGCGTTGATTTCTGTCCCGACGTCCTCTACGCGGATGCGACGGGACGATCGCTCGACGAACTTCACGGTAAGCTCCAGGCGTCGTGACGCACCCGCTCGCCATCCCCGCCATCGACTGCAACCGCGACGACGCCGCGGCCGATCTCGCCGCGCTCCGCGCGAAGCTCAGCCCGCGGGGGGACATCGTCTCCGACGCGGGGCGGAAGCGGACGATCGAACTGTTCGGCGAGCCGCTGTCGCCGCGGCAGGTCGTCGAGCGCATTTGCGGCGACGTCGCCCGCGACGGACTTGCAGCCTTGCTCGACTACACCGAGAAGCTCGACGGCAAACGGCTTACGGCCGACACGATTCGCGTCGCGCCGGACGAGTTCGAGGCGGCCCATCGCGCGGCCGATCCCGAATACCTCGCCGTCATCCGCCGCATTCGCGACGACATCGCCGAGTTTCAGCGGGCGACGCTTCCCGAAGATGCGAAGATCATTCGCGAGGCGAAGGGCGGACGCGTCGAACTGCGGCAGCGCTGCCGGCCGTTGCGGCGGGTCGGCATCTGCGTTCCCGGCGGGGCGGCGGCTTATCCTTCGACGCTGTTGATGACCGCCGTCCCGGCGCAGGTGGCTGGCGTGAAGGAGATCGCCGTCGTCGTCCCGCCGACCGAGTTCGGAGGCTACAACGTCGATTTACTGGCGGCCTGTCATGAACTCGGCGTGAGCGAAGTGTACCGCATCGGAGGCGCACAGGGCGTCGCGGCGCTGGCGTATGGGATCAGTGGAGAAGCGAACCGTGGAGAAGCGGGGGCGCCGGGGC
>JBBDNT010000166.1:0-22496 GCA_040877445.1 Planctomycetaceae bacterium
GCGAAGAACCCGTGCTGATTCCGGCGTTCTTCGTCGTTTCATTCCTGGAGTCGACGATGAAACCAACGGTTCGGCCGCGCATGATTCGAGGCTTTCTGGCGGCGTTCTCGATCGGCGCTGCGCTCGTCGGCTCGATCGCCGTCGCACAGGACGCGCCCGCCAACCCGCAACCTGTCGCCGGTGACGACGCTGCGGAAAAATCCCTCACCGCTCGCGAGGAGCAGGCCTTCAAACAGGCGGCGGCGGTGGCCGGGCCGTCGGTCGTGCGGATTCGCACCGTGGGCGGGCTGGACCGCGTGGGGCAGGTGCTGACCGGCACCGGGCCGACGACCGGCGTCGTCGTCTCGAAGGACGGGTACGTCATTTCGAGTTCGTTCAACTTCGCCGCCAAGCCCGCGTCGATTCTCGTCGAACTGGCGGACGGCCGCCGGTTGCCCGCCGAGGAGGTCGCGTCGGATCGCTCGAAGATGCTCACGCTGTTGAAGGTCGACGCGGACGACCTGTTCCCCGCCGAAGCCGCCCCGCGTGATGCGATCAAGGTCGGGCAGTGGGCGATCGCGCTCGGCCGCACCTACGATTCGCCCGAGCCGAGCGTGTCGGTCGGCGTCGTGAGCGCGCTCGACCGCATCTGGGGGAAGGCGATTCAGACCGATGCCAAGGTCTCGCCGGTGAATTACGGCGGGCCGCTCGTCGATCTGCGGGGCCGCGTGATGGGCATTCTCGTACCGCTGTCGCCGCAAGCCACGGGGGAGACGGCGGGGGTGGAGTGGTACGACGGCGGCATCGGCTTCGCCATTCCGCTCGCCGACATCGAAGAGGCGTTGCCGCGACTGAAGGCGAAGGAAGAACTGAAGCCCGGCCTGCTGGGCGTCGAACTGAAGGGACAGGGGGTGCTCGCGGGCGAGGCGGCGATCGACCGCGTGCGCGTCGGCTCGCCCGCCGAAAAGGCGGGCTTGAAGGACGGCGACGTCATCGTCGAGGCGGACGGCAAGGCCATCGCGCGGCAGGCGGAGTTGCGGCACGTCCTCGGCCGCAAGTACGCGGGCGACACGATCGCAGTCAAGGTAAAACGCGGCGCCGACGAAATCGACGCCGAGATCACGCTGGTCGATCAACTCGTGCCGTACGAGTCGGCCTTTCTGGGAATCCTTCCCTTCCGCGAGCCGATCGCCGGGGCCGAGGAGAAAGGGGTCGGCGTGCGATACGTGTTCGCCGACGGTCCCGCGTCGAAGGCCGGATTGCAGCCGCGCGACCGGATCGTCCGCGTGGACGACGATGAGATCGCGGACGCGGCGGCGCTGCTCGACCAGATCGGCCGCAAGCGACCGGAAGAGAAGGTGACGATCCACTGGCTGCGCGGCGAGGAGGAGAAGTCGGCCGAGGTGACGCTCGCGGCGATTCCCGATGAAGTGCCCGCCGAGTTGCCGACGGCGGCTATTCCCGCCGCGCCGAAGTCCGAGAAGCCGGCCGAACCGGCGGTCCCGGCGACCGCCGACGCGAACGACGAAGAAGCAGAAGCCGCGCCAGAGGCGAACGCGGCGGACGCGGAAGGGGCCGACGCGCCGGCGGCCCCGCGCACCGGCCGCTTCACCAAGGAAATGCCGGCCCACGAGCGGTCCTACTGGGCCTACGTGCCGGACGATTACAACCCGGATTACGGCTACGGGCTGCTGGTCTGGGTGCATCCCAACGGGGACACGATGGAGGCGGCGATGATCGAGCGGTGGAAGTCGATTTGCGATCGACGGGGAATCATGATCGTCGCCCCCAAGGCGGACGCGCTCGCCGGCTGGACGCCGAACGAGGCCGAGTTCGTCAAGGATTCCGTCGAGGATTTTCTCGAGACGTACCCGGTCGCCCGCGACCGCATCTTCCTGCACACGTACTCGAACGGGGGCGACCTCGGTTGGAACGTGGTCTTCAAGCACCGCGAGTTGTTCCGCGGCGCGGCGGCGGTGGCGTCGCCGCTGAAGACCCGCCCGCTCGAAAGCAGCCCCGAACACCGCCTGCAGTTCCATTTGGCGTGCGGCGATCAGGACAACCTCTTCCGCAACGTACAACAGTCGGCGGCGCAGCTCAAGGCGCTGAAGTACCCGGTCCGCCTGACGACCATCGACGGCCGCGACCACCGTTATCCGCCGGCCGAGACGATCGAAGAGATCGGCCGCTGGGCGGATTGCCTGGATCGGATTTGAGTCGAGGGTCGAGGGTCGAGGGTTGAGCGGGGCGGCGATGGTTTCAATCACGGACGCCGGGGAAGCCGAACGGCTTGCCAGTGCGACGCTTTCACAGCCGAAGAATCGTGGCGGCCAGGCCTCTTGGTGCGCCCGCTTCGCGGCTCACCCGGCCATCTCCGCATACAGCCTCTCCGTGTCCTCGCGGCGGCACAGCGTCGTGCCTTCGGTCATCACGGCGGCGGCGCCGGCGGCGACGGCGAAGCGGGCGGCTTCACGCAATGCGCGCCCCAGCGAGAGGCTCAATACGAAGCCCGCCACCGTGCTGTCCCCTGCCCCGACCTTGCTGCGGATCGGCACGGTCGGCGCGCGGACGTGCTCGACCTGCTCGCGAGTGACCAACAGCGCCCCGCCGCGGCCGATCGAGACGAACACGACCTCCGCGCGCCCCGCGTCGATCACCGCGCGGGCCGCCCGCACGATGTCGCGGTCCTCGTGGATCTCTTCGCCCGCCAATTGCCCCAGTTCGCGAAGGTTCGGCTTGATGAGATACATCGGGCATTCCAGACCGCGGCGCAAGCCCTCGCCGCTCGTGTCGAGCACCACTTTGCAGCCGGCCGGCGCGCAACGGGCGATCGCGGCGCAGAAGTCGTCCGGCACGCCGGGAGGCAGACTGCCGCTGATGACCAGAAACTCGGCATCCGCGTCGAGCCGCGCGACGGCTTCGAGGCAGGCCCGCGCATCGGCCTCGGTGAGGATCGGGCCGGGCATGCCGAAGCGATATTGCAGGCCGGTCACGTTCTCGTAGACGATGAGGTTCTCGCGGGTCATGTCGGCGATCGGAATCGGCGAGTGCGGAACTTCTTCATCGTCCAGCAGCCGATGCATCATCTCGCCGGAATGTCCGCCCTTGGTCCACAAGGCGCGGGCCTCGCCCCCGAGAATCTTCACGGCCCGGGCCACGTTCAGTCCCCCCCCGCCGGGATCGAACCGCGGCTGACCGCAGCGGAGCTTGCGCTCCGGCACGACCTGGTCGACGCTCGCGCTCTTGTCGAGCGCGGGATTCAGCGTGAGCGTGACGATGCGCATGCGGCTCTCCGAATGACGGCGAAGCGGTTCGATTCGAATTCGACGTGGGAAGCACGTTCCCCGAAATGATACGATGGATCACCGGGAGGAAACCCCATGCCGGTTCACGACTGGACCCGCGTCGCCGCGGGAACGTTTCACGATTTTCATCTGCGGTGGATCGCCCACTTGCAGGAGGCGCTGAATTCCGGGTTGCTTCCGCCCGATTATTACGCGCTCGCCGAGCAACGGGCGGGGGACGTGTCGCCGGACGTGCTGACGCTGAATGCGGAGCCGGAATCGCCGCGGCGCCTGAGCCTCGGCGAATCACTGGACGGCGCCGTCGCTCTCACCGAGGCGCCGCCGCAAGTGAGCCTGACGCTGTTCGCCAAGTGCAAGCCTGGCTCGACTTCCGGGTCATCTGCGACGACGCGAAGGCGCATCCGTTCTTCACGTCGCTCGACGGGAAGAAGTGGCGAATTGTTCCTTGGCGACCTTCCATTCGATTCGTTCGCCGCGGTTTCGAAGGTTGCGGGCCGCGGTTTCGAAGGTTGCGGATCGGCTCGTCGTCCGCGAGTTTCGACCACGGATGTCGCCGATGGGCACTGATGAGATCGAGCGAGATCCGTGCTCATCCGTGCCATTCGTGGTGAGAATCCTGTTTCCATTCCGTTGCGGCTTCGCCGGGCTGGGACTTTCGGATGCGAACCGGCTCGCGCCGCCGGGCCGCTCATGCTGGTGCGAATGGCGGACGGCAGACGTCGGGCGGTCGCTCGTAGGGGGCGGTCGGAACGGGGGGCGGCGGAGGCGCGCCCCGGATGCAGGCGAACGCCAGCAGTCCCCCCAGCACGATCCCGCCGATCAACGGAACCCATCCGAAGGCCGCCCGCCGACGGCCGCGCCACGCATCCATCAGCACGGCGGCGAACAGGATCGCCAGCGCCGCGAGCGCCTGTTGCGGGGCGGTGCCGAGGCCCAGAAGTCCCCGCGGGCACTCCAGCTTGCCGGTGAGCTCGAGTGACACGTGAAACAGGGCGATGCCGAGCGCGGCGGTCGCGAGCGGCAGCGACAGCAGGCTGAGCGACGCGGCGGGCCGAATCCGGGCGATCAACCCGATCGCGAGCACCGCGGCGGCGCTCATCGCGAAGGTCCGCTGGTAGAAGCACAGCGGACAGGCCTTGAGGTTCATCCCGACGCTCAGCCACAGGCTCCCCGTGACCGTCGCGAGGGCGACGGCGAGCGCGACGGCGGTGGGGAGGAGGGAGGCTCGCTGGGACATGGGGAGGCAGTCGGCAGTCGGCACGGTGGAAATGCGGGCCGCGAAACCGCAAGCGTCATCCTTGGCCGATCGTGCCGCGCTGGAACAGGACGGCGGAGGTGTCGTCGTGGCGGCCGGCGCCGCCGGTGAATTCGGACGAATCGTGGAACAGCCGGTCGAGCGCGGATTCGAGCGGCTCGCGGCACGACGCGCGCAGCGTGTCGACGATGCCGGCCAACCCGAACGAGTCCGTGGCCGAGTTCCGCGACAGGGCGTCGGTCAGCCCGTCGGAGAACATCAGGATTCGGGAGCCCGCGGGGACCGGGCACTCCTGCGCGGTGTATTCGGCGTCGGCGAGGATTGCCAGCGGGAGGCCGGTGTCGTCGTCGCTGCCGATCGGCCGCACGTCGCCGCTCGCCAGCCGCTGAACTTGCGGAACGGGATGGCCGGCGGAGGTCCAGGTCATCGTGTGGCGCTCGGTGTCGATCGTAGCGAACAACAGCGTGATGAACCCTCCCTCGCTCTGGACGATGGAGTTCTCGCACAGTCGGCGGTTGATCTCGGCGACGAAGCGGGCGGTGTCGCGATATTGCTCTCCGGGAATCATGCGGACGAGCGTGTGCATGGCCATGATCGACATGCAGGCCTTCAGCCCGTGTCCCGAGGCGTCGCCGATCAGCAGCACCAGCGTGTGCGGGTCGGGAGAGAAGATGTTGTAGTAGTCGCCGCCGGCCATCGCGACCGGCCTTCCCCCCAGCACGGTGACCTCGGCCGGCATGTAGCGGGCGACGACGTCGTAACCGGCGGGGGCGACGATCCCCTGCGGAATGATCGATTCCTGCAAGCGGCGTACCCCCTCCATCTCCTCGCGGAGGCGGTCGGCGAGCTTCCGCGACTCTTCGGCCCGCATCGTGTCGATCGCCGAATCGAGCAGCGACAACAGCAGGAACACGAAGTCGCCGTCGGGATCCCGGACGACGTGGTACCGCAGCCCGCTGGTCATGAACCGCGCCAGCTTCACCATTTCGTCCGGCCGGCACACGACGACGGCGGGCGCGGCGGGAAGTTCCTCGCGCACCACCTGGAACAGCGGGAAGCACTGGTCGACGTTCTCCGGGAACGAAAGCGACATCAGCACCGCGTCCCAGCCGCCGTGCCGGATTTCCTGCACGAAAGCCTCGGCAGTCAGGCAGACGACCACCTCGTTCTCATCGACGCCCAGATAGAGTTGCAGCAGATCCGCCTCATCCGGCACGTTCCACGCGACCAGGACTTTCATGGGATGCATCCAGAGGCGGTGATTTCGGAATCCCGGAAACGGGAAGTGAAAGAGGATCGACCGAGCAGCGTACCACGAGCGGGGATCCGCGGCTAGCTGGCGGTTCGAAAAGAGAGGGAACCGCCGCGGCGATGCCGACGACTTACCCAGCATCATCGTGTCGTGTGCCGCAGTAGCGGGTGTCAATGAGGCCGTACCGCTACTTGACTCTTCCGATCATGAACGTCGACGGTCATCCTCGGAAAACGGCGGCGAAGCTGGTCGAGTTCCGATTCAGTCAGCATTCCCGCGCGAACCGACAGGCGGTCGAGCGAGCGCAGGGAGTTCAGATGATCGAAGAGATCGAGCCGATATTTCGCAGGTCGGTGAACGTGAACCTCGGAGACGCGGTCGAATATTCCCCAATCGCCGCCTGTCGCCGAACGCACCCACCCCGGCCCACGCTCTTCGACGTCCAGCCAGATTCCAAACGAAAGTTCGTCGACGTTACCGCCAGAGAGGAGCAGGGCCGTGGGGTAACGCCGCATTGTCGTGATCGCCGCCCGCTCGCGGTAATACGGCAGAACCCACGCCGCGACGAGGGCCGCGATCAGCAGCGCGGCAGTGGCCGCCAACGTCCAGGTGACCCGTTTTGGCGTCATTGTCGCGTCCCGCGTCGCGATCGAGTTTTTGACCAGTTATGAAGTCAGGCAGTCACGAGCGAGGGCAAACCATCCGGGCGACCTCTCTGTCATGCCGGACGTTGCGGACAGAAAAATGAGAAAGCAACGGCGGGGGTGAATTCGAACGCACGTTGTTCCACCCCAGCGCATTTATCCGTCCCCCATTTTTCTGTCCCGGTTTGGCGTCATTGCAACGCGATCGTGAAGTTCATTCTCCTTCCGCCGCGGAAGACCGTGACCGGGATGCGGTCCTTGGGCTTCGTCGTCTGCGCGAGCCACGCGAGGAGTTCCCCCTCGGTCCGGCGATCCGTGCTGCCGTTCATCGAAACCAGAATGTCCCCGCGCTGGACGCCGGCGTTCTTCGCGATCGCGTGCGGGCCGAATTGGCCGACATGCATGACCTGCAGCGCGAGGGCGTCGTCGGCGACTCCGGCCTGTCGGCGTTGCGCGGGGGTCGCTTCATCGAGCTTCATGCCTCCGAACAACATTCGCCGCAGATCCCACGAGGTCGCCCGCCAGCCGATGTCGTCCTGCTTTCGCCAGCCCTCGTTCAAAGTGATCGCGAGCGGCAGCGTGCGCTCGCCGCGGCGAACTTCGGCCGCCAATTTCCCCTTCGCCGGCGCGTTGTGCAGCACCCATTGCACGTCGGCGATCGACAACAGCGGTTGGCCTTCGAGCGTGACGAGTTCGTCGCCGGGACGGAAGCCGTCGGCGGCGGCCCGCGAATCGGGCGTCACGCTTTTGACCTTGGCCTTCTCCTTCGGATCGAGAACGAGGCCCAGCGCCTTCGGATTGGGATACGGGAACAGCACTTCGTCCGGAATCGGCTCGTTCGCGGTGCGATGCACCAGCCGCAGCGCTTCCCCCACCTGGTGACAGTGCATGCAGCTTTGCACCACGTTGCCCTGGTAGTTCAATTGCGACGTGAACCGCCCCTTGAGCGACGGATACTCCTCGGGCACGGGATACTCCATCGGCTTCCCACGCTTGGCGGCGAGGGCGGCCTTGTTCTTCGGATACTCGTCGTGCAAGGCGAGGGCCCCCTTCATCGCGGCGGCGAAACCCTCGATCGAGATGTCGTCGTGCGACTCGCGCTGGTGCGAGCGCGTGCCGTATCGGCCGTAGATCGTCATGTCGGAGGGGTTCAGGAAGAAGGCCGCCCACGACTGGTCGAAATCGAACTGGAACAGCGACAGGTCGAGACCGTTGGCCTGCACGACCCGCACGCACACGAACTGATCCAGCAGCGTCCGCACGAGCGGGTCGCGCTCGACGACTTTCTCGTCCAATTGCGCGCAATTCTCGCAGGGAATGCACCGCAGCGTGACGAGCAGCGGCTTGCCTTGCCGCTTCGCCTCGGCGACCGCCTTGGGCAAGTCGTTGTAGATCCAGTACCCGTCCTCCTCGACCGCCTGGCGATCGGTGCGGACCTTGGTCTCCCGGTCCTGGGCGAAGGCGGGCCAGGCGGTCGAGGCCGCTAGGAAGCACAGAGTTGCGAACAGACGCGGCATGAGAGTCTCCCTGAAGATGTCCGGCGGTTGGCTGAGACACGGCGACGCGGCGTTCCATCCGCGCGCGAGATGGGCGGCCCGTCCGATCCACTATTCGATCCGAGGGGGGGCGGCGTGTCAAACGCCACATCGGTCAGGTCTCCTCCGCCACCTTCTTTCCAACCTTGAGATCGAGCGTGGCGGAGGGGTCGAGGACGGTTCCCTTCACGTCGCAGGAGACGACGAGCGAGTAGCTGTCCTTGCTGCCGGAGGCGAAGGCGCCCAGTTTGCCGACCGCGCCCATCACGCCTCCCATGTGCGCGAGCTTCTCTTCGAGATGGTAATCGACGGTGAAGGGGAGTTCGCGGGTCTCGTCGGCCTTGAGGGAGAACCCTTCGAGGCACAGTTCGCCGAGCGTGGTGGTTTCGGTCTTCTCCTCGTCGTTCTTCTTGAACTTGTGCTCGTACACCACCTGGCACTTGACGCTGAGCACTTCCTTGTCGCTCTTGGAGGTGAAGACCGCCTTGCCGGCGATCTGATTGAAGCCGACGTGAATGATCGATGGCGCGTCCTCGATCTTCACCTTGACGCCGCCGATGTTCAACCAGCCCTTGATCGTGCTCCAGAGTCCCATGGTGGCTCGCTCCCGTAGAAAACGAAAAAACAGGCGAAATCCCAATCGATCCACCAGCATGAACGCCAGCGAAGGGCCGATCAACGGAATTCCACGGTCGCCGCGCGGATTTTCGAAATTTCCGAATCGCGAATCACCGGTCGAGCGGATCCGGCTCGGCGAGCAATTCCTCGATCTTCCCCCGCATGAACTTCTCGCCTTCGGCGCCCCCGTAATTCAGCTCTCCGTACCACCAGTACCGAACGTGGCCGCGCTTGTCGACGAGGTACGTGCTGGGCCACCACCCGTTCGTCCAGGCGTCCCAGTTCTTGTTTTCGTTGTCGACCGCGACGGGGTAGGTCAGCCGATGCTCGGCGAGTTTGGCGCGCAGCCGGTCGACGTCGCGCTCGGTCTGCGTTTCCGGGGTATGCACGCCGATGAGCGTCACGTTCCGATCGGCGAAGTCGTCGCTCCAGGCCTTGTACGAGGGAAGGTTGCGCACGCAGTTGATGCAGCCGAACGCCCAGAAGTTCAACACGACGACACGTCCCCGCAAGTCTTCGAACGTCAGCGGGTCGGAGTTCAGCCACGTCGTGACGCCGCGAAGTTCCGGCGCCGTGCCCGGCGAGCGTTCGAGGCGCCCGAAGTCGAATTGATCCCCCACCAGCCGCAACCATTCCTGCTTCTGGCTGTTCGACAAAGCGGAGACGATGCGCTTGTGCTCTTCGGCCTTCAGCCGGGCGGCCTCCTTCTGCAGCGCGCCTTGGTCCTTCGGTTCCTTCGCCTCGGATCGCGATTGTTCGAGGCGGACCCGCGCGGATTCGAGAGCCGAACGGATGCTGCGCCGCTGAGATTCCGAAAGCCGCAGGCGACCGGCGATCTCCGGCTTCAGCAGCGCGGAGAACCCGACGGCTTGCAGGGCGATGGCTTCCAGCCGGTCCCGCTGAGCCGCATCGAGAATGGACGGCAAGCCGCGCTCGATCTCGCCGACGGCCTCGTCGAACTTCGCCTGGAATTCCGTCGGAACGCCGTCGCGAAAGGCGAACAGCGTTTCGTTCTTGCGGGCCAGCAGGGCGTCGAGCCGTTCGATTTGCATCGCGTCGAGCCGCAACTCGGCTCGCACCGCCGGCGCCCGCAACAGCAGTGGAACCGGGTTCGGAACCGTCGTCGACGGCGCGGGGGACGGTTCATCCGCCCGTCCGCCGACACAAGCCAGCAGCATCCAACCGATACCGCACCACACCACGCCGCGATGTCGCATGATCGGCTCCTCTGTCGGGGTCACCGCTGAACGACGCCCATTCGCCGGCCGATATCGCGGAGGATTTCGATGTCCGACTCGGGGCGCTTCGGGCTGTCGGGATGGGTCGCGTCGCATTCGATCCAGCCGCGGAGTTTCAGGAACTGGGCCGCCGTGTGCTTGTACGCCGGACCGGGGGTGCGGAAGGCGAACATTCCGAGGTACTGCAACTGGTCGTTCAGTTCGAAGAACGCCGGGTCGCCGGCTTCCCACAGCGCGTCGCGGCGGGCGAACAGGTCCGGGGCGAAAGTGCTCAGGCCGAGCAGGTAGTCGCTGCCGTACATCACCATGTCGATCGCGAAGTCGTTGCCGGTGTAGACGAGGAAGTCCGGCCGCCGCGCGTCGCGGAGTCGCAGGCGTTCCCATTCCGGCTCGCGATGGAACGACGAGTGCTTCGCGCCGACGCATTGCGGAATCGCCATCAGCCCGGCATAGGTGTCGAGATCGTAGATGCGGCCGAAGGGGGCGAGATCTTGCGTCAGCTCGAAGCCGATGAACCGATCGCACGCCTTCGCCAACTCTCGATACGCTTCGACGATGCCCTCCCTCTCGCGCTCGACCAATCCATACGACTGAAAGATCACGGGCTTGCCACCGTGCTGTTGGACCATGTCGATCTGCCGGCGATAGGCGTCGGCGTCGAACGGCGCTCCCGGGCCGTCCTTGACGAACGCCCCGGCGACGAATTCGCCGCCGCCCAGCGTGTCGCGCGTACGGTCGAGAACGGCCTTTCGCGTCGAGTCGTCGAGCAGATTGACGTACCCGGTGTCCATGTTGACGGCCGGAGTGATGCCCGCGCGGGCCGTCCGTTCGACATGCGCGGCGAAGGCGGGCCAATCGACTTCGCCGGACTGGAGAAAGGGCAACAGGATCGCCGACACGCCGCGAACCTTCCGGCGGGGACGCAACATGGAAAGGGGATCGATCGGGGAGTCGTGCATGTCGCTACCGGGGGTTACCGGTTTCTCCGAAGCAGTTTCCGGAATTGTTTCGCGGTGCGCGTATTGGCGACGTCTTTCTTCGTCAGCCCGGCGCGGCGGGCCTGATAGATGCCGAACTCCATCATCGACAGCCCGCCGGTGCTGTGCGCGTCGGTGTCGATGACGATCGGAATGCCGTGGTCCCTCGCGGCCGCGGCGTGTACGTCGCTGAGGTCGAGACGGTGCGGATCGGCGTTGATTTCGAGCAGCACGCCTTCATCGGCGGCCGCCTTGTACAGCGCGGTGAAGTCGATCGCGGCCCCCTCGCGCTTCAACAACAACCGGCCGGTGGGATGGCCGATCGCATCGACCCAGGGGCAACGGATCGCGTTCAGCAGGCGGCGGTTGATCTGCTCGGCCGGTTGTCGCAGTCCGTAGTGCAGGACCGCGAGGACCCAATCGGCCTCGGCGAGCACGTCGTCCGGGAGGTCGAGCGTGGCGTCTTCCAGAATGTCGCACTCGACCCCATTGAGGATCTCGATGCCCGAGACCTTCCCGCGGACCTTGTCGATCTCGCGCCAATGAGCGCGCAACCGCTCGGCGTCGAGTCCGCCCGCCATGCTGACCCGCTTGGAATGATCGGTGATGGCGATGTACTTCAAGCCGCGGGCCTTGGCGGCCTCGGCCATTTCGAGAATGCTCGCCTTGCCATCGGTCGCGGTCGTGTGCATGTGCAGGTCGCCGCGGATGTCGCCGAGTTCGATCAGTTGCGGGAGTTCGCCGCGCTCGGCCAGTTCGATTTCGCCGCGATTCTCGCGCAGCTCCGGGGGGATCCAGGGGAGATCGACGGCGGCGTAGATATCCTGCTCGGTGCGGCCGCCCACCTGCGTCTCGCCGCGGAACAGGCCGTATTCGTTGAGCTTCAGCCCGCGGTCCTGCGCGCGGCGGCGGACGACGATGTTGTGTTCCTTCGAGCCGGTGAAATACTGCATCGCCGCGCCGAAAGACTCCTCGGGCACCACGCGGAGGTCCAACTCGATGCCGGAATTCAGCCGCACCCGCTGCTTCGTCTCGCCGCGGGCGAGCACGGCGTCGACCAGATCGTGCTTCGCGAGATGGTCCATCGCCTCGGCGGAGTTCGCGGCGGCGGCGACCACGTCGAGATCGCCGACCGTCTCCTTGCGGCGCCGGCAACTTCCGGCGACCTCCGCGCGAACGACCGACGGCAGCCGGCGGAGATCCTCGGCGATCGCCTCGGCGGCGCGCATCCCGTCGATCAGCAGATGTCGGCGCTCGGTGACCACGGGCCGGCACACGCTTTCGAGAATCGACTGTTGCGTCTTCTTCCCGAAACCCTTCAACCCGGCGATGCGGTCGGCTTCGCAAGCGGCCTTCAACTCGTCGAGCGACTTGACGTCGAGCTGCTGGAACAGCAGCATCGCCTTCTTCGGTCCCAGCCCCGGCAGGCGGAGCATGTCGAGCACGCCGACGGGAATTTTCGCCCGCAGTTCGACCAGCTGCGGCAATTCTCCGGTGTCGAGGATCACGCGGATCTTCTCGGCGAGATCCTTGCCGATGCCCGGCAGGTCGGTGAGATCGCGTTCGGGATCGGCGGCGATCTCCGCGAGCGACTCGCGCAGGTCGCCGATGTTGCGGGCCGCGTTGCGATAGGCGCGAATGCGAAAGGGATTGGCCCCCTCGATTTCGAGGAGATCAGCCAACTCGTCGAAACGACGGGCGACGTCGGCGTTCCGCATTCGGCGCCTCGTCCTCGATGCGACCCCGTTCGTAGTGACCGCCTTCAGGCGGACTTGGCCAATCCCGCTTCCACTCCGTCCGGCAAAGACCCGCTGAAGCGGGTCTCTACGAACACCCACGACGAACGCGAACACGCTCGCGAACACATCCGCCACCGTTCAGTTTCGGACGAACTCGGGACCGCGCGGCTTCGGCGTCCAACCGTCGTTGACCCGCGCGGGAGCGCGGACCGCTTCGGGTTGCGAGTAGGTGACCGTCAACACCGACCGCGTCGCCGCCGGAACGGCGCGCCAGGCGACGTTGCGTTCGTCCATTCGCGTCGGCCGGGCCGGCGCGGGCGCGCCCGCGGGAACCGCATCCGTGTCGCCCGAATCGGGCGCGTCGTCGGCGTCCTCGGCGTCGCGGCCGTTCGCGGGCGCGTCGGCGGGAGTCATCGGCCGCGCGGGAATCGGCTCTTCGATCTCCGGCATGGGAATCGCGGGGGACGACACGTCGGGGGCCGTCGGCCGGAACGCTTCGGTCCGTCCCGGAACCGGCGTCTCGTCGATCGGCTCGTTCACGGGGGCCGCCTCCGGGGTTCGCTCGCGGAACTCGTCCGTCGGCGGAGGCACCGGCTCGTCCTCGAAGGTCCGCGGGGCACCCGACGGGGCGGGGCTTTCGTCGTAAGGAGGCGGATCGTTGGGCATCGGGCCCGGAGTGGGAGTGCCTGCACGCGGAATCGCCGCCGGCGCGCCCGGCGGGCATACGCCGCCTGGACATCCGCTCGCCGATCCGTAACCGTAAGATGGCCCGCAAACGGAACCGCAGGGATCGCAGGGCGACGCGACGGAAACGGTCGGGCAGCACGGATCGTACCCGGAGTATGCCGTCCCCACCGTCGCGGGATACTCCGCCGGACCGTAGTAGGCGGGAGGGTACGACCCATAGAAAGAAGTACCATAGGACACGTAGGAACGCTGCGGGGCGTAGTAGGCGCTTCGCCCGTAGTGGCTCGGCCCGTAGAACGTGGAGACGGCGCCCGGATAGCCGCTCGGTCCGCACGGATCGCACGCGGGCGCGCGGTGATGATGGTGGAACAGACCGTGCAGCCAGCCACAGCAGCGGAACAATCCCGCCTCGCTGGTTCCGGCGCTCCCCACGACGAAGACCGCCGCGACGGCCACGACCAACGTGCAGACCGCGATATGTCGCTTCATCGCTGGTTCCTCTCGATCGGTGTCAATGTAGTGCGCCCAATGTTGGAACCCCTTTCGTACCCTGCCGACAGGGCGATGTCAATAAGGTGAATCGAAAAAGGGACATCGAACGCGGCGGAATTCCCCGCGTGATACGGCGGGGCGAAAATCGCCTTCCCACTGTTGGACTTGCCGAACGGGCGGGGATCGATGGTATGATCGGGCGTCCCTTCCCCCGCTGAGGCGCCCACGCCATGAATGGCCGGAACCGACGCTGCCGCCATGCCTTGCTCTCGATCGCGATCTGCCTGCCGGCCATCTTTTGGACGGTCGATGTTGCCGCGCCGGCCGCGGAACCATCGCGACCGACCGGCCCGTCCCGGTGGTCCGGTTGGACGATGGAGCGAGAAATGCCCCTGAAGACCCTCGGCGGCCGGCAGTTCTGGGGAGACGTGCATTTCTTCCACGACTGGCGGATTCAGAAGAACGTGATCTTCGGCCAATACCGGCTGCTCGACGGTGAAGACCGCCGGCACGTCTCCGGCACGCTCGAACAATGCCGGGCCGCGCTCGACCGCGTCAAGAAGCAGCGGAACCTCCCGCCGATGACAGGCAAGGCGGTCGTGCTGGTGCACGGCATCGTCCGCTCGTCGAAGTCGCTGGGGGCGATCGGCGACCGTCTGAAGCGGGAAGGCTATCAAGTGTTCGGGTTCGACTATCCCAGCACGCGGATTTCCATCGACGAGGCGGCCGAGTATCTGCACAGCGCTCTTTCCTCGCTGGAAGGGATCGAGCAAATCGATCTCGTCGTCCACAGCATGGGGGGCCTGGTCGTGCGCGCCTGTCTCGCCGAGCACGAAGACGAGCGCCTGCGTCGCATGGTGATGATCGCCGTCCCCAACACCGGCGCGCACATGGCCGACCGCATGGAGAACGGCGTGCTGCGGGGACCGTTCCGGCTCGTCATGGGGGAAGCGGGCGGGCAGATGGTCCGCGATGAAGAAGGGTTCGTCCGCAAGTTGCCGATTCCCGAGTTCGAGTTCGGCATCATCGCCGGCGCCCGCGGCATCGATGAAGGCTACAATCCGCTGATTCCCGGTGACGACGACGGTACGGTCGCGGTCGAAAGCACGAAACTGCCCGGCGCGGCGGACTTCATGATGGCCCACGGCCTGCACTCGTTCCTGATGAACGACGAGACCGTCGTCGACGCGGCGGTGCGGTTCCTGCAAACGGGCAAGTTCCGCGAAAAGGGAGACGCGCAGCCGATTCCGCGCGAGATGGCGATGGAGCGGGCGCCAGCCGCGCCGTGAAGCTTTTCGGGGTTTCGAGGTGAGGGAGTCGTCGCCGCGAAACCGCAAGCGTCAGGCGGACCGCTTCAGGTTGGCGCCCCGGTCGTGCCGGGAATGAAGTTGCGGCTCGTCGTTCGGCACGCGCTCGAATCGCCAGCCGGCGTCGATCAGCCGCGGCAGGCATTCGCGCAGCACGCGGGCCGTCACCGCGCCCGCCTTCGCGTTGTCGTGAAACACGACGATCCCCCCCGGACGCACCCCCTTGAGGAACACGTCCCCGACGCGGCGGACTTCCGCGAGATCACCGGCCGATTCGAAATCGGGAGGCATCAGATCCCACAACAGCAGACGCTGACCGTGCCTTTTACTCCACCGCACGAGCGGCCTCGTCAACCGGCCGAACGGCGGCCGCACCCAGCGCGGCGGCGCGCCGGTAGTCCGTTCCAGCAGCCGGGAGCAATCGGTCAGTTCGCGGATGACGCGCCGCAGCGGCGCTTTCCACGCGTCGACGTGCGACTGCGTGTGATTGCCGATCTCGTGCCCCGCCGCGAGAATCTCCCGCACCCGCCGCGGATGCGCTCGCACCTGGTCCCCCACAAGGAAGTGGATCGCGGGCAGATCATGCACGGCCAGTTCGGCGAGAATCTCCGGCGTGCGGTCGGTCGGCCCGTCGTCGAACGTGAGGTACAGCACCTTCTGGCCGTCGCCGCGCTCGCTGGCCGGCACGCGGGCCGTCGCGTGCTTGACGAACCGGCAGGCCAGCCGCGAATAGAGAGTGCCGAGACGGGCGCGCATCGTCGAACTCCCCACCAGGCGAAACGAAACGGGAGCGGGGATTATCCGAATTTCCGGAAATCCGGCAATGCGAACCGCCGGATTCGTCTCGGCGGGGCGGGCGTCACGGATTGCAGGGGGGAGTGGCTGGGGTCGATCCGCCGCGTGAGGCCTTCCACGTCGGGCGACGTCGCTCGGCGGATCGCCCCCGGCGATGGGCGGCCGCGGCTCCAAATCGCTGGGGCTTCGCTCCGCTCCGACCCCAGGCACCCCGCCGGCCCGGTCGTCGAATCGCAGGTGAGTTCATCGCACCGCCGTTCATGGACAAACCGCGCCCTTGATGTCACGATGAATGCGGTCCCCAACGCACGAAGGAGGGAACGATGAGAATCACGGGCGCGTCGATGGCTTCGTTGTGCGTGGCGCTGGCGGCGCTCATCGTCGTTGGGTGCTCCTATGAAACGAGCGCGGTGAAGTCCCCTGAGGATCCCCAAAAGACCGCCGAGACGAACACCACGCCCCCTGCCGAATCGGGTGGTTCCCAACGGGTCTCGCGAATCGGCTCGGCGGTGGGCCTCGCGCCGCTGCCGGATGATCGTCCCGCCGCCGCGCCGTCGCAGGCGCCGGCAGCGTCGTCCGAATCTCCCGCGCCGCCGAAGACCATTCCGCCGCCGCGCCGCGAGGGGACGATTCTCACCGACCGCACGCGCGAGATCATGGACTACCCGCAAGCGCTCGCCGCCGGCTATCGGCCCGCGCCCGGACAGGAAGGGGTCGACGTGCTGACGCAGCTTGGGACGGTCGGGGTCCGTGTCGGTTCGTTCGCCGGTTCGCTCCCCGTCAAGCAATGGCTGAACCAGCAGAAGGCGGTCGAGGGGCGATATCCCACTCACGCCGAACTGATGAAGTGGATGGAAGACAATCCCGGCTTCGAACTCCCCTCCCGCTATCCTTACGAGAGCTACGCCTACGACGGCACGACCGGCCAGTTCGTCGTGGTCGAACACCCGGAGTCGAAGGCGCAATACCTGAAAGACCGCGGCGTGGAATAGGTCTCACTCCCGCGCCCGCGACAGCACCCCCGTCAGGTAATCGATCACCCCTTGCCCGTCCACTTCGTAAGCGACTTCGATGTTCGTCTGCCAGTTGCGGATGCCGCGGCGGTCGAAGACCGTCATCCCCCGCGTCAGTTCGCCCCGCGTTTCCACGTCGACGTCCATCGCCCGCGTCGCGAACAGCCGCGGCCGCGACACCGCGGCGAGCGCCACCAACTCGTTGAGGCGAACCCCCTCCAGCCCCAGGTGTTGGTGGCTCGCGCGGAAGGCGTAGGGCAACAGCGATTGCAACAGCCGCCCCACGCGCGAGTCCTCCCCCTGGGGCAGCCGGGACGCTTGCTCGAACGTCAGCACCGCCTTGCGGCTCACGTCGAGCGGAACCATCGTCTTCGTCGCCGGAGACCGAAGCACGTTGCGGGCCGCGACCGGATCGGCGTAAACGTTGAACTCGGCCGCGGCGGTCACGTCCCCGCCGACCTGCACGCTGCCGGCGAAGCAGACCAGCGAGCGAATCAGCTCGAGGAACTCGGGGGCCCGCTCGCAGGCGAGATGCACGTTGGTGAGCGGCCCCAGCGTGAGCAGCGTCACCTCGTGCGGGTTGTCGCGGACGAGGTCGATCATCACCTTGGCCGACTCCCGCTGATGGTGCAGATCGGCGACGGCGAACTGAAAGTCCCCCAATCCCGACTCGCCGTTGAGCGCCGCCGGGCTGAACGCCTTCGAGCCGAAGTTCAGATCGACCACCGGCTGCTCCGCGTCGGAACAGCCGAGGCGGGGCCACTTGGGCGGATCGAGCGCCTCGACGATCGCCTGCGCGTTGCGGGCCGCGACCGGTCCGGAGACGGTCCCCGCGGTCGCCGTTACGCCGAGCACGTCCAGTTCGGAATCGAACAGGGCGACGGCGAGGGCCAGCGCGTCGCCGATTCCGGGGTCGGCATCGATGATGATCTTCTGGGCCACGTCCCGCCCCCCGTGCTGAATTCACCGCGACCTCGCCCGGGACGAAGCCCGCGGCCCGTCCCGAAGCTCCCGTCCCGATGTTACGGAGCCTTGTCGCGACCGTCAATTCGCGTTCGCCCGAACTGCCGGAGCGGCAGATCAACGTCAACCCCAGCGGCTTGACCTTTTCGCCCGACGCGAAGAAGGTGTATTTCGGCTCGTTCTGGGGAACGACGAACGCCCGCTATCGCGCCGGAGTGGCGTAGCGTTCATCGGAACGGATTCGGCGCCACCTGCCCGTCCTCCCGTGAGCCCAGCAGCCGCCAGACCGCCTGATCGATCCCCTCGCCGACGAAATGGCAGGATCCGTCCATCATCACCGCGTTGACGCCGCCGGCGTGGTGGCTGCGGGAGGTGACGGCGGCGTAAGTCGACAGGCCCGCGCAGAAGCCGCGAGTTTCGCGGCAACTCGTGTAGTCGACATCGAGCACCTTCCCATCCACCACGATCTCGACCCGCGTGTTCGGGGGGAAGGTCGTCGTGAATCCCGACTGATGGGCCACCCCCTCGGTCCATTCGGTGTGTCCCGTCGAGGGATCCGCCTTGATTTCCCCCGCGGTCAGCGCGGCGATCTCCGCGGGAGAGTCCGGCGGCGTGTCCGGGGCGTCGCGACCGTCGCGGACGTAGGGGGTCCAGGCCTTCACGTCGGCGAAGCAAAGAGTGTTCGACAGTCCGTCGCCGATGTCCCGTGACTTGAAAAACCCGTTGATGGAGAACGCGCCATCGCCCCACGCGCCGCCGCTCATATCGGCGGCGTGGGTGAAGACCCGCCAAGTGCCGGCGTTGTATCCATACGAGGTGGGATAGAACTGCGTCCCCCGCGGTTCGTCGCGGGCATCGCTGGGGCACAGATAAAGCGGAATGCGGCGAGAGGAAACGTGCGGCTGATTGACGTAGCTGTCCGAGAAGTCGATCAGGTTCCGGAGGCTGGTTTCCTCGACGTACGGCAGAATGCGGGCGTGGATCGACCAGTCGTCCACTGCGCCGTTATCGAGGATCATCGCCGGCGGGAAGTGCCCCTGCGCGGAGAGGTGGAGTTCCACCGCGAGATGAATCTGCCGGAGCTTGCTTTTGCAGGAGGCCCGGCGGGCCGCTTCCCGCGCGGTCTGAACCGCCGGGAGCAGGAGCGCGATCAGAATGCCGATGACGGCGATCACGACCAGCAGTTCGATGATCGTGAAGCCGCGGCGGGGGCCGCGGACGACGTCGTGCGGCAGGCGGCGGTACGGCGAGGGGAGGCGCATCGGGGATTTCCTTCCAATCTCAAAAGACGGACGCATACATCAATACGATATCCTGTTTTGATTGTCAATATCATAAATTTTTGATAATCAAAATACCGCGCATGTCGCATTCGCGGCGGCCACCGCGAAGGGACATTTCACCAGAAACGCGATCCGTCCCGTGTTCCGGTTCGGAAGCCGATCGTCCCGACATTCCGAGGAGGCGGCACGAATACGGCAGGCCGAGCGGGACGGCCTCGACATCCCCCCGGCCACACGTCCGTGCGCGGAAGCCGACGTGCCTCCGGATCCCCGGATCCCTCGCCGGAGAAGGCCCCCTGGCCCTGTTTCCTACCGAACCGCGGCGCGATCTGTTATAGCCGGGCAATCGCTTCTTCGGTTTCAGCGAGGTCGATGGGGCTCCATGGAGGACGAAATTCGCGAATCGTCGCTCGTGCAGCGGATCGGCAAGATCGCCGGTTTGCTGCTGTTCATCGCGGTGCTGCTGGCGCCGACGCCGGAAGGTTTGACGCCGGCGGGGCAGCGGCTGGCGGCGGTGTTGGCGCTGATGGCCGCGCTGTGGGGAACGCAGGCGATCCCCATCGCGGCCACGAGCCTGATTCCGCTGGTCGCCTTTCCGGTGCTGGGCATCCAGTCGGCGACCGTGGTCAGCAAGTCGTACATGAGCAAGGAGATCTTCCTGTTCTTCGGCGGGTTCGTGATCGCGCTGGGAATCGAAAAGTGGGGGCTGCACCGCCGGATGGCGCTCACCATCGTGCGGGCGATCGGGGCAAGTCCCCGCCGGGTCGTCCTGGGGTTCATGTCCGCGACCGCGTTTCTGTCGATGTGGATCAGCAACACGGCGGCGACGCTGATGATGCTTCCCATCGCGCTGGCGATGGTCACGGCGCTCCGCGAAGTGCTGGAAACCAATGATGGCGAGCCGCAGCGCGCTCCCGACTCGCCGGGCGGAGGCGGCCCGCGCGAAGGAGCCGCCGCCGCCTTGGCGCCGCTCGCCACCGTGCTGATGCTCGGCATCGCCTACGCGGCGAGCATCGGCGGGTTCACGACCCTCGTCGGCACGCCGACCAACGTCTCTTTCCGCACGATCTGGTCGAACACGTTCACCGATCCCGACGCGCCGACGATCACCACCGGCTCGTGGGTCATCGCCACCTTGCCGATCGGCGTGGCGTACCTGCTGTGCGCGTGGGCTTATCTGACGTGGCGACTCCCGAAGATTCCCGGAGCGGAGCGTTTCGGCCGCGAGTTCTTCACGAACCGGCTGCGCGCCTTGGGCCGCATGACATCCGCCGAGCGGCGAATCTTCGCCGTGTTCCTCATCACGGCGTTGTTGTGGATCTTCCGCACGCCGCTGGAGTTCGGCCCGAAGGTGCAGGTGCCCGGCTGGCTGGACGGGGTGGCGTGGTTCACGGCGCCGAGCGAGACGGCGGATACCCCTTCCGCCCGCGCGGCCGAATCGAAACGCCTCGCGGAGTGGATCGACGATTCGACCGTCGCGATCGCCATGGCTCTGCTGCTGTTCTTGATCCCCTCCGGCACGCGCGACAAAGGTCGCACGCGTTACCTCATGGACTGGCAGTCGGTCGAAGGTTTGCCTTGGGGCATTCTGCTGTTGTTCGGCGGGGGACTGGCGCTGGCGGAAGGGTTCAAGTCGACCGAGCTGGCGCAATGGCTGGGCGACCGCTTCGCTCTCGCGCTCGCCGGCGCGCCCCCCTGGGTGCTGGTCGCCGGGGCGTGCCTGCTGATGACGTTCCTCACGGAGTTCACGTCGAACGTGGCGACGCTGAACGCCACGCTGCCGGTGATGATCGGTGCGGCCGTCAGCCTGGAGGTCGATCCGCGGCTGGTGGCGATCCCCGCGACGATCGCCACGAGCTGCGCGTTCATGCTGCCGATCGCCACGCCGCCGAACGCGATCATCTTCGGCTCGGGCAAGGTGCGTGTGGGTCAAATGGTGCGCGCGGGGTTCGCGTTGAACCTGTTCGGAGTGGTCCTGTTGACGCTGGCGACGTTCCTGCTGCTGATTCCGCAGATGGGCATCAAGACCGACTCGCTCCCGGACTGGGCGAAGCCGCCAAACGCAGCGGAAGAGCGGCGAATGGAATGACTGCGGTTCCAAGTTCCAGGTTCCGAGTTCCACTTCGCCACGTCAGCAACGCTGGAATCCTCGTCCTTTCGGGACTTGCAACTCGGAACTTGGAACTACTGAATGACGGCGGTCGTGTTCACGATGCCGACCGGTAATTCTTACCCACTTTTCCCACACCGAGTCCTCATCGCGGCAATCTGGAGAATCCGGGAGAGTGCCGGTTGCGATTCGCAAAAGGCGCGCCCTTCTGGTCGATAGATTTCTCTGGTTGCTTGGCGTCTCGTCGCTTCGAGACGCGGCGGATCGTTCCCATACGGGATGAGTCCGCAACATGTGTTCGCGCGGATGAGGGTGTCGAAATGCGGGCCGGCCGACCCACTTTCCTGATGTTGATGGCGGGGGCGGTGCTCGCCGCCGCCGACGAGCCGGCCAGCGCCGCCGAACCGGTGGAGGTCGCCTGGCGGGACAGTCTCGACGAGGCGGTCCGCGAGGCGGAGCAACTGCAACGGCCGATTCTCGTGCGGTTCTCCGCGAGTTGGTGTACCCATTGCAGCCGCATGAAGTGGCGGACCTTCAGCGACGAGAAACTCGCGGCCCACATCAGCGAAACGTTCGTGGCGCTGGAGATCGACGCCGACGCGAATGAGGCGGCCCTCGAGTCGCTGAACGTGAAGCTGCTGCCGACGACGCTCGTGCTCACCGCCGACATGAAGGAACTGGCCCGGTTCACCGGCTTCAAGTCGGCGGATGAACTGGCCGAGGGGTTCACGAAGGTCGCGGCGAACAAGCCCGCCCAATCGCCGCCGCCCGGCCTGATCGATCCGGCGGTCGGCCGCGCGATCGCGGCCGCTCGGGCGGACGAAGGGTTCGCGTTCGGCGGCCAATGCCTGGTGAGCATGTTCGAGAACGAAACGCTCGTTCCCGGATCCGAGGCGCACGTCGCGACCCATCGCGGTCGGAACTTGCGGTTCGCGTCGGCCGAGCACAAGCGGCGCTTCGAGGACGCCCCGGAGAAGTATTGGCCCGCGCTCGATGGCCTGTGTCCCGTCAGCGCGCTCGACGACCAGGTCCGCCGCGACGGCGACCCGCGCCTGGCGATCGTGTATCGCGACCGCCTGTGGCTATTCGCCGACGGCGAACGCGAAGAGCGGTTCTTTCGCTCCGCGGCGGACTATCACCGTCGCTTGCGGTGAGGACGATTCGCGGTGATCCGTTCGTAGTGACCGCCTTCAGGCGGTCCTTCCGAGCACGCGTCGGCGCCCTTAGGCAGCGACGGCAAAATGAACTGCCGGTGGGGTGGCTGGGGTCGATCTGCCGGGGGACGGCGTCCACGCTCGTCGACC
>JBBDNT010000167.1:0-22476 GCA_040877445.1 Planctomycetaceae bacterium
CTACACCGAGGAGATGGAGCACTTCTGCCACTGCGTGCGGACGAAGAACTTCGGCACGCGGGAAGAGGGGGGTCTGCGGTGCGACGGCGTGGTGGCGATGGCCGACGCGATCATGGCCCTCACCTCGAACCTGGCGATGAAGCACAAGAGGCGAATCGTATTCAAGCCGGAATGGTTCGATCCCGACAGCCCCGAGGCGCCGGAAGAGGACGAACAAGTCGCCGCCGCGCTCGCCTGAGAATCGTCGTCTCCCGGCGGTGTACGATTGGTCCGCCTCCGGCAACCACCCGCTTGCGGTTTCGCGCCTACTCCTCATCCGTTCCCCCGCCGTGGCACGCTGGCCCGACAACACTCGCTCGACGCTCGTCACCGCCGCCCTGATCTTCGGGCTGTTCCCGCTGCTCGCATGGCTGGCGTGGTGGTTCGTCAATCGGTGACGATGCAGCGACCCGGACGCTCTGAGCGTCCGGGTCGCTTTCGATCCCGATGGCCGCGGCGCAGTCGAGCGGGGCAGCCGGCAGGCCCGTTCACTCACCGGCTGAACGGCGCTTCCGGCACCGGCAGCGGCGGCAGCGGCGGCAGCGACGGGACGTGCGGAGCCGTCGGAAAGCAGTCGTCGCAAGGAACCGACGGCGCGGCGTGAGGCACGGCGCCGGGCGGACACGGGATCGCCGGGAACGTGCCGGGGGGGCAATCCATCGGGATCGGAGCGGGAGCGGGCATTGCGGGTGCCGGCGTCGCGCCGCTCACCGAACCGCCACCGATCACTCCGACTCCGCCGCCGCCGATTCCGCCGAACTTCGCGCCGGACGAAACCTGCGTGATCACCGCACAGTCGCAGAAATCGGCGCGGTCGATGAACCCGCTGCCCGACTTGAACGAGTGCAGTCCGCCGAAGCCGAATCCGCCGTGGCGGAAGCCGGTCACCATGAAGGACTGGTCGACCGTGCCGAACGCGCTGGAGACGTCGGCCATTTCGTTGTTGACGGCCGAAGCCACGCCGTGCACGCCGACGATGATCGCCAGCACGCCGAGCGTGAGGATCAGCACCAGTTCCGCCGAAACGACGAAGCCCGCTTCATCGCGCCACAGCTTCGTCGCCCAGCTCTTCGTCTTCCGGGTCGTCATCGCGCAAGTCGTCATCGTCTCTCGCTCCTGGTTGTGGAATGCGCCTGGACACGAACCCGCCTGAAGCCGGGAGGGGAGCCGCATGGCTCCCGCCGCGAAACGCGGCACGGGGAGGGAACTCGGAACCCCGCGCCGCGCTTCGTGCGGCGCGAACGCCGCGTGCGGCTTGTCTCCCGGCAACCAGGAGGATCGTTCGACCGGTGATCAGCCGGCCCGGCCCCGCCGCTCACCAAAGCGGCGCGGCCCAGCGGTCTCTCTCACGAATCGCACGCGGTTGCGTTGCGTGCTTGGGCGGGCCGCCGATCACGAACGTCGCGATCGATTCGACCCATCCCACTGATTCGATCGTCACGATCGGCAGGTTCCGCGCCACCGTCGCGATCGGAAGCCCCGGCGGGAAGCGTTGGAGGGCCGCAACCTGTTGCGGATCGGCCGGTTGCGCCGCCTCACGGAAAATCGACGAGCCGCCGAGCGTGTCGACCGTGCCGATGATTCCGTCGATGCCGCTTGGCGCGATCGTAACGGTCGCGCTCATTTTTCCGAACAATCGAAGGATGCGGGTGGCACGCCCCGAGGTTTTGCGCCGTCGATTACACACAACTCCGCCGCTTGGGGGGCGAAGGTGAGCCGGGCGGCCGAGAGCGTGTGAATCAATCGCCGATCCGCAATGCGACGATTCTTATTCGTCTTTGCTGTCGGCGTCGCGTGGCGCCCGGCGCGCTTCGCGTTCCGCCTTGGCTTGCTCGGCGAGTTTCAGCACGGCGTCGGTGGCGACGGTCCAGGTCGTTTCGACGACGCCGTCCGCCTGCTGAATCGACAGCCCTTCCGCGATCGGCTTGAGTTCCGGCCGGGCTTCGGCGTGCAGTTGGATCATGGCTTGAAACCCTTCGCCCATGGTCGCCACTTGCGAGGCGCGTTGGGCGTCGCCGGCGTCGAGCCGGAACGCGAAACTCGTCCGTCCGTCGCGCTCGCCGAACGTCATGCGGGCGGAATTGCTTTCCTGAAGCACCGGGAAGGGGCGCGGACGCTGCTTCAGGTCGGTCAGGCTGAACGCCGCTCCCTGGAAGAATGTGCCGGGAGACACCTCGAACACCAGCGGCGACTCCTTCCCCCGCAGAGTCGGCGCCTTCCCGTCCAGCACGTCGAGCGCCGCCTTGACCGACTGCTCGCCCGCGGCGATCACGACCACGCGATTCGCGACGAGCGCCGCCGAGAGCGGCCGCCCCTTCGCCTCGGCATCGTCGTCCGCCTGTCCCGCGCCCGGGCGACCAAGCTTCGCCGTCCATGTATGGATGGTATGGTTCCCGTGCCGGCTGGTGCGGTGGTCCGGCTCTTCCTTCACGACCGCTTCGATCTTGGCGGCGTCGAACTTCGAGTGCATCAGCAGCGTTCCCGAATGCGGCTCGTAATCGTTGCCGTAGGCGGTGAAGCCGTGCAGATCGCGTTCGAGATCGATGCCGTAGCGATCCTTCACCCAGTTCAGTTTCTCGCGTCCCTGTTCGGTGGCGACGTGCTCCTCGTGAAATTTCTTGCCGTAGGCCGTTTCGCGGGAAGCGTCGACGTCGTAATGCAGCACCCACTTCGCCTCGGCGGAAACGTGGGCTGGATCGAACGCGGCGGCTTCGGCCGAGGACGGGCCGTGTGTGGCGCAGGCGAGCGTCAGCGCGATCGCGGCGGCGGACAGCGGGAGTTTCGTCTGCATGACGCACCTCGATGGGGTTCGAAGAACGGCTCGATCACGGAATATGCCGTGTTCCACCCGATCGTACCCCGCGCGCCCCGCGGCGGTTGCGGGAAAAACGCCCGACTTCGGGATCGAGGGATCCCCGAGAGAGCGCTTACGAACGGAAAAGCAGCAAAGCGAAGCAATAGGAACGCTTTCGCAAGTCCGCTGCGCCGGCTCGACTTGATGTTCCGTCCCGACCTTCTCGTGATGAGATGCGGAAGCGTGCCACGACAGCCAGGGCTGACAGCCTCGGATCGAAATACTCGCGTCTTAGCGGCCTTCGCAGTGCAATCGTTTCACTTTCGTTCGTTGTGCGCGAAATTTCCGCCGCGACGGACTCGACGGGCGGAATCACGCGGGACGGGAAAATTAGAAAAAGGGAAGCCTCTCGCGGGACCACGGCGGGTCGTTCTGTTCGTTCCGATCTTCTCGGGAGGAAGGAAGATTCGAAAACATGCGACGCCCCCCAAGGGCGGAGGTCTCGCTGGCAGTTCTTGATTCAGTAGTTCCAAGTTCCAGGATTTCTCTTGGAAGGAACGTCATTCCCGATTCCCGCGATTGCGTCCGTCATTCCCGCGGAGGCGGGAATCCAGTCGCGCGCCGAAGCGGCAACGATGCGTGATCCCAATTCCCGCATTCTGCTGGATGCCCGCCCCCGCCTTCGCGAGGGCAGGCTCTTCGCGGGCATGACGCGCTGTGCGGCCTCGCCGAACTGCCAACACGGAACTTGGAACGACTGTGATCGCATCTTCGCGGCCTTCGCGTGCTTCTGTTCGGGCACGAATCGAACAGAAGCACGCCAAGAGCGCGAAGACCAGCGGGGCGATGCCGGAACGAAAATTCTTCAGATCTTCAGCTCTCGTTTTCTTCACCTCATCTTTCCATCCTGCGTTCTCCCGTCTTCAATCTTTCTGTCGATTTTTGGTTGCGGCTGTGCCGCGCTGTGTGCTTCTGTTCCGAATGCATCGAACAGAAGCACGCCAAGAGCGCGAAGACGAGCGGGCCGATGCCGAAGCGAAAGTATGTCGGCCGTCGCTTCTTCGAATCATCTTTCCGTCTTCGATCATTCCGATTCGAGTTTCACGTTCAATTGCGCCTGAGACGCGCAGACGAATTCGCGACTTATCGACGAGAAACTCTTGGATTGCGCATCGCCGCACGGGGGATCTTCGCGGCTCGGCATCGAGGGCTTCTCGGTTGTTCGACTCGGGAACGAGCGGGCTTCATTCAGCGGCGGGAGGGTTCGCGGGCCGCGGAAGCGCGTCCGGAGATGCCGAGGGCCACAGGATCGCGCGGCCGTCGAGACCGGCAGTCAGCGCGTGCCGGCCGTCCGGCGAGAACGACACCGACGTGATTCCCGCTTCGTGCTCGCCCAGCGTCAGCAACTCGGTGCCGGTCGTCGCGTCCCACAGCTTCGCGGACTTGTCGCGGCTGCCGGTGAGCGCCCGCCCGCCGTCCGGCGAGAACGCGACCGAGGCGACGGTGGCGGTGTGCCCGGCGAGCGTCACCACCGGTTCCGCCCGTGCGAGTTCCCACACGATCGCGGTCATGTCCTCGGATCCCGTCAGCGCCCGCTTGCCGTCCGGCGAGAACGCGACCGCGGTGAGCGCCAGGTCGTGCTTCTTCAAGACGGCGAGTTCGCGTCCCGAGAGATCCCACAGCTTCGCGGTTCCGTCTTCGGACGCCGTGAGGATCCGCCGGCCGTCGGGCGAAAAAACGGCGTCGACGAGCGGCTTCTCGTGCCCGCGGAACTCGGCGGCCAGCGAGATTTCCCGCGCTTCGGGATCCCAGTCCCACAAGCGGGCGGTTCCGTCGGCGCCGGCGGTCAACAACGAATAGGACTCCGCGATCGGCGAGAAGCGGGCGCTGGCGATCGCTCCATGATGCTTCTCTTCGAGCTTGAATTCCGACGCGCCGGTCGCGGCGTTCCAGATCTTCACCGAATGGTCCCAGCTACCGGTGACGACGTACCGGCCGTCGGCGGAGAAGCCGGCGGTGGCGACCGAATCGTGCGGGCGGAACGTCGCCGCAATCTGCCGCGAGGCGACGTTCCAGCGACGGGCCTCATTCCCTCCGACGAGGACGATGAAGCTGCCGTCGGCCGCGTAAGTCGCCGACCACAGCGATCCGCCCGCTTGAGAAAGATCGGCGTATGGAACGCCGCCGGCTTCGCGCGGCGTTCCGGCCGGTCCCAGTTCGGTTCCGCTCGCCGCGTCCCACAGGCGAAGGCGGTCGTCGGTCTGGGCGACCAGTGTCCGCCGGCCGTCGGGAGAGAACTCGACCGAACCGACCGCGGCGACGCCCAGTTCGGCGGTCCACCGTTCGCGCGCCGCGGGAACGTCCCACGTTCGCAGGCGGAAGGTTCGACCGCCCGCCGCGCCCGACGCGTCGGCGGCGATCGGCGCGTTGAAGACTGCGACGACGGACCGTCCGTCCGGCGCGAGCGACATCGCCGTCACCGGAGCGCCGTGCGCGAGCACGCGCTCGCGGCGCTCCGCTTGCGACGCGACGTCCCACCAGCCGATCGTTCCGTCGGAACTCGCCGTGAGGATCGCCGAGCCATCCGGCAGGAACGCGGCGGCATTGACGCGGCGGGTGTGCGTGCGATAGCGGGCGAGTTCATCTCCGCCGTCGCGGTCGCGGAGGACGCACAGGCCGGTTTCGTCGGCGGTGAACAGCGTTTTCGAGTCGGGCGAGAAGGCGACCGCGGTGACTTTCGCCTCGTGTCCGGAAAGCACGCGGCGCGGTTCGCGACCGGTTCCGTCGAGCGCGCGGGCGACTTCCCACAACCGGGCCTCGTTCCCGTTGCCTCCGGTGAGAATCCATCGCCCGTCGCGCGACAGGGCGGCGACGGCGTAGCGGCCGGTCCCTTCGAGCCGGGCGAACTGCGTGCCGTTCTCCGCGTCCCACAGGCGGACGGTCCCGTCGATGGCGGCGGTGAGCACCGTCGGCTCGTCGGGGAAGCAGATGGCGGTCGACGCGAGGAACTCGTGACCTTCCTCGAACGTGCGGGCCGCGCCGCTCGCCGCGTCCCAGATGCGGGCGGTGCGATCGCGGCTCGACGTGACGATTCGCTTCCCGGCATGGTCGAAAGCCGCGGAGAGGACGGCGTCGGCATGGCCGGTGAAAGTCGGCTCCTGCACGATGCGGACTTCGGCGTATTCATCGACGTTCCACAGCCGGACCTTCCGATCGTGTCCGCCGGAGACGACGACGCGGCCGCCTTCGACGCCCGGCCGCGGCGAGAACGCGCACGACCGCACCCACCCGCCGTGCCCGCGGAGCGTGTTGAGCAATTCGCCGTCGCGCGCGTCCCAGATTTTGAGGCTGTGATCGTCGCTGCCGCTGAGGACGAGCGATCCGGCGACGTCATCGGCGACCGAGTCATCGGCGAACGAGACGGAATGGACCGGTCCGGCGTGTCCTTCCAGCGCCAGCGCGCGCGGGGCGGGGAGCGCTTCGCCTTCGATGATGCCGGCGATGTCCGCCGGCTTCACCGTGGAGTCGTCCGGGTTCCAGACGAGCACGCGGCGGTCTTCGCCTCCGGTGGCGATGCGCGTGCCGTCGGGCGAGAATGCCGCCGCGAGCACGGGGCCGGCGTGACCGGTGAACTCGGTCTCCTTGACGAATTCCGGCGAAGAGTCGCCTTCGGTTCGCCGCCAGACGACGGCGCGGCCGTCTTCGCCCGCGGTGACGATGCGGCCGGCGTCCGGGGAAATCGCGACCGCGCGCACCCAGCCGCTGTGCCCGCGGAGCGTCTGCACCGCTTCGCCGGTCGCGGCGTTCCACACGCGGGCGGTGCGATCGTACGAGCCGGTGACGAGTTGCCGGCCGTCGCGCGAATACGCCACGCTGGAGAGCACGTCTTCGTGACCGCGGAGCGCCGCGACCGGCGCACCGTCGGCGACGTTCCATATCCGGGCGACGGCGTCGTTGCTGGCCGAGGCGAGCCGCGTGCCGTCCGGGCTGAACGCGAGCGACTGGATCGCCTGGGCGTGCTTCAGCACGATCGGCTCGGCGAGCAGATCGCTGCTCCAGATGCGAATGCGGCCGTCCTGGGCGCCGGCGGCGAACCGCGATCCGTCGGGCGAGACGGCGACGGCATCGACGCGGGCGGGAAGGTCCATCTGCCGCGAGCCTTGCTGGACGAGGTGCCACAGCCGTCCCCATTCCCACCCGCGCGATTCGGAATTCCGCAGCCCGTCGAGAATGCGGGCGGCTTCGTCGAAGGCGTTCGTGCGAATCTTGCTTTCGGCCAGTCCCATCGCGGCGACGTAGGCTTCGTACTCGGCGATGGCCTGTTGCCGGCGGGCTTCGTCCGCGTTGGCGCGGGCGATCATTTCCTGGTTCTTTGCTTCGGCTTCGGCTTTGCGAGCGATCTCTTCCTGCCGCGTCGCCTCCGCCGCGGCCTTGTCGGCGAGCACCTTCTGGCGATTGGCTTCGGCCTCGTTCATCTCCGCCTTTTCGCGTTGCTCAGTCGCGATCGTGGCCTGCTTCGTCGCTTCCTTGGCGCTCGCATCGGCAAGCTCCCGTTGCTTGTCGGCCCGCCGTCGCTGTTCGTTGGCGATCTCCTGCTGTTTGACCGCGTTGTCCTTGGCGATGTCCGCGAGCCGCTTTTGCTCGAGCGCTTCCTCCGTTTTCGTCTCGGCGATCTCGCGCTGGTCGTCCGCCTCTTTGCGCTTCATCTCGGCGATCATTCGCTGCGCGTCCGCTTCAGTGCGCTCCATCTCGGCGATCATCTGCTGCCGCTTGGCTTCGTCGGCATTCTTCTCCGCGCGAATCTTCTCTTCCCGCGCGAGCTGTTCGTTGGCGACGGCGACGAGGCGCTGCTCTTCCGCGATGCCGCGCTGCTCTTCCGCGACGACCTTCTGCTCTTCCGCCCGCACGCGCTCCCGGTTGGCGATGGTCCGCTCGTTATTGATCCACACCGCCGCGCCGCTGACGACGACGAAGATCGTCGCGACCAATCCGATCGCGACGCGGCGGGCGATCCGCAATCGCTTGTGCCGATGCTCGCGCTCCGCCTGCGCGGCGCGGAGCTTCGTGCGAAGTTCCGCGTGCTTCGGCTCGTCTTCGGCGAGCAGCGACGACCCGAGGTCGAGATCCCCCTTGGCGAGCGCCGATTGCGCATACGCCCGGCGGGCTTCGATCGCCCCGGCGCGGGCGGCGGTGTTGCCGTTCCACAGGGCGAGCGCCTCCTCGAAGGCGAACACGCACCGGCCGTAGTCTTCGTACTTGTCGCTGTCGAGCGCCGCCCGCAACTGCGTGTCGGCCCGGAACGAGAGCACGAGGCTTTCGTGATGCGCCTGGTAATCGCGAATCGCCTGCTGGAAGTCCTGCACCGAGGCGTAACGATCCTCGGAAGCGGTCGCCATCGCCTTGAGGGCGATGTCGAGCAATTCGCCCGTCTTTCTCGTTGGCTGGATGACGTTCGTGGCGGCGGCGCGGATGCAATCGGTGACCGACGTTCCGGCGTGCGGGGGCCAGCCGGTGACGATCTCGTACAGAATCGCCCCCAGCAGGTACACGTCGCTGTGCGGGCCGATCTTGTCGATCGGACCGGTCGCCAGTTCCGGGGCCATGTACGCCGGCGAGCCGCCGATCCCGCGATTCGGAACCACGCTGCGCGATTTGCGGAACGTGTCGAGCGGGAGCGCGAGGCCCCAGTCCATCACGAGCACTTCGCCGAAACCCCCGAGCATGATGTTCTCGGGCTTGAGATCCCGATGCACCACGCCGCGGGAATGCGCGAAGGCGATCGCGTCGGCGACCTTCATCAGGATCTCGACGTTCTCCGGCGGCTTCTTCTTGTGGATGACCTGGTTCCAGGGAGTCCCCTCGACCATCTTCATCGAGTAGAACAGCGCCCCGTCGCGGTTGCGGCCGAGGTCGTGGATCGGAACGATGTTCGGGTGGTCGAGATCGCCGGTGACGACCGCTTCGGACAGAAAGCTGTCGCGGTGCTTCCTGCTGGCGGCGAGTTTGCCTTTCAGCATCTTCACCGCCACGTCGCGATCGACGGACGACTGCCGTGCGGAATAGACGACGCCCATCCCCCCTTCGCCCAGCAGTGAGACGAGTTCGTAATCGGCGGGGGAGACGGCGTCCTCGCCCGGACGGCGCATCGCCCGCTCTTGCAGGACGAGGTGCGTGCCGGTGTCGATCGTCCACGAGCCGCGGCCGGCGTCGCCGCCGTCGGAAACGCGGGTGCCGTCCGAAGCGCGGGTTTCATCGGTGTCCCGCGTTCCGGTGGAAGCGTAAGTCCCGGCTTCGCCGGTGTCGATGCCCGTCGCGCGGCTCCAGGCTGCCGCCTCTTCCGGGGGCAGTTCGCTCAAGTTGATCGTGCGGCTGACGTCGGCGCCTTGCATCACCCCTTCGACGACGGTGCGGTCCAGGGGAGATTCGACGGGAGCGGCCGCACCGCCTTCCAGCACGGTGCGCTCGGCATCGCGGCGCGCGGCGTCGCTTGGGACGGAATCGCCCTGCGCGGAATCCAGCTGGTCGTCTTCGACGATGGTCGCCTCCGGATCGCGGCCGGTCGAACTGGCGAATGTTCCCTCCGCTTGCGACATCATCTGCGTTCCCGCGGCGGCGTCCGCCTCGTCGTGGGAATCGGCGTCGGGGAGAAACTGCGTGGCCTCCGGGTCGTGCTCCGGGGTAGAGGGCGCGGCTTCACCGGCCAGCGATGCGCCGCAGTGCGGGCAGTTCGCCGCGTAACGTTCGGGGTCGTTCAACGGTCGACCGCAGACTTCACAACGAGACATGATGTTCCCCTTCCCGCACGATGACGCACTCGATGTTCGACCCACTCGCCTGTCGCAGCCGGCAGGATGGATTGCCGATCGGTCCTGCTCCGTCCTCCAAATCGATTTTGGTCGTCGGAATCGAGGGTGACGGCGCGGGCTTCGTAGGGCGAACTTGAGTTCGCCGTGCGAAGCCCGCGCCGGGGACTCGGCAAGCCCCGCCGACTCTCGCTGAACTTCACCGATGGTGTTTTCGACATCGCGGCAGCGCCTATGGGCAGGCGGGCACGACGAACTGAAGTTCGTCCTACCCGCGTCGTCTTCGCGACGCCGCGACTGGTGGAATGGAATTCGATTTCTCCCCCCGCTTACGCGGGAGGCTCGCTGATGACGAAATCGCGCCGTTTGGCGTTTCGCAAGGCATACCTACTCGGTTGATCGCGCACCGCGCGCGATGGACGCGGCGCGGCTTTCGGTCGCGGCGCGGCGCAGGCGGCGACCCAGGCGGGCGCCTTTCCGCAACGATCGATCGCCGTATTTCTCGAAGGCTTCGTCCACCTCTCGTCTCCAGTCGGTCCGCGCGGCGTGCAGGGCGAGCGTCGCGCCGACGATCACCGCCGTGCGGCGGTTCCAGGGACTCGACGATTCCGCCCCGTCCGTCGCGGCCGCGAGTTCCGATTCGCCGTCGTCCGGCAGCGACACTCGCGCGGAGATGATCCGACGAACGCCGTCGTCGTCCCGAGCGGCCGCGTCGCCGTTCGGTTCATCGGCGTTCGACTCGTCGGGCGAACCGTCGTCGCCGGTATCGGCCGGATCGGGTTGCGGTTGGACGAGTCGCGGGCGCTCCTGTCCCCCTTGCTCCGCGCTCGTCGGGTCGACCGGCCGTCCTTTCCGCACGAGAACGTCCATCACCACCCGCTCGATGCCGTCCTGGTCGACGAGCACGATTCGATAACGATTCTCCGGCAGCTTGGAGAACAGCGATGGGAACCTGTCCGCATCGAGGATGTCGTCGGGAAGCGGGAAGTCGCGGACCGTGCCGTCCGGCTCGAGCACGCGCAGCACGAACCGCTGCCCGGTGAAAGCGGAGACGTCGGCCGCCGCCGCGCCGAACTCGGAGGCGATCACCTCTTCGACGGACAGTCCCTCGTCGAAGTGCCCGATGCCGCTTCCTTCCTCGCGGACGAAGACGAGCAGCGGCGCTTCGGACTCGAACGGCATGAAGATCACCTGCAAGCCCTCGCCGGGCTGTTCGGCGATCGCGCTCGCGAACGAGATCGTCCAGTCGATCGCCCCGCCGTTCGAAAGGATGCCGATCGAATCGTCGTACTCGACGACGTAGCGGATGACGAACGGATCGGCCGGGTTCGGCCGGTTGATGGCGTCGATGGCGAGATACGTCTTCGTGAAGGTGTGCGTGCCGGCGTCGACGCGATACACGTCGGGCGGTCGGCCGTCCCCCCAGTCGATCGTGACCTTGAGGTTCCTCTCGCCGGGCGAGCCGACCGGCACGGTGAGCGAAGTGCGCCCTAGAATGTCGATCTGCGGGACGACGGCGGCCGAGGCGACGATCCGCGGAGGAATGCTGGTGGCGGTGCTCGCCGTGCCCGCGGCCTGCGTGAGAATCTGCACGTTGCCGATGAGAGAAACGTTTCGCGCGGCGCGAATCGACACGTCGCCGGCGCCGAAATTCGCCACGTCGGGATTCGCGCCGCTGTCGTGAATGCGGATATCGCGGGCCGAATCGAGAACGACGTGCCCGCTTCCCCCGGCGGCGAGTATCGGCGCGAACGAGGCGATGTCGCCGGTCGTGGTGCGGAGGCGAACGGTTCCGCCGCCGGTGTCGGCGACGCGTTCGAGCAGCGTCATCGCGCCGTGCGTGGTGATTCCGACGCCGCCGCCGGTCGACGTCACGCCCGAGACCGCCGCGTCGACGCCGCCGATGACGAGCGTTCCCGTATTCACGAAATGCACGCCGCCGGTTCCGCCGCGGCCTTCGACCCGTTCGACGGCGATGTCGAGCGGACTCGCCGAAGTGCCGATACCGGCGCCCGCGCGGAACAACAGCGACGCGGCGGCGATGTCGTTGACGCCGTTCGCCCCGGCCTGCCGGATGAACGTGCCGGCCGCGATCGAGACGCCGCGATCGGTGGCGAGGCGGCCGAGGGTGAAGGAGCCGCCGGCGTCGACGACGATCGGCCCGCCGGTTCCTCCGGCGCCGAGCGCGTCGGCGTCGATGACGCTGCCGGCCGCCTGCACGATGCTGCCGCCGGCGATGACCGAGACCGTTCCCGCGTCGCTCTTGATATCTCCCGCGGCGGAGAAGGTGGTCGTTCCGCCGGAGCGCAGCGCGACGTCGCCGGAGAGATTCCGCAGCAGCGCGCGAAGATGAAGATCAGCCGCGGCGGTGAGGCGGACCGGTCCGGTCGCGGTGGCGGCGAGCGGAGCATTCGCGTCGATCGTGCCGCCGGCCGTCGTGCGGAGATCGATGCCGCCGGCGCCGTCGGTCGTGATCGCGTGATCGAGACGTGCGTCGCCGGCGACGGTCACGTCGAACGCGTTGGCCGACCACGCGCCTCCCATGACGAGGTGGCCCGCGACGGTGAACCGCGCATCGCCGAGATCGGCGGTGAGCGTGGCGGTCACGTCGCCGGTCTGGGCGATGTTCAGATCGCCCGCGGCGGCGGTCGCGAGCAGCGTGCGCACGGACGTCTCGATCGCGTCGGCCGGTGTGCCGATCGACGTCCCCGCGAGGAGGGCGAGATCGGCATTGACGTTGTTCGCCGCGCCGTTCGCGTCGAGGATCGCCCCGCCGCCCAGACCGTCGGCATTCGCGACGACGGTCACGTCGCCGAGCGCCGCGTCGCCGTCGCGGTTCGCGTCAAGGAGCGCGAGTTCGATGTCGTCGGGCGCGCGGAGTTCGATGTCGCCGTCGTCGCCGGCGATCCGCGATCCGGTCCCCATGACGACTCGCGCGCCGGCGTCGCCGGGAGTGATCGGGCCGCCATCGTTGAACGCGGTCCCCGCGAGCACGGTGACGTCGCCGCTCCCCGCGGCGGTGACGGAGGCGCCCGCCGCGATCCGCACGTCGCCCCCGGCGAGCAGGTCGATCGTTCCATTGCCGTTCGTGGCGCGGACGTCGGCATTGATTTCGAGAATATCGGCCGCGGTCGCGCCGTCGGCGGCGAGCAGAATTGCGCCGCCGGAGGCGTTGGTCACGGGCGCGTCGATCGTCAGCGGACTGGCGGCGCCGATCTCGATGTTCGCGCCGCCGGGACCGATCCCCGCGATCGTCACGCCGTCGGTGCCGCCGAGTGCGGCGATCGTGAGTCCATCCGCCATGTCGCGAATGCGGATGTGTCCCGAATCAGTGAAGGCGGCGAGATCGGCCGCGTCGACCTCGAGCCGCGCGTCGACGCCCGCTCCGGCGGCGATTCCCGTTCCCGCGATCAGTTCGACGTTGTTCGCGACGATGTCGAGTTCGAGGTCGTCGCCGTCGATGATGCGCTCGGCGGCATGCAGCGTGACGAGACCGTCGTGCGCGGAAACGCCGGGGCCGCCGGGGATCGTGCCGATCGTAAGCGATCCGGCGAGGGTCCGCACGAAGGCGTTTCCGTCGGGCGCGTCCTGATGCAGGTGGACGACGGTGAGGGCGTCCTGTTCGAGGATCGCGACGTCGCCGCTCGTGGTGTTCCGCACGTCGAGCACGTCGACTCGCGTGTCGAGCGGATTCGGCAGCGTGGCGACGCCGTTCGCCGCGAGGACGTTCAATCGACCGGCGGCGACATCGAGACCGGGATGATCGTCGCGGACATCGTCGGCAGCGACGAGTCCGACCGTGCCGTGAACGCCGGTGACGGCTCCGGTCCCACCGAGCGCGGTGAGCGTGCCGGCGAGGGTGAGTCGATCGCCGACTCCGCCGCCGCTGGTGATGTCGATGTCTCCCGCGTCGCCCCCCTGCGCGAAGGGGCCGATGCCCGCGCCTCCGGAAGCGGTGACGGCGGCGATGCGGATCGCTCCGTCGATGGTTTCGATCGTGACGTCGCCGCCGTCCCCCGCCGAGCCGATGAAGGACGTCGCGCCGGTGGTGACGATGGTTCCGGCGAGGTCGATTTGGCCGGTCGATCCGGCGGCGATCGACACGGTTCCGCCGTCGCCTCCGGTGAGGGCGAGGGGCGTCGTCGCAATCGTGCCGAGGGGTGCGCTCGTCACGTCGCGGCTCGAGAGCAGTTCGACGTCGCCGCCGCGCGTGGTGATGGCGCGTTCGAGCAACAGATCGCCGTCGGGCGATTGCGTTTCGATCCGCACGTCGCCGCCGAAGGTCGTGACGCCGCTGATCGTCGTCGTGACGACGGGGACGGCGCCGATCGTCAGTCCGCCGGAGACGTCGGTGATGGAGACCCCTTGCGAACTCGCGTCGAAGACGGCGAGCGTGCCGGTGACGTCGACGTCTAGATCGACGCCGTCGCCGGAGATGATCGCGAGATCGTTCACCGTGATGTCGGCCGCGGCATCGGGCGCGTGCTCGCGGACGTCGCCGGCGGTGAGGATGACCAGCGTGCCGACCCGCGCGGGATCGAGCGACAGGTCGCCCACGCGGACATCGCCGGCCAGAAGCGTGCCGACTTCGAGAATGCGGGCGGTGATGCGGTCCGCCTCCGCGTCGTTCACGTCGTACTGCCCGCTTCCACCGGCGGCGATGCCGAGATCGATCGTGCGGCCGATGTTCGGTTGCAGGAGGACGTTGCCGCTTCCCGCGTCGATGGCGGCGGGGTCGACGCTCGTGTCGATGACGAGATCGTGCGAGCGGAGCTGAATCGTGCCGTCGGCGGAAGACGTATCGAGAACGGCCCCCGCTCCAAGCGAGATGACGCCGCCGCTGGTGACGATGTCGATTCCCGCGGCCGTGTCGGCGGTGACGCCGTGCAGCACGTCGACGTCGCCGGCGCCGTTGATGTCGAAGGCGTTCGCCGACCAGTCGCCGCCGGTGACGAGGTTCCCCGCGACGTCGAGGCGGGCGGTTCCGTTTTCGGCGGTGAGCGTGGCGGTCACGTCGCCGGTTTGGTCGATGGCGAGTTGTCCCGTGGTCGCGGCAGCGAACAGCGTATCGACGGCGGTCTCGATGCGGTTTCCGAACAGGCCGAGCGAGCCGATCGACCCGCCGACGATCGACGCGACCGGCGCGGCGACGTTGTTCGCGCCGCCGTTGACGTCGGTGATCGCGCCTCCCGCCTGGATGTCGATGTCGATCGCCGCGGCGGTGTCGTCGGTCGTCACGCGGCCGAGAGCGATCGTCGTTCCGGCAAGAACGGTGATCGCTCCGCCGGTCGAGGCGGCGCCGTCGGCATCGCCATTGACGACGGTTCCCGTCTGCATTGCGATCGCGCCGTCGGTCGCGGAGAGCGTCACGTCGCCGCGGTTGGTGGTGATGTCTCCCGCGGAGGCGAGGGCGAGCAGATCGGTCGCGAGCAGCGATACGTCGCCGGTGTCGGTGACGATCGGGGCGTTGACGCGGATCGTTTCGGCTGTGAAGGAAACGGAGTTCGTTCCGCCGAGGGCAACCGCCGAGTTCAGCGTGATGCTGTCGTTTCCATCGTCGCCGTTCACGATCAGCGCGGCGTCGAACCCGCTCCCGAAGCCGGAGATGACGACGGCGTCGTTCCCGCCGCCGGCGTTGATGGTGAGCGAGTCGGTGGGGTTGGCGAAGGTGACCATCTCGGCGGTGGGGACGCCGCTTGCCGTCGCGATGACGGTCGTTTCGCCGGGATCGCCCGAGTCGCTGACGGTGATCGTCTCGGACGTGGAGGCGTAGTTCAGCGTGACGTGCGCGGCAGTGATCGTCTGGGAGATCGGTTCGAGGCCGTGGTACTCGATGATGAACGGCAGCCCCGCACCCGCGGCTCCGTCGGCGTCGAGCGTGATCCGGCCGCTGTGCGCGTCGAAGAAGTCGTGCGCGACCTCTTCGAAGGTCTGGTCGCTTGCGGGGTCGCTGAGGCGCAGGTCGTCCGGCCCGCCGTCGCCGCCGTGGAAGGCGATCGTGCCGGTGAAGTCGTGGTCGAAGCCGCTCGTCTGGATGTCGAGCATGTCGCGGAAGCCGTCTTCGCCGATGAGGGTGTAGTCGGTGACCCCCTGGATGGGGCGCGAGTCGAAGACGGCGCCGTCTTCGAGAAGCCGAATGTTCCCGCCGACGCGACGGATGACGTATTCGGTCTCGCTTCCGTCCGCGGGCGCGGTGTGAGAGAACGGTCCATCGACGACGATGGCGACGTCGTTTCCGTCGCCGCCGGCGTAGGTGATGCGGGCGACGAGGCCGCTGCCTCCGAAATCGGTGCCGACGATCGCCCCTTCGTCGTAGCCGTCGAACTGCCCGGAGACGGGATCGCCGCCGTCGTTGCGAATGATGATGTAGCTTTCGCCCGCCGCGGGAAGGAAGCCGGCGGCGGCGGTGTCGAAGTGCAGCTCGAGCGCCGCACCGCCGAGCGAGACGGACGACGCGATCAACTGGTCGTAACCGTCGAGGCCCGGGGCGTTGCCGTCGATTTCGACGATGAACGTGGAGTCGGCGTCGAGTTCGACCTCGCCGTCGGCGGTCAACGCGCCGGGACTCGATCCCGGCGCGAGCGTGCCGCCGAGGATGGCGACGTTCCCGCCGATCGTGCCGTTGCCGCCGAGCGTCGCGCCGGTCGAGACCGCGAAGTCGCTCTGCGTGGCGGTCGAGCCGTCGATGAGCAGTGTGCCGGCGACGACGTTCGTGGGGCCGGTGTAGAGATTATCGGCGGTGAAGGCGAGCGCGCCCGTGCCGAGTTTCTCGACTTCGCCGCTGCCGGAGATGACGCCGGAAATCTCGCCGTTGTCCGCTTCGAGACCGAATGCGAGTCGCCCGCTGCCGGGGTCGATCGTCCCGGCCCAGTCGATCGTGCCGAACCCGCCGCCGATCGCCGTTTCGGCGACGATCGCGATTTCTCCGCCGTGGCTCGCGAGCGAGGCGTTCGAAGTGCCGCGGATGTCGCGATCGGCTTGAAGCTCGACGTTCCCGCCGGACGTGGCGATCGCCGCATCGACGAGGAGATCGCGGGTGGCGTCGAGAGCGATTTCGCCGGTGTTGGTCGTGACCGCGTGCTCGACGACGATGTCCTCCGCGGCGACGAGCAGGCGGCCGGTTCCGAGGATCGCGATCGGACCGGCGACCTTCACGAGGTCTCCGTCGCCCGCCTCGATCTCGAGAGTCGCCGCGAACGTGGGATCGAGGCCGAAAATCTCGATGACGTCGTCGCCGCTTCCGCCGTGCTCCTCGGTGAAGATCGCGAGCGACTGATTGGGCACGGCGAACGTCACGCCGACGGCGAGCGTCGAACCGATCGTCATCCGGCCGGCGATCGCGTCGGGATCGTCGTCGAGGGCGATCGTCTCGCTGCCGGCGGTGAACTCGAAGACGCGGTCGTCGACTTCGAGCAAGTCGTCGATCGCCGCGACGCCGGTGTACCGCAGTTCGATCGGCGAGAACGCATCGGCATTGTGCTCGACGGTGCTGCGCCCGTCGGTCGCGTTTTCGAAGCGATGGGTGATGGTGAGTTCGGGAACGCCGATGTCTTCCGCAACGAGCCGGTCCCCCGCGTTCCCCCCGGCGAGGTAATCGATCGTGTGGGGAACCTCTCCGCCGGCGGAGAAGTCGAGCGTGAGCGTATCGTCGCCGGCGCCGGTTTCGACCGTCAGGCTGCCGTTGAAACTCGCGGCCAGTCCCTCGACGAGCACGTCGTCGTCGCCGTCGCCGGTCTTGACGGCGATGTCGCTGAAGCCGTCGTGGGTCACGCGGAGATCGCGCGGGGGGCCGTCCTGCTCGAGCATTCGGATTTCATCGCCGGCGACGGTCGCATGTTGGTCGTTGCTTCCGACCGATTCCACGGACAACTCGTCGCCGACGCCGTCGCTCAATAGCGTGATGCCCGCGGGCCCGCCGCTCGCGGAGGGTTCGAAGTCCTGCCGGACGGTGACGGCGTCGTTCCCTCCCTGCGTGGCGTCGACCGTGACGATTTCGACGCCTTCCAGAGAGAAGATCGTGCGGGCATGGGCGACGGTGTTGCCGGTCAACAAAAAGTCGTCGTCTCCCGTGGTTCCGAAGAATGTGACGCGGTCGCCCGACGAGTCCGTGCCGCCGTCGAGCAGGATTTCGGGAGGGAGTCCGCCGGTCGAATCGACCGTGAACGCGTCGTCGCCGTCGCCGGTGCGGATCGCGATTCGCTCGATGCCGGTGAAGGTCGTGGTCAGGCCGTTGAGCGTGACCTCTCCGGCGCTCACTTCGGCGACGTCGACGGCGTCGGTCCCGAGCAGCAAATCGACCGCCTGCGCGTCGTCGCTGCCGGTGACTTGAATCGAGGCGACGAGCGCGGCATCGACCTCGGCGACGACGTCGCCGAGCCCGTCGGTGACGCGGATCTTCTCGGTCCCGCCGTCGTCGACGCGGGCGATCGTGGCGGAATCGTCGCCGCTGATCTCGACGTTGAACTGGTCGGGAGTGACGGCGTCGAACCCGGCGGTCACGCTGAGCACGACGCGCTCTTCGAGCCGGGCGATTCCGAGTGAAGGAAACAGCCGCTCCCGCGCGGCTCGGCGGGCGTGACGGCGGCGCGCGGCACGGTGCTCGCGAACGACACCCGTCAGCCGCTGAATGAACCCCATGCCCAATGCCCCCGAAGAAACCGCGAACGGCCATTATCCAGTGGCCTTCGGAAGAGTGTCAACGACATCTCGGCGAAGAAGCGGGAATTACGAAATTCGAGCGGGGCGCGCCAAGAAACCTTTGCGCGACGGCGAGGGCGAGAAGCCGAAGAAGGGACAGAGCGATTGACGACGGAAGAAGTGGCGCACTCGGCGGTTCGATGCTTCCGCGGCGCATGGATTCGAACCGCGGAGGACGCCGAGGGCGCGGAGATTTCGATCGGCGGCGTAGTCCGAGCCTGGTCGCGGCTTCGCAGCGTCGTGATTTCGAACAACTCGTCGCGCAACCTTCCCGGCTCCGGGTGGAGGGCATTGCATTTCGAGAGGCGATCCATGTCCATGTCCCGTTTCGATCCGTGTCCCGATCATCACCGCCGGCGACTTTTTCGAACAATCCGCGGCTGTTCGAAAACGGCCCGCGCGAACACCCCGCAGGTTCCCCAAATTGACGATTTCCAGCACCGCGAAACTGCCGTATCCCGAATGTTTTCTTCCACGAACACGCTCTTCCTTGCCTATCCCCCCGGGCGCGCAAAGCGAAGAAATCGCGTTTGGATACCACCCCAGCCGTTGTGGTCGCGATTAGGGTCACGCACGAGGGAGGCGGTTCGAAACTCGACGCCGGCGCGGCCGGAAACGACCTTGACGATTCGGGGTGGCACGCCCCGAGTCCGCGAAGGGCGTGGCCGCTATGTTTCACTCCCTGCGCAAAGCCTCGGAGCGTGCCACCCCGGTCGGCGAATTGAAAAGTTGGACGGAAAAAGTGCGCCGCTTCGGCTTGCTGGTTCGTCCGTTGACGCCCGCCGTTCGCGGGGGATAATAACGGTTCCACCACTACAATGAATTTCCGCCGCGCCGCGCTCCCGCCTCGACGATCGTCCAGATCGCCCGAGCGTCGAATCCGTCCCCGCGATGTCGGGCGCGGGCTTTCATCCCGTTCGAGACCTCTCTCCTCTCCATGACCGCCACGGCCCGTCTCAAGCAGTCCGATCTCGTCGAGTTGAACCGCGCGCTCGAAGAACGCACGCCCGAAGAACTGATCCGCTGGGCGGTCGAGTTGTTCGGCGATCGCGTGGCGTGCATCTCGGCGATGCAGAAGGCGGGCAACGCCCTGTGCCACATGCTGCACTCCCTCGACCTGCGGATGGACGTGATCTTCGTCGACACCGGCGTGCTGTTCGACGAAACCCTTCAGACCCGCGACCGCATCCGCGACGAGTACCGGCTGAACGTCGTCACGCTGCAGCCGGAACGGACGATGGCCGAGCAAACCGCCGAACTGGGCGTGCTGTACCTCAGCGTCGAGGGACAAAAGCAATGCTGCGACCTGCGAAAGACGCAGCCGCTGTTGCAGGTCGCCGGCCGGTACGATGCGCTCCTGGGAAGCCTGCGCCGATCGGACGGCGGACGCCGCGAGTCCTGCCCGATTCTCGCCGTCGATCCGCGAATGAACTGCCTGCGGGTCAACCCGCTGGTCAACCTGGACGGCGAGCAACTCGCGGCCTACGTCGCCGAGCACGACGTGATCGTCAATCCGCTGCACGCGCAGGGCTACCCCACGATCGGCTGCAACCGCTGCACCACGCCGGTCCTGCCGGAAGAGCCGAAGCGCGCCGGCCGCTGGCGGCACCTGGGACCGTGGTCGATGTACTGCGGCATCAACCCGACCGATCTCGACCCGGACTCGTCGCCATCGATCGAACTGCCGGAGGATTTGGTGGATCGCATTCTCGGCCGGAAGACCGACTTCGTGATTTGAGAGTTTGTGGCGGAATGCGCGTCAAGCGGGTTTCCCGGGTCGCAGAGATGGGGAAAATCCTCAAATGCGACTTTTCCCGGAAATGCAATACAATGCGGTTCGCCGAGCGCGGGCCTTTCGATCGCCACTTCCGCGGAGAATCTTCATGCATTCACGACGCCCCCTCGTCGCGTCGTTCATCGCCGTCGCCTTGGCCGCATTGGCTCCGCCGCTTGCCGCCGCCGATCCCGAGCATCCATTGCGGACCTGGGTCAAGCGGCATCCGAACAAAGAGACGGCGCCGAAGCCGTCGCCGAACCTCGGCTATGAAGGCTCGATCGCCTATGCCCGCGACGCCGGGCTGCTGATTCGTCACGGAGGGCACAACCAGGGAGGGGGCGGGGAACAACACGCCGAAACCTGGACCTACGACCTCGCCCGGGATCTCTGGACGCTCAAGCACACCAACGACGCGCCTCCCGGCGTGTGTTGCGCGCAGCAGAACGTCTATCACGACGCCCTCCGAAAGTTCGTCCGCTTTCCCGCCTTCAGCTACAGCCACGGCTGGCAGTCGCCCCGCGAAGTCCAGCTGAAGAACAGCTCCGTCTGGACCTACGATCTGGCCGGCGACACCTGGCGGGAAATGCGCCCGCTGCCGGCGCCCGGCATCTCTCCCTTGCGGGGCGCGGCCTACGATCCGCTCCGCGAGGTGATCGTCGTTCATGGCGGCGAATCGGCGTCGCACGGCACCGTGGTCTACGACCTGTATGCGAACACGTGGCATTGGATGCAGCCGGATGACCCGCCGCCGGCCGACATCTCGCAGCCGGGGTTCACCTACGACCCGGTTCACGACGTGTTCGTGTTGTTCGGATCGCAGACGAAGGACGATCCGCGCACGTGGCTGTACAGCCTGGGGACGAACACATGGGAAGCGCACGAGACGATGCCGCATCCCCCCGCGCGCACCAACGCCGCCGTGCTCGCCGCCGACACGCGAAACGGAATCGTGCTGGCCAATCTGAAAGGCAAGGACGGGCTGGAGACATGGGTGTTCGACGCGGGCGAAAAGAAGTGGTCGCAGATCGCCGGCCCCCAGCCGGACGATTCCGGCGCGCGAAACCGCGTCCTCACGTATCTGCCCGACATCAATCAGTTCATCCTGGAAAACCGCACCCGCGAGCAACAGCTCTGGACGTACCGCTACGCCGAAGCCCCTGCACCGCTCGCCGGGCCGATCGAACTGTCGATCGAAGTCGACGGCGAGACCCGCGCCGCCGCCTTGACCTGGAAGCTGGACCAGGACGAGACGCGGCCGATCACCGTCTATCGCGGCGAAGGAGAGGTTTCCTGGAAGGTGAAATGGAGCAAGGCGGCCGAGAACGTCGCCGACGGGGCGTATCGCGCGACGGATCTTCCGCCGGGTAAAATCACCTGGTTCCGCGTCGGCGCGCCGGGGGGAACGCCCGGAGAGGGGTTGTCGAACATCGTCCGCACGCAGCCGGCGGTCGTCACGCGGGCGGTCGTCTCGGTGATCGATCCGCAGCGGATCGAACTTTCGTGGAAGCCGCCGGCGGGGTCGAAGGTCGCCGGCTATCACGTCGAGCGGGCCGACGTGGCGGTCCTCTCGTCCGATCAGGATCGCCGCGTGAAGGAGCCATACCGTCCCACGACCGACCTCGCGATCGGCCGGATCACGCAGGTCGGCGAGTTCCACCGGCTGACCGACGAGCCGTTGCGCGAAGCGACCTTCTCCGACACGACGGTCGACCTGGAAGCGGGGCCGAAAAAAGAGATCGAAAAGACGGTGTTCGATTCCGATCCCGGCCGGCGGGCGGTCGATCCGGAAGGGAAACCGTACCGCTACGCGGTGTACGCCTACCGGATTCGCGCGGTCGGTCCGCTGGGCGTCGAGAGCGGTCCGTCGCCGGTGTTCTACAGCATTCCCTCGGCGGTCGAGCACGTCTTCTCGCGCGAGGAAGGGGACGACGCGGCCCAACTGCGCTGGGAAGCGAACCCGGAGCGGGGACTGCGGGGTTACTCCGTCTATCGCCACGACGGCCGCTGGAACAAGGATCCCATCGTCCGCCTCACCGAAAATCCGATCGCCGAGACAAGGTACATCGACCGCGCGTCGGGCAAGTCGACGCGGCGGTACGAAATCGTCGCGGTCGACGCGCTCGGCCAGGAAGGCCTTCCCTCGCAACCGGTCTGGACCCGCCGCGAATGGGCGTCCTACTATGTGCCCTACGTGGAAGACTGGCACCAATAGGCAGTGGGCAGTCGGCAGTCGGCAGTCGGCAGGCAGAAGGCGATTGCAGCCACTCGCTTGCGGTTTCGCGCCCCCCGCCTCGACCCTCGACCCTCGCCCCTCGCCCCTCAACCCTCAACCCTCAACCCTCAACCCTCAACCCTCAACCCTCAAC
>JBBDNT010000168.1:0-22446 GCA_040877445.1 Planctomycetaceae bacterium
GGGATCGTAGCACCAGGGGACTTCGGAGGCGCCGGCGTCCATCTCGTACTTGCAGAGTTCGACCCAGGTGTTTTCGGGGAGGTCGCGCAGTTTCAGGTTGCGCGGCCCAGGTCGATCCGCCGGCTGCGCGGGGGCGGGATCCGTCGCCGTGACGTCCTGATCGAGGACGACCGCGACGACTTTCTTCTCCGCGGAGGCAGGCTGCGGCTGGGGCGGCTGCGCCCAGACGGTCCCACCGAAAAGCTGCACGGCGGCGACGATCGCGAAACGGTTCATGGCTCATGCCCTCCATTCGAACGGCCGCTGTAAGGTTTCCACCGTCGATTACAACGGTGCTGCGACAGCAATGGCAAGCCAGTGGCGACCGGCAATTCAGGAAAGCCCGCAAATTTTCGTTGACAAGGAACGTGATCCCGTGTAACTGGATCGATTGCCATTCATCGCACGACAGCCGAATACTCGGGAGCGGTCAGCATGCTCGTTTTGATTCTTTCTTTGATCATTGGAGCGGGAATTCTCGGATTGACGATCGCCGTCATGGAGGATGGGGAATTTCCCGGATGGGGGTCGATGCTGCTGTGCGTGCTGGCGGCGTTGGTGCCGGCGGCGGTGATCAACGCGCTGTTGCCGCCGGGGCTGTTCATCGTCGGCCTGGCGACCGGCGCCGTGATCGCCGGCTTCGCGATCTCCGCGTTGTGCGGGATGACGGTGAAGCGGGCCAGCATCGCAGGGGGAATTTACCTGCTGGTGCAAACGGGCATCGTACTGACGCTCCGCGCGCTGTTGGCCTGAGGGCCCGCGATCATCAGCGGGGGCAATTCGCAAGCCCCAAACGGTCGATCAGGCTCCGGCACTTCGAGTTGGTCCCGCTCGGGGCACCGAGCCGCGGGTGGCCTCGACGCCGTTGAGGCGTCGGGGTCGCGCGGCGACAAGAGGGTTCACACTCCGCTCTCGTTCGGTGTCGACGGTCGCGGAACCTTGCGGACGGTCGTTCCGAGATCTCCACGCAGCCGTTCGGCAACACGACCGGGCGGCGATCATCGTGTCGGCGGGCGGATGCGCGCATCGGTTGCTCGGAAGATCGGATCGAATGTGTCGACGGATCGGGTGGGTTCCAAGAGGTGGAACGTCGACTGTGCGCCCTCTTGTCGCTGCGCGACCCCCGACGGCTGAACGCAGGCGGGGCCACCCTGCGTGTTGACCGTCTCTTGGCAATTCGGCCTGTACAGCCGGCCCTACGTTGCTGTCGGCAAAGCGATGAAAAAAGGAGTCTGTAGCAACGTTACGGGGGATTTTCGACTCATGCGGCCTTTCGAGAGCGTTTGGCGTGCAGGGTGTGCGTGGTCTGCTCGCGTGACTGCGCCTGCTGCATGTCGAAGGCGATCCGCAACTCCGGCATGATCGCCCTCCATGGCGCGAATGAAGCCGGAAAAACACCCGGAAAAGCTCACCACGTCATCATCAACCCCCCGTAACGTTGCTACAGACTCGAAAAAAGGGGTAACGGCGAAAAGTGGCACCCGGCGCTGCTCCCGTGTGCTAATCCAAGTCCGCGCCTCGCCAGAGATTGCGGACCGCCGAATCGGAGACGCCGGGGACTTCACCCGGGCTGAACTTGGCATCCTGCAACTCTCGCAAGAGGTCGTCGGGCCTTTCCGCGTCTATCCCAATTCGGCGCATATGATCGCGGCGCTCGAGAATCGCCTTGAGCACCGCACCGGCGAGGATTCTTGCTCGTCGTCGAACGCTTCGCTCCTGCTCGAGATGTGAGCCGTGCAGGGCTCTTGACCGGGCATCATACAGTTGCTTGCAGAACGCGACGGCTCGAGGCCGCTCATGTCCCTCGGGTTCAAGAAGAACTGCCACGTTCTCGGCCAGCATTTGCGAGAGTGCGTCACTGTTGCGACACACCAGCGCCTCGACCGCTCCAATTGCAAGTGACAAACCAATTGCATCGTTCCGCTGGCGGTCGGCCTCGATAAGGAGAAGAACCGCGTTTCGGATCCGCCGATCGATAGAGTCCTTCTTGCTCGTACGTGCGAAAACGGCGTCCAGCATCTCAGGGACGATCCAGCAATCGGCTGGCATCCGCGCTTCGCGCATCCGAACCCTCGCGGGATGGTCGTCCAAGTGTATTTCGATACCAGGACTCACGGAGACGCACAAGCGGACGATCGGCGGCAGGCGCGCCTCTTCGGGATCGACTGAAAGTACTCGCTTGAGGTGATGGACGGTTCGCAATCCCGTCCGAAGCACATCACGGACATCATTTTGGAATCGGCGGAACGCGGTCATCGAACATTTCGCTTCGACCGTCGCCATCACTTGCCGACGGCTGATGATCTGTCCTCTCACGGCGGCGTCCTCGGCCTCGAGTGGGACAGTCCCGGTGAAGTGTACGGCGAAATCGTCTCCACGTCTCCACACACATACCTGATCATCGGATGGATCGAGTTCCCAAAGGAAGTAGCCTTCGGCAACTGCGAAAGGACGCGACCGATGCCACGCGGCCGCCGTTCCCATCGCAGCATCTAGAAATGCGCTATAGCCGACCTCGAAGTCGCACTCGGAGCGGATCAAGTGACATTCGGCCGCGTCGGTCAAGTCTCGCACGGTGACGGGAAGCGGCGGATCGAGTTGTGAAAGAACCCGTTCGCGAAAGAGTTCGCGCATTCGGGTGCGCCGCTCGCGATGCGTCCGTTCGAGCGCCTTCTTGTACTCAAGGCTGTCCGTCACAATCGACTCGTCACTTCGCAGCAAGCGATCGAAATTGCGAAGTCTATCTTCACCTTCGGCAGATTCCCTCAGCCAATCTCGGACGCCGCGAGCGTTCAGAAGGCCTGGAAGGTTGGGCATTCGCTGTCGCCTTATAATCACGCAATCACGAGACTTGCATTGGAATGCAATTCGAATCAAGGACCAGCATCGCTCACCACCGCGGCGATAAACCCCGCGGCTCATTTGGTCGGCGGCGGCGCGCTCCCCTGCGCTCGCGGCTGCGCCGCTCGGCTTCGGGTCGCGGCTAACCGAGTCGTGAAACGGGGGCGGACGATGCGGGGGCCCTACGCGTTCGCCCCGTGGCACTTCTTGTATTTCTTCCCGCTGCCGCAGGGGCAGGGGTCGTTGCGGCCGACTTTCGGGCCGGTGTTGACGATCGGGTCGATGACGCGGCCTTCTTGGCCCGGCTCGAAGGCGTCGTCGTCCGCGCGCGAGTGCGCGTGGTCCGGGAGGCCGAAGTCCGATTGGTTCGAGACTTCCTCCTTCGTCGTCGAGGTGATCTCCCACAGCGAGCCGACGAACCCGGGGCTTTCCTTTTCCAGGCGGAAGATCGCGCTGGTCACCTGCTGGCCGATGCGCTCCCACATCAGCTTGAAGGCGCGGCGGCCCTCGCGCTTGTATTCGACCTTGGGATCCTTCTGCGCGTAGCTCGCCAGCCCGATCGTCGAGCGGACGTGGTCCATGTGGTACAGGTGGTCCTTCCACGCCACGTCGAGCACTTCCAGGATCAGCGACCGCTCGGCCTGCGAGAACTCGGGGCGGAAGCGGCTGTCGTAGCGCGAGAGCACCTGCTGCCGGGCCGCCTCGCGGGTCATCTCCTGGATCGTCCGCGGATCGACCTCGACGCGCAATTCATCGTTGGCCCAGCGGGCCATCTCGGCGAGGACATCGGCGTGCTCGGGCGGACCCTGCTCGCGGCCGTTGTGGCCGTTCGATCCAAAGGCGCGGTCGAGGTAATCGTCGACGCGGCCGACGACGTCTTCCTGAAGGAAATAGCGGCGGCTGGCTTCGGCGAGAAGACGCTCGACCTCGGGGCGCGGTTTCCCCTTCACCTGCTCGACGGAAAGCTGCGAAGCGAAGCGGTCGTTCGCCCAGCGGATGAGTCCCTCGCGATCGTGGTATTCGCCGGACGAGCGTTCGTCGAGGAAGCGGGTCATGCCGACGGCGACCGGGAACATCACCTCTTTCTCGCGGTACAGTTCGCGGGTCTTCTGCTTGACGAGCTCGACCGCTTCGTCGACCGTCTCCAGGGTGGAGAAGTCTTCGGGCTGAAGCTCGAGCGTGAACTGCTGATTGATCCAGCCGCACAGCGAGCGGTGCGGGAACTCCTCTTCGAGGAACGCGCCGAGGGCGGAGAGATCGGCGCGTTGAATCGCCTCTTCGGCGCGCTGGCGCAGGTAGGGAACGATTTCGTCGCGGCCGACCTTCTTCAACTCGCGGTCGTTGGTGTTGAGGCCCCAGCGGGCGTTGGCCCACTTCGAGAGCGACAGCCAGTTCCACTCGCGCTGGTCCTCGGCGTCCTCGGGGAGGTCGATTTCGACCTGCTCGGCGATCAGTTCGTCGGCCTGCACGCGGGCTTCGTCGCGGATGTGCTCTTCGAGCATCTCGCGGTCCATGTCGCGGATGTTCGCGACTTCCAGCTCGAGGCCGAGCGCCTGCGCGGCCCATTGCTTGACCGTTCCCCAGCGGTAGTCGGGGTCGAGCAGCTCGCGGGTCCAGCGCTCGACCTGGGCGTCGATCATGTCGAGGATGAGCTGCCGGCAATTGCCGCCGTCGAGGATCCGCTGGCGGTAGGAGTAGACCTGCTTCCGCTGCTCGTCCATCACCTCGTCGTATTCGAGGAGGTGCTTGCGCATGTCGAAGTGGCGCTCTTCGACCTTCTTCTGGGCGCCCTCGATGCGGCGGCTGACCATGCGGCTTTCAATCGCCTCGCCGTCCTGCATGCCCAGGCGGGTGAGCATGTTCTTGACCCACTCGCCGGCGAAGATCCGCATCAGGTCGTCTTCGAGCGAGAGGAAGAACCGGCTGGAGCCGGGGTCTCCCTGCCGTCCGCAGCGACCGCGAAGCTGGAGGTCGATGCGGCGGGAATCGTGCCGTTCGGTGCCGATGACGTGCAGGCCGCCGAAATCGGCGACGACGCGTCCTTCGGCGGCCATGCCTTCTTCCTTGCCGATGCGGGCGATCAACTCGTCCCATTCGGCCTTGGGGACGTCGAGGCGGGACTCGTACTTCTGCTTGAGGAAGTCCCACGCCATGTGCTCGGGGTTGCCGCCGAGGATGATGTCGGTCCCGCGGCCGGCCATGTTGGTGGCGATGGTGACGGCGCCTTTGCGACCGGCCTGGGCGATGATTTCGGCCTCGCGCTCGTGATGCTTGGCGTTGAGGACGTTGTGCTTGATGCCGAACTTCCCGAGCTTGTGGCTCAGCAGTTCCGACTTCTCGATGGAGACGGTGCCGACGAGGATCGGCCGGCCGGTCTCGTTTACTTCGCGGATCTCGTCGACGACGGCGTCCCACTTCTCCTTTTCGGTGCGGAAGATGACGTCGGGGTTGTTGAACCGGCGGAGCGGCTTGTTGGTGGGGATGCTGACGACGTCGAGCTTGTAGATTTTCCAGAACTCGCTCGCCTCGGTCATGGCGGTGCCGGTCATGCCGGCGAGTTGCTTGTAGAGTTTGAAGTAGTTCTGGAGGGTGATGGTGGCGAGGGTCTGGTTCTCGGCCTTGATCTTCACCCCTTCCTTGGCCTCGACCGCCTGATGCAGGCCGTCGCTCCACTGGCGGCCTTCCATCTTGCGGCCGGTGAACTCGTCGACGATGACCACCGTGCCGTTCTCGACGACGTAGTTCACGTCGCGCTTGTAGAGGTGGTGGGCCTTGAGGGAATTGTCGATGAGGTGCGGCCACTCCATGTTGCCGGCGGTGTAGAAGCTCTCGACGCCGGCGATCTGCTCGGCGTGGCGGATGCCTTCTTCGGAGAGGTGGCAGGTGTGCTCCTTCTCCTTGACTTCGAAGTCCTTCCCCTTGACGAGTTGCCGGGCGACGCTGTCGGCCTTGGCGTATTTCTCGATGTCGTCGTGGGCGGGGCCGGAGATGATGAGCGGGGTGCGGGCCTCGTCGATGAGGATGTTGTCGATTTCGTCGACGATGGCGAATTCGAGCGGCCCCTGGACCTGCAGCTCCCTGGTGGGCTTCATGTTGTCGCGGAGGTAGTCGAAGCCGAACTCGTTGTTCGTGCCGTAGCAGATGTCGCAGGCGTAGGCCTTCTGCCGCCGCGCCGCATTCATGTTCGCCTGGATGGCGCCGACGGTGAGACCCAGCCCGATATGGACGGGGCCCATCCATTCCATGTCGCGCTGGGCGAGGTAGTCGTTGACGGTGATGACGTGGACGTGCCCGGCGAGGGCGTTGAGAAACGCCGGCAGGGTGGCGACGAGGGTCTTCCCTTCACCCGTCACCATCTCGGCGATCATCCCCTTGTGCAGGAAGTAACCGCCGACCATCTGCACGTCGTAGTGCCGCATCTTCAGGTTGCGGCGGCTGGACTCGCGGGTGGCGGCGAAGGCCTCGGGAAGCAGATCGTCGAGCGTTTCCCCCTGGGCGAGGCGGGCGCGGAACTTCGCCGCGGTTTGCTTCAGTTCGTCGTCGGAGAGCCGTTGCCACTCCGGCTCGAGCTGGTTGATGCGGTCGAGGAGCGAGCCGGGGACGATCTGGTCCTGGCCGCTCTTGTCGCGGACGAACCCCAGCTTGCGGATCTGCCGCTCGTTCGAGGCGCCGAACAGGCGGGTGATGAGCCGCTCGATCCAGGCGGTGACGGCGGTGATCCACTCGCCGAGCTTGTCGAGAAATTCCATGGTGTGGTCTGCCGAAGAACGGCAGCCCCCGCCGCTCTCGAGAGTGCGGAATGCGGAGCGCGGAATGCGGAGTCGCCGGGCAAATTCCGCACTCCGCGCTCCGCCATCCGCACTCCGAACCGCCTCCGTGAGCGTCCGGGCGGCTGCGCAAGCCGTAAGTGCTACTCGATCCGAAGTTTATTGAGTGGCTTCCGGGCGGTCAATCCCGCCCCCCGAGGAGAGGATCGGGGCGTGCGACGCACCTGGCCCGGGGCGATTCCGCGCGCCGTGGGTCTCGCCCTTGCTTGACGGGGTTCACACGGAGTCTCGGCCATGCGGCGATCATCGCGGCGCGCAAGAAAGCGGCCGGGGGGATGAAGAATTCCACCCGGCCGCTTCCAGACATGAGGGGCCCGCGCGTTCGAATTACGCTTCGACCCCGTGGAGCCCGAAGCCTTCCCGATATTCCCGCGTGAGGAACTGGTTGGCCTCGGGAGCGTTGGTGATCTTCCGGCTCTTCGCGTCCCACTCGATCTTCCCGCCGACCCGCAGGGCGACGTTGCCCAGCAACTGCGTCGCGGTGAGGCGGCCGGCGTAATCGAAGTTCGACATCGCCTTCTCGCCGCCGCGGCAGGCGATGCCGAACTCCCGGAAGTGGCCGGGAGAACGCGGCAGCGACGGCTCGGGCTTCTTGAATTCGGCGAACTTGTCCCCCGGGAGCAACTGGTAGCGTTCGGCGTAGTCGCCGGGGGCGTACAGCGTGCCGGCATCGCCGATCAACAGGGCGCCGCTGGCGGTCATCTTCGCGCCCTGCAACAACGCGGGATCGGGCTTGCGGCTGCCGTCGTACCAGACCATCTTGCAGGCCGGACGATCGCCGCGGGCGGGAAACTGGAACTCGATGGTGGACGACTTCGGCCAAGTCTCATTTTCGATGATGCCCGTGCTGTCCGCGGTCACGCTCGTGGGATCGAACAGTTCGAGCGCCATCACCGGCATGTTCATGGTGTGGCAGGCCATGTCGCCCAGGGCGCCGGTGCCGAAATCGAGCCAGCCGCGCCACCTGAACGGCTGATAGGCCTTGCTGTTGTAGGGCCGCTCGGGGGCCGGTCCCAGGAAGAGATCCCAGTGGATGTGCGCCGGAACTGGCTCGATCTCGGTGGGGCGGCCCAGACCCTGCGGCCAGATCGGGCGGTTGCTCCAGATATGCACCTCGGTCACATTGCCGATCGCGCCGGAACGAACGACCTCGACCGCCTCGCGCAACGGCGTGCTGGCGGTCCCCTGGTTCCCCATCTGCGTGGCGAGCTTCTTCTTGGTGGCCAACTCGCGCAACGCGTCGGACTCGTGAACCGCCCAGGTGAGCGGCTTCTGGCAGAAGCAGTGCTTGCCGAGACTCATCGCCAGCGACGCGGCGGGCGCGTGGCTGTGGTCCGGCGTGCTGACGGTCACCGCGTCGATCTTGTCGCCGAGCCGCGCCAGCATTTCGCGGTAGTCGTGAAACGTCTCGGCCGAGCGATACCGCGCGCCGGCCTTTTGGAGCCGCTGATCGTCGATGTCGCACAGGGCCACGATGGTGCCTTCCCGGGCGGCGTCGGCGGTGTCGCTGGCCCCTTTGCCGTCCACGCCGATGCAGGCGAAGTTCAGCCGTTCGAGCGGGTTCTTGCTGTCCTGCCCGAGCAGCGAGGTTTGCGAGCCGACCCACCACGCGACGCCGAGGGCCGTGGACTGCTTCAGAAAGTCGCGACGATTCGCTTGCAGGCTCATGGGGCTTCTCCCTTGGGATGTGGCGGCCGGGGACCGCGGAGGGGAACTCGTATCAACGGGCCGCTACATGATAACAGAAGCCCCGCTCGCGCCAAACCAATTGAGACACGCCCGGATTTTGGGGGTGTGGCGAGATTTCCTGGCGGAAGGGTGGCTGGGGTCGGAGCGAAGCGCAGCCCCCAGCGAATCGCCGACAGGTTCGCCCGTTCCTGGGGGCGATCCGCCGAGTGTCGTCGCCTGAAGTGGATGGCGTTCCACGGCGGATCGACCCCAGCCACCCCACCGCAAAGGCGCAGAGATTTCCTGCCGAGTCTCTGCGTCTCTGCGCCTCTGCGTGAGAACTGCTTCGTCCTTCCTTCACGTCTTCGCGCGAGCCTTTGGTTGCGGCATGGCCGCGCTGGAACCTCACCCTGCCATCGCCAATCCGTCCTGCGATCGACCCACAGATTCAAGGTTGAAGGCGTAGCAGGGGAACTCGCAAGATTTCGGGGACGTTCCCGAGCGAGCATCGGAAGTCTTGCGACTTCCGCTACGAATTCGAATTCGGAACTCGCCTCGCCGATAGGGCGACGCGTCGGGCGAACTTCCGCGCGCCGGGAGCTTGGAGCGCGGAGCGTCGGCGAGCTATAATCGCCCGGCGAGTCGGAAGCGTCCGGCGTCGCTTCCCCCGAAACGGCAGCAGCCCCCCGCGAACGAAGGTCCCCCCTCATGGCGTTGTACGAGATCGAAACGAGCGCTCACATCATGATCGGCTGGGCCGATACTCCCGAAAACGCGGAGCAGGTCGCCCGCGAGCATTATCCCGACGAAGACGTCGTGCGGATCACCAAGCGGCCCCGCGACATCTGGGTCATCTCGAAGCGACTGCTGGGCATCAAGGGCGCGGCCGAGCCGAACGACATCGCCCGCGACTGCCTGTCCCGCGCCAAGGGAGACAAACTCCACGCGATCCGCCTCTACATGCTCGACACCGGCGCCGACCTGCACGAGGCGCAGCGGGTAATCGAAACGAACATGTCGCTGGGGTGGTGACGATTCGGATTTCCGGCACCCGACCAGGAATCGATGACCGGGATCCGAGGTTCGGTCGGCATGGCACATTCGACCTCTTGCTCCGCATTCGGGGGGGACCGTCACGACAGCACTCGCGGGAGCATGCTTGCCAAGCGAGTTCCTTCTGTGGTTCGTGGCGCGGGTCCGAAGGGGTCATCACACGTTTACTGGATCGCGAGTCGGTTCTTTCAACCGGCATTCATCAGCGGCTTCTCCGTGGCCTCTGTGCCTCCGTGTTTCGAATCGAACGGAGGTTCTCGCCATGAACGTCAACGACCTGACCGCCGCGATCATCGGCGCCGCGATCGAAGTACATCGCCGGCTCGGCCCGGGGTTGCTGGAGTCCGCGTATCGCGTTTGCCTGGCGTACGAACTGCGAAAGCGAGGCTTCGACGTGGTCGAGGAACGCCCGATTCCCGTCGTGTACGACGACGTGAAACTGGATTGCGGTTTTCGGGCGGATCTCGTCGTCGACGGCTTGGTGGTCGTGGAGTTGAAAGCGAAAGCCGCCGTTCACCCGGTCGACAAGGCGCAGACATTGTCGCACCTTCGGTTGATCGGCTTGCGCGTCGGGTTGCTGATCAATTTCCATGAAGTCAAACTGGTGGACGGACTGCATCGAATCATCAATGGATATGAATGATACGCGGTTGTGCTGAATGGGACGGAAACACGGAGGCACGGAGAGCACGGAGTTCGATCTCCCGGCGGCTTCTCCGTGTGCTCTGTGCCTCCGTGTTTCAGGATCGAACGATGGACGGACTGCATCGTATCATCAATGGCGGAGGATCCGGACGGGCGGGTTCCCCCCGTCATTCGGCACGTCTCCGCCGAGCGGCTGGGGGCGGAGCCGGTGTGGCTTCGAGTCAAGGGCGGCGAACCCGCAGCTCGTCGGCCACGATCTACTCGCGATCCGCCGCCTCGACGGGACGATTCACGACCTGGTCGAAATCGAACCCGAAGAGTGGGACCGCGTGATGCGGGAGTTGAAATCGGACACCGAGATCATCCTGGAACTGTGGAACCCGGTCACCCTCGAACGCTCCAGCATGAGCTGGTTTCGGTTTTCCGAGGACTGACCGGCCCGCCGACCGCTCGAGAAGGCAATGGTTCGCCACCCGGATCCTATCCGGGCGTGGGCTGGCCGCAAGGCAGCCCGCTCCGCGGATTCCACACCCGCGGTTCTGCCGGTTCGATTCCGGCCTCGAGTGATTTCAGAGCCGAGGCGGCGCGAACACCGCTGTTCGACGAGGGTCGTTTCGAGTACCATGATGCTATGACCGACATCGAGATCATCGACCGCGGCCGCGGGCCGCAACTTTCGACCAGCCGGATCACCGTGCAGGATCTGGTGCCGTATTTCCTTCGGCAATGCGGCTACGATGAGATTCGCGCGGCGATGCCCAGCCTGAGCGACGAAGAGATCGCCGTGGTCGAGCGGTACGTGCGAGAGCATCGCGACGAGGTGCTGGAGCAGGATCGCCGCATCCGCGCGCGGGCGGCGGCGAGGCGAAAGCCCGCGCACGCTGCGGAGGACGAGCGCGAGGCACGTTTGCAACGACTCGAATCGACCCGGAATCGGATCCGTCGCCAGCGGCAGGTTCGTGAACCGTGATTCTCCTGCTTGCCGATGCCAATGTCGAAGGCCACGTACAGCGGCTATTCTCGTTGATCCAACATGGCGAGTGGGCCGAATTCTGGGACTACCTCGACGCACGAATCTTGAAGCTGCAGGATGTCGGGCTGCTGCCGAGTTCCAGCGATGGCGAGGTCTGGCATGTGTGCCAGCGTCAGCAGGCCATCCTGCTGACGAACAATCGCAACGACGAGGGGCCGGAATCGCTGGAAGCGACGATTCGCTCGCACACGACGCCTTCCAGCTTGCCGGTCTTCACATTCGGCGATGCTGAAGAGATCCTGCGTGATCCGGCCTATGCGGAGCGGGTCGTGGAAGCGCTGCTCGACAACTTGCTGCGACTGGGCTCGATGCGCGGAGTTGGCCGAGTCTGGCTGCCGTGAGGCTATGGTGCCCCCGACGCGGGCATTGGATGAGATTCCACTCCCGTATCCCGGCGCTACTGCATCGCCTACCGCAGCAGCCAAGCCAACAACCCCTTCGCCAGGTGCATGCGGTTCTCCGCCTGTTGGAACGCGAGGCTTTGCGGGCCGTCGAGGACTTCGTCGGTCACTTCCAGGCCGCGCTTCGCCGGCAGGTCGTGCATGAACCGGCATTCGATCGGCGCCTGCGCCATCAGGGCGGCGTTCACCTGATACGGGGCGAAGGCGTTCTTCCGCTGGTCCGCTTCCGATTCCTGTCCCATGCTCGCCCAGACGTCGGTGTAGATCACGTCGGCGTCGCAAACGGCGGCGGGAACGTCCTCGGTCTGCACGAGGTCCGCGTCCGCATGCTTCGCCCGCAGGTCGGCGAGCAGCGACTCTTCCAGCCAGTAATCCCGCGGGCCGCACAGCGTGAACGAGAATTCGAGCATCGCCGCGGCGATCGACAGCGACCGGGCCACGTTGTTCCCGTCGCCGACGAACACCAGCTTCCTTCCCCGGATGTCGCCGAACACTTCCTGCACGGTGAACGCGTCGGTGAGCGCCTGGCAGGGGTGCCGCTCGTCGGAGAGGCCGTTGATCACCGGGCAGCCGGCGTGGCGGGCGAATTCCTCGATCAGCTTTTGCGAGAAGGTCCGCAGGACGAGCGCGTCGGCGTAGCTACCGAGGACTCGGGCGACATCGGCCAGCGCCTCGCGTCCGTCGAGCCCGGCGTCCTTGGTGGAGAGAAACGTGCTGCCGCCGCCGAGGTGCGTGATCGCCGCCTCGAAGCTGTTCCGCGTGCGCAGCGAAGGCTTTTCGAAGATCATCGTCAGCACGCGGCCGCGCAACAGCGGCGGCCGGTCGCCGGCGAGAAAGCGATCCTTCAACTCGCGCGCGCTCGCGAGAATCGCCTTGACGTCGGCGACGGTGAGTTCGGAGAGTGAAGTCAGTTGATTCACGGGGTGGCAGTGGATAGTGGTCAGTGGATAGCGGCACGCTTGCGGTTTCGCGCCGACGTCATCGAAGTCGCCTCTTCCGGCCGACGGTGGTGCATGGCACGCCGATCAAGACCGCGTGACTCTCGTTTGGTCGTCCGGTCGAATCTCATAAATGAAGTCGTAGCCGTGGGCGGTCGCCAGCAGAGGGAATCGCAATTCCCGCATGTGCTGCGCGGCTCGCTGGATCAAATCCTGAAACCGGATGACGACAAGGAGGCACGTCACCGCGCACGCGTCGTGGAAGCGCTCAAGTCGAAATGCCTGTTCGATATAAGCCCACTGAAGTGCTTGAAGCCCTTCGATTGTGATGACGTCGGAGTCGTCGGAATCCCAGTCGGAAAGCCAGCCGTAGTCTTCGTGACCGCCATATCGGGCGTAGGCGAACGCGCTGCACCACCACCAGCCTGGATTGATGTCGAATCCGTTCATTTCGATATAGGCGGCCTCGATTCCGAAGCGTGCGTCCTCGAACCGAAAGAAGTCGTCGAAGGAGGCGGCGACGAACTCGGGCGCCGTCGCAATACGCAGATCGAGGACGATGTGAAACGGCGATGACGGCAAGCCTCGCAGTTTCGATGTCGCGATGCGATCGCATTCGGCAAGGTCGCCCGCTCGAAGTATGGGCGCGAGCTGTTCTTGAAGCTCGAAGAAGATGTCGCTCATCCATCACCCTCGACTTTCAACCCTCGACTCTCAACTCTCAACTCTCGACTCTCAACCCTCGCTCGCCACTTCCCGCAGCACGTCCGCCACAACGGCGCAGCCCTCGTCCACCTGCTCGGCGGTCACGTTGAGCGCCGGCAAGAGCCGCACCACCGTGTCGTGCGTCGCGTTCACCAGCACGCCGCGCTCCAGGCACTTCGACACGACCGGCGCCGCCGGGACCGTGAGGTCGAGACCGATCATCATTCCGCGAATCCGCAACTCGCGAACGATCGGCAGTTCCTCCAGCAGCGGCGCGAAATGCGACTTGAACCGGGCCGCCATGTCCCGCACGTTCTCCAGCAGATGGTCCTCTTCGATCGTCCGGCCGGTGGCGAGGCCCGCCGCCATCGCCAGCGGGTTGCCGCCGAACGTGCTGGCGTGCATGCCGGGCCGCAGGCTCTTCGCGACGTCGGGCTTCGCGAGGATCGCTCCGCAGGGGACGCCGCCGGCGAGACCCTTGGCGAGCGTGATGATGTCCGGCTGCACGTTCCACTGCTGATAGCCGAACCACGTGCCGGTGCGTCCCATACCGGTCTGCACTTCGTCGAAGATCAAGAGCAGCCCGCGCTCGTCGGCGAGTTTCCGCAAGCCGGCGAGATAGCCTTCGCCGGGGATGTTCACGCCCCCTTCCCCCTGCACCGGCTCGAGCAGGATCGCGCAGGTCTCGTCGTCGACGAGCGACTCGATCGCCGCCAGGTCGTCGTAAGGGGCGTATCGAAAGCCAGCGACCAGCGGACCGAGTCCCTCATGATACTTCGGCTGAGCAGTCGCGGTGAGCGCCCCCAGCGTGCGGCCGTGGAAGCCGTTTTCGCAGGTGATGATGCGGTAGCGTCCCTCGCCGGCGTGCAGGCGGGCGAGCTTGATCGCCGCCTCGACCGCCTCGGCCCCGCTGTTGCAGAAGAACGCCTGCCCGAAGCCTCGCGTGGAAAGGAACTCGGCGAATCGCCCCTGTCCCTCGATGTACCACGTGTTGGGCACGTGGATCAGCGTCTCGACCTGCTTGCGGATCGCCTCGACCACCCGCGGGGGCGAGTACCCGATGATGTTGCACCCCCAGCCGGGGAACAGGTCGAGATACCGATTCCCCTCGGCATCCCACACGAAGGAGCCTTCCCCCCGCACCAGGCTGATCGGCAGCCGGCGGTAGTTGGGAATGACGTACTGGTCGAACAGGGCGACGGTTTCGGGGCTGGTGAGAGGCATGGGGGAGGCAGTGGGTAGTGGGGCAGTAGGCAGTGGACAGTAGGCAGTAGGCAGCAGGCAGCAGGCAGCGAGCCTCCCGCGTGAGCGGGGGGAGGCGGGAAGTCAGAAGGAAGAAACGCTCCTGTCATTGGGCGTCGCAGTCACCGCCGGCCCCTCTCGACTCTCGACTCTTCTACAACACGATCTCCGTCCCGACGCCGCGGTCCGAATACACCTCCAACAACAGCGAGTGCGGCATCGCGGCGTCGACGATGTGCACCTTGCCCAAACCCGCGGCAAGGGCGTCCAGGGCCGCCTCCACCTTGGGGATCATTCCCGCATCGATCACGCCCTCGGCGATGAGCTGTCGGCAGCGGGCGGCGTCGAGGTGCGAAATCAACGTGGCCGGATCCTGGCGGTCGAGGAAGATCCCCGGCACGTCGCTGAGGAACACGAGCTTTTCCGCGGGAAGCAGCCGGGCGATCGCCGCGGCGGCGGTGTCGGCGTTCACGTTCAGCCGGTTCCCGTCGCGATCGAGCGCGATGCAGGGGACGACCGGGATCGCCCCGGCGGCGAAGGCGTCGTCGATCGGCCCGCGATCGAGGTCGATCACTTCACCGACCGCGCCCAGATCGAGCGGCGCCCCGTCGGGACCGGCGAGCGCGAGCTTCTTGCCGATAAGGCAGTTGCGGGTGAGATAGCTCAGCCCGGCCGCCTTCGCTCCCTGGCGTTCGATCTCCCCGACGAGCGATGCGCACAAGTCGCCGGCGAGCACGCGGGAGACGATGTCGAGCGTGGCGTCGTCGGTATAGCGGCGGCCGTGGACGAAGCGGGCTTCGAGACCGGCGTCGCTCATCGCCCGGTTGATCGCCTTGCCGCCGCCATGCACGAGGATCGGCTTCATGCCGACGGTTTCGAGGAAGATGACGTCGGTGAGCAGGCTGCGGGCCGCTTCCGGCTCGTCGAGGGCGCTCCCGCCGAGCTTGACGACGACGTACTTCCCGCGAAACCGGCGGACCCAGCCGAGGGCCTCGACCAGCACGCGGGCCTTGCGAATCGCCTCGTCCACGATGGCGGAACTCCTGCGAAACGGGAGGGAATCCCACATTCTAAACGGGGCGCGGGCGGTGTCAATTCACCGCGCAGCGCGTTTCGCGCGATCGCGAGCCTCCCGCGTGAGCGGGGGGAGTCGATCGCGGTCGCGAAACCGCCAGCGTGTGCTTTTGCCGAATGACGCGGCAACCGGTACAGTGGCGGAGACGAGTTCGACCCAGGAGCACCTGCCGAACCATGCGAGACCAAGCCATGCGCTGGACCGACGACCAATTGCGAGAATTCCACGACCAGGGCTTCGTCTTCATCCGCGGGCTGCTCTCCGCCGACGAGGTCGGCGAGTTGAACGCCGCCGTCCCCGATTTGCTTTCCGGCGACGAGGCGGCCGACCGCATGCACCGCGAGCGCGAGCGGAGCGGGGCGGTGCGGCAGGTGTATCTCGCCCATCGCCATTCGCCGCCGTTCCGCGAACTGGCGTCGAACCCAAAACTCGTCCAACCGGTCAAGCAGATTCTGGAAAGCGACCTCTACGTCTGGCACAGCAAGATCAACGTCAAGGACGCCTTCGAGGGGACGGTCTGGCTGTGGCACCAGGATTACGGCTACTGGATGTGGGACGGCATCGACCCCCGCGTCGTCTCGGTGATGGTGCTGCTCGACCGGGCGACGATCCACAACGGCTGCCTGCTCGTCGCCGCCGGCTCGCACCAGTGGGGCCGCCTCGAGCACTACGCCGACGAAGTCACCACCAGCTACAAGCAATGGTGCGTCGACGTTCCCACGCTGCAGGAGCGGCTGCGCGAGGAGATGATCGAACCGATCACCGGCGAACCGGGCGACGCCCTGTTCTTCCACTGCAACCTGCTGCACGGCAGCAACCACAACATGTCACCGCTGCCGCGCAAGACGTTCATCGTCGCCTACAATGACCTGAAGAACAAACCCCGCCCAGTGGAAAACCCCCGCCCGGACTGGGTGGTGGCGCGGGAGTTCGAGACGGTGTAAGGCGAGCGGGGGGCGTCAGCCCCCCGGTGCGTTCCGCAAGATACCGCTCCCAATAGCAGTTGACCGAGCGCAGCAAAGCCCCATTCACACGGAGCACGCGAAATCGCGAAGGGTGGACGACGATTCGAAACGTTTGCCCCGCTTGGCGCGTGCTCGCGGTCCTGTCCATCGTGCAGGTCGCGGCGCTGCTGCCGATCAAGATGGTCCTCCGCTGGGCCATCAAGCTGAAATACCTCGTCGCTTTTTCCGAGTGGTTTCTGAATCTGTGATTAGACGATCTCTTCTCTGCTTCGCGGTTCGATCATTCGCGACGCGCTACCCGCCGTAGGAATCGTCGAAGAACGCCTTGGCGGGCGAGATGTCCGTGTAGCCGGGCCATCTTGAATGCAGTTCCGCCACGAGCGGGAAGGCCGATGCGGCCGGCGTGGCGGTGAAGTCGAAGTCGCACCACGCGGCCCGCCAGTCATCGTCCGCGCCTTCGATGTCGTAACGGAGAAGCCAGTCGAACGAGGCGGGGAATATCGCGACTCGAACGAGGTCGTCGTCATCGCGGCTTGCATACAGCGACTCCGCGCTCGCCAGCCACGAGAACACTTCCTCCCAACTCGCCGCCCGCGGCTGCGTGACGAACCCGTCGTGTTCGTGCCAATCGGCGAACACGTGAATGATGGGATACCACTCCCGCAGCGCCTCGCATGCGAACCAGAGCGCTTCGCGCACGACGCCCAAATCCGGCTCGTCACAACGGGCGACCGTCGAACCGTCGAACGGCGCTCGCCCCGCCTTCCATCGGCGCTCGAGTTCGGGAGTCATGGGGATCCCATACCGGGAAGAACGCAGCGCCGACTACGCCCGCCGAACACGGTTCGAGCCACCATCGGCGATTCGGCCGGCACAGCGGCCCTACGGAACTACGAGTTTCAATGGCCGACGATGGTGCCCAGAATCGCCAAACCTCCGAAAGCTGCCAAGAGCCAGCCAATCATGCGTAGTCCAGGTCTGCGAACCGACGTTTGCACAGCAGCCTGTGTTTCCACGTACACAAGGTACAGCCCAAGGGCTGCGATGCCGGATGCGACCAGTACAACCACGATGGAATCCTCTCATAGGTGATCTGCGGCACATGATGACGGCCATCATGCGGGTGCCACCAAGGCGGAATTCAACAATCATTCCGCCTCCTGGCCGGTTTTGGTGGACAGGTTCACCACCGTGTTACTCCGCGAGCCAGTCGGGGATAAAGTCACCCATGCAAGTGACGACAAGCATCATCACAAGCTGAGGATGGTTTGTCACTTGGATCTGTTTTGCGAACTGCAGTTCGGCGCATCCGGCGGACACCTTCGCCAGTGCCAAAGAATAAGTCGCATCATCGCGCCGCCGGCGCGCGAAGTAACGAAAGAGGCATTGGACGGATGCAGGACAGTAGTAGCCGACCCCAGTCGCGAGCCAGCTGAAGCCTTTTGCGGAGTAGTCAAGTCGAAGTTGGGAAGAACTCAACCGGAGACAAGAGATGAACCGCTTACGCCCCGCGTGGCCTGGATATGAAATGATCTTCGGCTTAGGGATCAGAAGCTCATCCGGCGAGTCGACAAGCATTCGTGCCGTCAACGCGAGGCAGTCTCCGAGTGAGTCTGTGACTGGTGATGAGCCAAGATTGCTCATCGAACGTATGGCGAATGCGGCGGCGAAGACGAGTTCGGCGAATTCCTCCTCCTTATCGGCAACGTTTGTCTCATGGAAGATCGACACGAGTTCCTGCTCGTGAAAGTGGATTTCCGCGTTCAACGCGATCTGCTTCATGAGTGAGATCCTTCGTTCCCATTTTGCCCGCGCAGGGTGGTCGTGACGGCGCTCCGCCCTCGGGTCGAGGCCACCCAGCAGCGTGTTGTGGTGCCCGGCGTCTCATGGCGCGGCGAGAATCCGTGAGAACATCGACGGCACCACACTCAAAGTGGTAATCGCGATGAGTACAACAAGTAAGCACCCTATGGATCCTTCGGCACGTCTATTGTTCCCGTGAATGGACGGGATACGTGTGAGAAGATCCTGCGTTGCAACACGGCTCTTGCATGTATCACACGTCCAAGATGGCTCGGATTGGTGAAACTGCTCCCAGAGTGAAAGTGGCATTCGACCTGAATATTCGCGGCAACGGTGACATCTCAATGATGCGAACGGCGCCTGGCTGAACAACGACAGGCACTTTGGACAAAGCATCTCGCTCATCTGACCGTCTCGCCATCGGCGATATGCGACTTCGTGAACCGCCATCATCTCGCCGCATTCCGGACAATCGATCGGAAGGTACTCGTCCTCCTTGGTCGTCGGGATGCCCAAGGACCGTTTCTCATCCAGCATCTTCACGAAGAAATCCTTAGCTGACGCGCCCGGGGCAGCTACGGAAAGAAGCGACCTTCCATAATATTCAAGTGCATCTGTGATCGGCACGACTGTTGCGCTTCCAGTCGGACTCTTGTCGAGAATGACATACTTCATTCCCGACTCCTGCAACGTCAGGAGTTGGCCAAAGAACTCCGGAACGCTCATCTCCGATACATCGTGAGACAGCGGCCCCTTATAGTAGTCGCGCATCGCCTCGGCGCGTTCACGCGACGTCCAGTAGGGAAGATGTCGTCCGAACTCGGGCGATTGGGTCACGACTAAGCCGGACTGCGACTCAAGAATGTAAACCGGCTGTTCCAGCCTCGAATCTGCACGTTCGCCAGGTGATGAGTCCATGATTGCGCTACCTGGTCGCTCGTCTGGAAACTGAAATAGTAGAAATTTGCGCGCCTCGACGACTTCATTTGCCTACAGTCGGACAACTCGAAGAGAAACGGAGCGCAGGGCATGTCTCCACTTGCCGGAGGGTGTAGGAACTGGCCGAAGTCCGTGTGCTCAGTGTATCCTGAACGGATCCGATCCCTCTCAATTCACGCAAGTACCGCGTGCGGGCGCAGCTTCTGGAACTCGGCGTTCGCAATGTCTTCATAGGCGCCCTGCGTGTCAAGGTCGACGTCACCTTGCTCATTAGATGGTACAGCAATCAGAATACTGATTTCATCGGGTCCGACTGTCAGATCAAGAACGCCTACGGGACACAACGACGGCTCCTTGTCGGCCTTGGAACAACTCGTGTGCCATCGATCGAGTTTGGGAAGGCGCGACTTCATGTAACGATACAGGACGGGCATGCAAAGCGATTCGGCCATGAATTCTCCATGCGAGCGGCAACAGCAATTCACCGAACACCCCGCTGCGCGACCCCGACGCCTCGCGGCGTCGCGGCCAACCTCGTGTTCCCCATTGAACGAGCTTCTGATCGGAAGTCAATCAGAATCTGCCGGAATCCGCAGAAAAATCCGTTTCCGAGCCGCCCCGGAGGGGCGCGGGGTTGTGGCCATGGGTGGAGCGCAGCCCGCGAGGCGGGCGGAGCGGAACCCGTGGAGCGGAGTTCCAATCTCGTATCACCGCCCCGGCAGGGGCGGGGGAAGCGGGTTGCTGATCGAGTTTCGTCGGCGCGGGCGAGCGAACGGCGAGCGCTCCTTCGCCCCTGCCGGGGGCGATTTCTCATCTTTCGCGACCTCGAAACACGGGTTCCGCGACGACCTGCTTCGCGGTCGCCGTTCCACCCGTGCCTACACTCCGCGCCCCTCCGGGGGCGGCCCGGCGTGCGGAGCCGAATCGCGTTGATGGCCCCAGTTGATGGCCCCAGTCGACCGGCGGACGGAATGCAATTCCGTCCCACATGCGGGAGGAGTGCGCGCGAGGGGGTTGATTGTTCCGGCGTCGGGCTCCTATGATGGGGGAGTCGATTAGTACGCTAACGATTCGCCGCAGGGGAGGGCCGCCGTGCTGGAATACGATTTCGAAGAGAGCGTGGGCTGTTGGGTCCATCTGACGGCCCGCGAGATGCGCCGCGCTCTCGACGCGGAACTGTCTCGCGAGGAAATCACCTACCGTCAATTCGAAGTGCTCGCCTGGATCGCTCTGGAAGGAGAGCCGTCGCAGGTCGATCTGGCCGAACGAATGGCGGTCGAGGCCCCCACCCTCGCCGGCATCCTCACCCGGATGGAACGGGACGGCTGGTTGGAGCGGTATCCCTGCCCGCAGGACGGGCGACGGAAGCGGATTCGTCCCACCGAGAAAGCGCAAGCGATCTGGAATCGCTGCGTCGAATGCTGCCGCCGCGTGCGGGCGCGGGCCATCGAAGGGATCTCGGCCGATGAGTTGCGGCTTTACAAACGACTGTGCGAGACGATCCGGGAGAACCTGACGATGGATGTTCCCGCGGACGCGAATGCGTGACCGATCGATGCGTTGAAGTTCTTTTCCACGCCGTTTCCGAGCCGTCCGATCGTGCGGGGCCGCCCGCGAGACCCGGCAACCAGATCGCTTCGCGTTTTCCCTTCGTGTTTTCGATTCGAGAGATGAGGCCCATCGTGCGAACTCGTGGCATGTTCCCGCTCGCGGTGCTGGCGTGGGCGGCGGTTCCGACCGCGGCGCCGGCCCAGCCGCCCTCGGCCTCCCCGGTGGCGGTTTCGGAAATCGTCGAGCGGGAGATTTCGACCGGCCAGACGTTCGTGGGCACGGTGATGCCCGTGAAGAAGAGCATCGTCGGCAGCGCCGTTTCGGGCCGCGTGCTGGAGTTCCCCGTCAACGAGGGGGACCGCGTCGCCGAGGGGCAAACGCTCGCGCAATTGCTCACGGAAACCATCCGGCTGGAGGTCGAAACCGCCAAGGCCGAACTCGAGATTCGCCGGCAGGAACTGGCCGAGTTGGAGAACGGCTCGCGGCCCGAAGAGATCGAGCAGGCCCGCGCCTCGATGGAGTCGGCCCGCGCGCGGGCCGAGTACGCGCGCTCGACGCACAGCCGGATGCAGCAACTCTTTCAGCAGGGGCGGGCGGTCACTCGCGAGCAAATGGAGGAAACGGACTCGGCGCTGGTCGAGGCGGAGCAGAGCCATCTGTCGGCGAAGGCCAACTACGAATTGCTCGTCGCCGGTCCGCGAAAAGAGCGAATCGCCCAGGCCGCGGCCCGCGTTCTGTCGCAGCGGGAAACGGTCAGCCGCCTGGAAGACCAGATGGCGAAGCACCGCATGAAGGCGCCGTTCGACGGCTACGTGGTCGCCGAGCACACCGAAGTGGGGGAGTGGGTGAGCGCGGGCGATCCGGTCGCGGAGGTGATCGCCCTCGACGAGGTGGACGTGCAGGCGCACGTGCTGGAATCTCACGCGGCGTTCGTGCGGCGGGGGATGTCGGTGCGGGTCGAGGTGCCGGCGCTGCCGCACGAACTGTTCCAGGGAACAGTGGCGCTCATCGTTCCGCAGGCGGACGTTCGGGCCCGCACGTTTCCGGTGAAGGTTCGGCTGAAGAACCGCATCGAGAACGACGAGCCGGTATTGAAGGCGGGAATGCTGGCCCGCGTCGATTTGCCGATCGGTTCGAAGACGCTGGCGCTGCTCGTGCCGAAGGACGCGCTCGTGCTGTCCCGCGGAAGCACGACGGTGTACGTCGTCGATCCGCAGGCGGGGAACTCGAAGCAGGGGAAGGCGCGGCCGGTTGCGGTGCAAGTCGGCGTGGCGGATGGCCCGCTGATGCAAGTCACGGGGGATCTGAAAGCGGGGCAGCAGGTCGTGGTGCGGGGCAACGAGCGGCTGCAACCGGGGGCCGACGTGATCGTCACGAGCGTGCTCGCGCCGGATGCGGTTCCCTCCGCGCGGGCGGTCGGCCCCGAAGCGACGCTGAAGCCCGAGGCGAAACCGGAAGAGTGAGTCGATGCTCCCCGCGAGCCCGCGCGCGGCACACCCGCAACCGATTGGTTTTTCGACGCAATGACGCCAAGGTCGCAAAGGTTCCCAGCGCGGCGAATCCGGAACAGATCGCAAAACGAGAGACAGAAAAATTGAAGACAGAAAAATACAGGAAGGAAAGATGAGCTGAAGAACGACGGCAGAAGCATTTTCGTTCCGGCATCGGCCTGCTCGTCTTCGCGCTCTTGGCGTGCTTCTGTTCGATTCATGCCCGAACAG
>JBBDNT010000169.1:0-22262 GCA_040877445.1 Planctomycetaceae bacterium
CCAATCCGTCTGACATGCCGCCAACTTCCAAATTCAATCTGGAAGACGTACTACCGCTGGCTTCGTAGGGCGAACTTCAGTTCGCCGTGCGAAGCCCGCGCCGGGAACTCGACGAGTCGCAATGATACTCGCTGATCTTCACCGAAGATGTCGTCGAAGTCGCGGCTGTTCCTCTCGACCGGCGGGCACGACGAACTGAAGTTCGTCCTACCCGCCCCGGTCGTCGACTCACAAGACCGAACTTGACGACGTACGACTACTTCGTCAACCTTGATCTTGTGGGTCGATCGCACGGGCGGGTAGGACGGAATCGTATTCCGTCGTGCCCGTCCACCGGTGAGACTTTCCAGTGGAGATCGACTCCGACCGCGATTCCAGTCGTCGACGAATGCGAACGGTTCGAATGGCGGACGGAATGCAATTCCGTCCTACGGCGACTGCGACCCACAAGATCAAGGTTGAAGGCGTACTACGGACAACCCACAACTTCGATCTCGACGAAAGGCACGACCCGCCGCGCGAAGTCGGGATCCTACATTTCGCCGGGCGGACTTGATAGATTCGATTCGGTTCGAAAAGTCGCTTCCTCTCCGATCTCTCGCCCGGGTGACCGCATGACGCCGACGTCGTTTTCATCGAAGCAGTTGGCCGCGTTCGCGAAGGACGGTTTCCTGGTGGTTCCCGAGTTGCTCGATTCCGAAGAGGTCGAGTTGCTGCGGAACATCGCTCATGCCGACCGGCGGATGGAGCAGGAAGCCGCCAGCCGGGCCGACGGCGAAGGGGGGGCGATCAAGCTCCGCGTGCGGAACGAACTGGGGGACGACATCTACGGGGCGATCGTCCGCGCGCGGCGAATCGTGGATCGCATGGAGCAGCTTCTGACCGACGAGGTCTATCACTGGCACGACAAGATGATCCTCAAGGAGCCGCGCGTCGGCGGGGCGTGGGCCTGGCATCAGGATTACGGCTACTGGTACGACAACGGTTGCCTGTTTCCCGATCTCGCGAGCTGCATGATCGCCCTCGACAAGGCGACCCGCGCGAACGGTTGCCTGCAGGTGCTTCGCGGATCGCACCGGATGGGGCGGATCACGCACGGCCCGGTCGGCGATCAGACCGGGGCCGATCCCGAGCGCGTGGAAGAAGCGCGGAAGCGGCTGGAGACGGTGTACGTCGAACTGAATCCCGGCTCGGCGGTCTTCTTTCACTCCAACCTGTTGCACCGCAGCGATCAGAACAAAAGCGACGATCCCCGCTGGGCATTCATCTGCTGCTACAACACGAAATCGAACGACCCCTACAAGGAATCCCGCCACCCCCGCTACGCGCCGCTGGAGAAGTGGGACGATGAACGGGTGAAGGAGGTCGGCCGGCGGCAGTGGGAAGAGATGCGCTCGCTCGCCGCCGGGTGAAACCGCGGCTCTTCGCCCGTATCGAGAAGGGTTGAAAACCGCCACTGAATCGAAACAGGACTCTTACCACGGATGGGCACTGATGAGCACGGATAACTCCATCTCATCAATGCCCATCGGTGGTGTCCGCGGTCGGAAGTTCGCGCACGATGCGCGAATCCCGAACCCTTGTGGTGCGAAGACGAGCCTCTCTCCGACGCGGCTTCTCAGCGAAGTTGCTCGAGGGCGTCGAGCGCCTCGCGGACCTTCCGCGTGCCTCCCAGACGGTCGGCGAGCTTCTTGGCTTCGAACAAATCCTTGGCGGACAGCCCGCCGCCCCCGGCGGCCCCCGCGGGACGACCGGCGGGGCGGCCGGCGGCGGGACGACCGGCGGGGCGGGCCGCTTTCTTCTTCCGCTTCTTTTTGCTCCCGCCGCCGTACTTGACCATGCTGATCAGCCCGTGCGAGACCTCGATCCCTTGTCGTTGGAGTCCGTCGCGAATCTCGGTGGGGGTGGCGCCGCGGTTCTCCCCGAGATAATCGCGGATCGCCTGCGACTTGTTGATTCCCCCCCGGCCGGCGCGCGTCTTCTTCACGCTCTTCTTGGGCCGCCCCGCCTTCTTCGGCTGGCCGCCGGATTGCATGCGGAACTTCACGTTGTTGACCAGTCCTTCGCTGACGGCGATGCCTTGCTCGCGCAGGCCTGTGATGATCTCCTTGCCTTTGGCGTTCGGGTGCGAGCCCACATAGTCCCGGATCGCCTGGCTCTTGTTGACCTTCTTGACGCTGGTGTCCGCCATGCCTGATCGACTCCTTGAAGTGTGTTGTGCTGGAATCCGGCGACATTGAAATGCGTGGATCCGATGCCGGAAATATAATCGGGGCGTCGCGCGTTGCCCAGCCCGTTCCAGCGCTTAGTTCAAGAATTTCGATGATTTCGAAATCGTTTCGAACACCGGACCAAGCGGACCGGGACGCGCGCTCGGCGTCCAGGGCGATCCGCCGCCGGCGATTCGGGCGCGGCGATCGAAAGATCGCTTTCGGTTGCGGCGCGGACCCGAATCGGGTTCAATCAACGCCGTTCGATCCGTTCGACCCATTCGATTCGACATCGTTCCGTCCCGCCGGGCCGACGCGACCCGGTTCGCCGATTCACTCCTTCACGATCGCGGAGCCATCCATGATTCGCATTCCCCTGTGTACCGCACTGGCCGCGCTGCTGCTGCTGGCGGCGTGCTGCGCCGCGCCGGCTGGCGCGCAGGACGACGAACGGAACGACGAACTGACCGTTCTCGAAGGCTCGCGGGAAACCGGCCCCGCCAACCGCACGTTCTCCCGCTATCTCCGCGCGCGGGTCGACGCCGCCTTCGCCGCCCGCGAAGAAAACTACGAGCGACTCGAGACCGCCGAGGACTGCCGCGCCCATCAGCAGAAGATGAAGATGGTCTTCTTCGAGGCGATCGGCGACCTGCCGGAGAAGACGCCCCTCAACCCGGTCACCGTCGGCGCCATCGATCGCGGGGATTACGTCATCGAACGGGTGATTTACGAAAGCCAGCCCAGGCACTACGTCACCGCGAACTTGTATCTCCCCAAGAACGGAACCAAACCGTATCCGGTGGTGTTGTTGCCTTGCGGACACACGGCGAACGGCAAGGGCGGCTATCAGTCGCAGCCGATCTTCCTCGCCAAGAACGGGATCGCGACCCTCGTCTTCGATCCGATCGGACAAGGGGAGCGTTACCAGATTCTGGACGAGGACGGCCGCCCCAAGCACCGGTCCACCGGCGAGCACACACTCGTGGGCGCCGCGTCGACCCCCGTCGGCCGCGGGGCCGCGTCGTACCGCATCTGGGACGGCATCCGCTCGATCGACTATCTGGAGACCCGTCCCGAAGTCGACGTCGCCAAGCTCGGCGTGACCGGCTCGTCGGGGGGCGGGTTGATGACCGCCTATCTCGGCGCCCTCGACGATCGCGCCCTCGTCGCCGCTCCCAGTTGCTACATCACCAGCCATCCGCGGCTGATCGCCACCATCGGCCCGCAGGACCACGAGCAGAACATCTTCGGTCAAATCAAGAACCATTTGGGACACGGCGACTTCTTGATGATTCGGGCGCCCAAGCCGACGCTCATTCTCGCCGCAACCGAAGACTTCTTCGACATCAAGGGAACGTGGGACACCTACCGCGAGGCCAAGCGGTTCTACACCCGTCTCGGTCATCCGGAGCGCGTCGGTCTGGTCGAGGTCGATGCGAAGCACAGCTACCCCACCGGCCAGCGCGAGCCGATGGTCCACTGGATGCGCCGCTGGCAGTCCGGAATCGACGAGCACGTGACCGAGCCGGAACTTCAGTCGATCCCCGCCCAGCAGTTGGTGTGCACCGAACCGGGACAGGTTCAGTTGCTGCCCGGCGCGCGGTCGGTGATGGACCTCAACGTCGAACTGGCCGAGAAGTACGCGCCCGGCCGCGAGTCGCTCTGGAAGGACCGTGACGCGGCCCTGGCGGAAGTTCGCCGGATCTCCGGCATCAAGCCGCTCGCCGAACTCCCGCAACCGAAGATCGAACACGCCGGCAGCGTGCGGCGGACCGGCTACACGATCGGCAAGCTCGTGCTCGAAAGCGAGCCGGGCGTCAAGCTGCCGGTCCTGTTGTTCCAGCCGCAGAAGTCCAACGGGCAGCGCGTGTTGTACCTGCACGGCGGGGGCAAGCAGGAGGACGCCGCCCCCGGCGGAGCGATCGAAAAGCTCGCGCAGGAAGGCACGCTGGTGCTCGCCGCCGACCTTCGCGGACTCGGCGAGACCGGTCCCGGCAGCGACAGCCAGCACGGCGGCGTCTGGAACGACGTGTTCCTGTCCTACCTGCTCGGCACGTCCTACACGGCGATGCGGGCCGAAGACGCCCTCGTCTGCGCGCGGTTCCTCGCCGGCTACGGCACGGAAGGTCGCACGACGAAAGTCGATCTGGTGGCCATCGGCTCGGCCGGCACGCCGGCGTTGCACGCCGCGGCGCTCGAGAGCGATCTGTTCGGCAACGTGAAGATCGTCCGCTCGCTGGCATCGTGGATGGACTACATTCGCGAGCCGGAGACCCGGGGGCAGTTCGCCAACAGCGTCTACGGCGCGCTGAAGGCGTACGACCTCCCCGACCTCGTCGCCAGCCTGCCAAAGGACTCGATCACGATCGAGCAACCCCTCGCCCCCGCCAGCCGCGGCCAACAGCGCCGCCGCCCGGGGAACGAGTGAGAGTCGAGGGTTGAGAGTCGAGGGTTGAGGGTTGAAAACGGTCGCAACGCCGATTGAATCGGCTATCGAGTACTCAGTACTCAGTACTGAGTACGGCGACATCGCATACTACACTCCAACTCCCAAACCTGCCGACTGCCGACAGCCGACTGCCGACTCCCAAACCTGCCGACTGCCCACTGCCGACCGCCCCCACCCAAGCGGAGCCACCTCCATGTTTCGAATCGCATCGCGTTTCGTTGCCGCGTTCACGGTCCTGATTCCGATCTGGAGCGGCGGCGCCGCGTTCGCCGCCGACGAGCCGGCCGACCTCGCCCGGACGGCCGAGGCGCTTTCCGGTCTCGAACCGAACCTGCTGGGAGAAAACGAGCGGGACATGGTCCGTCAGGATCTCCGCGCCCGCATCCGCGCGGCGAACGATCGCGGCACGAAGGCCTGGAACGCCGTCCAATCGCCGGCCGACTGGGAAAAGTATCGCGACGCCCGCTTGGCGGTGTTCAAGAAGTCGCTCGGCGAATTCCCCGAGCCGCCGAAAGACCTCCGCGCCCGCGTCACCGGCCGGGTGGAAGGAGACGGCTACGTCATCGAGAACACCGTCTTCGAGTGTCGTCCCGGGTTCTGGGTGACCGCCAATGTCTATGTCCCCAAAAAGGCGGGCGCGAGCCGCCCCGGCATCGTCATCAACGGCGCGCATCACACCGCCAAGGAGCACGGCGAGATGCAGGACATGGGCATGACCTGGGCCCGCAACGGCTGCGTCGTCATCGTTCCCGATCACCTCGGTTACGGCGAGCGGCGCGAACACCCCTTCGTGTCCCAGGACGACTACGCCGGCAACTTCCAACTCGGCCGACAGAACTATTACTTCCGTTACGACACCGGAGTCCACCTGCACCTCGTGGGCGACAGTCTGCTGGGCTGGATGGCGTACGACCTGGGGCGCTGCGTCGACTATCTCACGGGCCGGCCCGACGTCGACAAGTCGCGGATCATCGTGCTGGGGGGCGTCGCCGGCGGAGGCGAGCCGGCCGCCGCGCTCGCCGCCATCGACCAGCGCATCGCCGGGGCGGTGATCTTCAACTTCGGCGGACCGCAGCCCGAGACGCGCTATCCCTTGCCCGACGACGCCGAGACCTCGTTCAACTACGCCGGCGGCGGAGGCTGGGAATCGACCCGCAACCAGCGCTTCACCGCGGCGGGCGAAGGCTGCCTCCCGTGGGTCACCGTGGCGATCGCCCCGCGGAAGCTCGGCTACGCGCACGAATTCTCGTGGGACACCGAGCGCGACCCCGTCTGGAGGCGGTACGAAAAGCTCTACGACCTTTACGGCAAGCGGGAGAACCTCGCCGGCGTTCACGGGCGCGGTTTGCTTTCCGGCCGGCCGCCGGAAGCGTCGCACTGCACGCACATCGGCAAGATTCATCGCGAGATGATCCACCCGCCGTTCCGCACGTGGTTCGCCATCGACGTGCTGCCCGAAGAGGAATACAGCAGCCGCGTCGATTCGAGCCAGCTGAAGGCGATGACGCCCGAGGCCGAGAAGGAACTGAAGCCGCAACGGCTCACGCAACTGCTTCCCGCGCTCGCGGATGAACGTCTCGCCCGTGCGCGGGCGAAGTACGAGAACGCCTCGGGCAAGGAATACCGGCAAGCGCTGTCGGTCTTGTGGGATCGGGTGCTCGAGCCGGCGCACGAAATGTACCTCGACGACGTCTTCGCGGGACGTGTCGACAAGCCCGATCCGCCGCTCCTGCGCGACCAGCCCCTGCAGATGGAAGCTCTGTCGCTGTTCGGAAAGACGGACCTTCTCGTCATCAACAAGGAAGCGATCGTCAAGGGCCGCGACGAGGGAATGTTCAGCCCGTTCGCGACCTTTCACCTGAAGGGCCAATGGCCGAAGGTCGCCGAGACCCAGCCGTCCACCGAAATTCCGGGTGCGGAAGTGGAGCGCGTCGTCCTCCAGGTCGAGCGTGAAGTCAGGGTGCCGCTTCTGCTCGTGAAGCCCGCGGGGGTCGAAGGCAAACTCCCGGTCGTCGTCGCCGTCGCCTCCACAGGCAAGGCCGGATTCCTCAAAGAACGCAATGCCGAGATCGCCAAGCTGCTGGCGCAAGGGATCGCGGTCTGCCTGCCGGATCTCCGTGCCACCGGCGAAACGCGATCCGGCCGCGATGCCGGTCCGAACACCGGGCGGACGTCCGAATCGTCGACCGAGCTGATGCTGGGAGGTACCCAGATCGGACGGCAGCTTCACGACCTCCTCGCCGTCCTCTCATGGATGCGCACACGGGACGATCTGGATCTCTCGCGGCGGGCCTTGTGGGGCGATTCGTTCGCCCCGGTCAATCCGCCGGAGACGAACTTCAAGGTGCCGCGCCGCGTCTCGTCGAACGTCGTCTCTCCCGAGCCGACGGGAGCGCTGCTTGTTCTTCTGGCCGGGATGTATGCGCACGAAAAGGATCTGGACGCCATCTACGCCGCCGGCGGATTGGGCGAGTTCCGCTCGGTGTTGACGAACCAGATCATCTTCATTCCGCATGACGTGCTCGTGCCGGGAATGTTCGACGCGGGCGATCTGTGCGATCTCGCCGCCGCCTCCGCCCCGCGGCCGCTGCGCCTGGCGGGAATCGTCGATCACCTCAACCAACCGCTGTCGCAGGACGCGGCGACGAAATGCTACGACCGCACGGCGACCGCGTACCAGCAGGCGAACGCCGCCGACGCCTTCTCCATCGCCGAAGAAGCGGTTTCGCCCGCCGATTGGCTCGCGGAGCGATTGAAGGCGGCGGAGTGACCGGTTCGGCGTCGTAGTACGTCTTCCAGATTGAATTTGGAAGTTGGCGGCGTGTCGGACGGATTGGCAATCCTTCCAACGACAAGCGAACCGGCAGAACGATCGACTTCCGGAGACGTTGAGGCCTCACCGCCGGATTGCCAATCCATCCTACGGAAAACCCACAAGATCAAGCTTGAAGGCCTCGTAGGACGGAATTGTATTCCGTCCGCCAGAGGAAAGAGCTCCGAGTCGCATTGTGGACGATGATCGGGCAGGAGGCGCCATCCGTGGGGCGAAGGTTTTCCGAATGGCGGGCACGACGGATTGCCAATCCGTCCTACGCCCGTGGGGCGGACATCCTTGTCTGCCCCACGCTGCGGTCGCATCTCCGCGATCTCGGCAGGCCGGAAAGCCTGCGCCACGTCGACGGACGCATTACGAATCCGTCCTACCCGCTCGTCGCGTTCGACCTGTTTCCATGAGCGACCTCTCCGCCGATGATCGCGACGCCCGGCTCGCCGGGTTGCTCGAGGAATTGCTCGCCCGCATCCGCCGCGGGGAGGGGGTCGAGCTGCGCGACGTGATCGGCGAGCATGCGGATCTCGAAGCCGATCTCCGCGAATTGTGGGGGACCGTGCGGTTCGCCGAAGACTTCGCCGAGGCGTCGCTGTCGATCGCCGATGACGAATTGGACAGCGCTTCGGCGCAACGATCGCCGCGCGAGTTGCCCCGCCGCATCGGCGAGTACGAATTGCTCGAAGAACTCGGCCGCGGCGGGATGGGAGTCGTCTACCTCGCGCGGCAGCCGAGCCTCGATCGCGTCGTCGCCTTGAAGATGGTGCTCCGCGGCGAACTGGCGTCGGCCGAGGATCGCGAGCGGTTCAAGCGCGAGGCGGAAGCGGCGGCGAAGCTCGATCATCCGCACGTGGTGCCGGTATACGAAGTCGGCAGTTGGGACGGTCAGCCGTTCTTCAGCATGAAGCACGTCGCCGGGACGACGCTCGCCCGCCGTCTCGCAAACGGCCCGCTTCCGCCGCGCTCGGCGGCCGCGCTGATGGTTCCCATTTGCCGGGCGATCGCCGAGGCGCATCGCCGCGGACTGCTGCACCGCGACATCAAGCCGTCGAACATTCTCATCGACGCGGCGGGCGTCCCCTACGTCACCGACTTCGGCCTCGTGGGACGGATTGCCGATCCGTCCCACATCGTGGGGCAGGCTTTCCAGCCTGCCGATCCGTCTGGCGTGGGGCAGGCTTTCCAGCCTGCCGGTTCGTCTGGCGTGGGGCAGGCTTTCCAGCCTGCCGGTCCGTCTGGCGTGGGGCAGGCTTTCCAGCCTGCCGATCCGTCTGGCGTGGGGCAGGCTTTCCAGCCTGCCGGTTCAACGGCTCGATCGCAGAGCAGGGCAGACAAGGATGTCTGCCCCACGCACACCGGCGCGATCCTCGGCACCCCCGCTTATATGTCTCCCGAGCAGGCGAGCGGCGATCGCGGCCGACTAGGACCGGCCAGCGACGTGTATTCGCTCGGCGCGGTGTTGTACGCGGCGCTCTGCGGCCGTCCGCCCTTTCAAGCGCCGACCGCCGCCGCGACGGTGCTCGCGGTCTTGGAGGAAGACCCGGTTCCGCCGCGGGTGCTCGATCGGCACATCGATCCGGACCTGGAAATGATCGTGCTGAAGTGCCTGCAGAAGCCGGCCGATCTGCGTTATCCGCACGCCGACGCGCTCGCGGACGATCTCGAGTCGTGGCTCGCGGGAGAGCCGGTGGCGGCGCGTTCGTCGCGGTTTTCGGACGTGCTGGACCGCGCCTTCCGCGAGACGCACCACGCGACCGTGCTCGAGAACTGGGGCGTGCTGTGGATGTGGCACAGCCTGGTGCTGCTCGTGTTGTGTCTCGTCACGAACGCGATGCAGCTTGGCGGCGTCGCATCGCGGTGGCCCTACGTCGCCATCTGGGGGTGTGGCCTGCTCGTGTGGGCGGCGTTCTTCTGGAACCTGCGAAGGCGGTCCGGACCAGTGACGTTCGTGGAACGGCAGATCGCCCACGTGTGGGCCGGCAGCGTGGCGTCGAGCGTGCTGCTGTTCTTCGTCGAGGCGGCCCTCGGCCTTCCGGTGCTCGCGCTCTCGCCGGTGCTGGGGTTGGTGAGCGGAATGGTGTTCCTGGTGAAGGCGGGAATTCTATCCGGCCGGTTCTACCTGGAAGCGGCCGCCCTGTTCGCCACCGGTCTGGGAATGGCCCTCTGGCGGAGCAACATCCAGCCGGACTTGTCGATCACGCTGTTCGGCCTCGTCAGTGCGGCGTGCTTCTTCTTCCCAGGATTGAAGTACGACCGCCAGCGCCGCGCCGCCCGGCGATGAACGATCCGCTGAATTGGCGCGGATGACGCTCCTCACGTACACTCGACCTCATTGAACGCCTTGCCGCACGCTTGCGGTTTCGCGGCGAGTCGCGCCCCATCGCGCGGCCTCGTGGTCCACGATGGCCGGTCCCTGCCGGAACCCGCTTCGATGATGTTCGACTCCTGGTTCTCCGCGCCTCCCTATGCCGTCGTGCCGGTGCTCGTGGGACCGCTCTCCACGCTCATCGCGCTGTTGCCGGCGATCCTGATGGCGGTCGCGACCGCACTCTTCTCGCTGCTGAAGCCCTCGGCAATGAAGAAGTTCGTGCTGCTGTTGTGGGCGCAGAAGGTCGCGATGCTGGCGATCGCCGCGATCGGAGTCGCCGCGTGGTACGGCTGGGGGTACCTCTCCGCCGCGCCGGTCGAACCGGTCGCCGCCGCCAGCGGCGACGCCGCCGACTGGACGATGTTCCGCGGCGGTCCCGAGCGCCGCGGCTACGTCGCCGGAGACATCGAGGATCCCGGACAGCCGGGCCGGATGACGAGCTTCACCCGCGACGGCATCGAGACGTTCTATGCCTCTCCCGCCGTCGTCGGGAACCGCGCCTACATCACCTGTGCCGACATCGCCCCCTTCACCGATCGCGGGGCGATTTACGCCATCGACACCGACACGGGCAAGCTCGTCTGGGAGTACGACGACCGGGCTTACCGGGCGACGTTCTCCTCGCCGTCGATCGCCGGGAAGTACCTCGTCTGCGGCGAAGGGCTGCACGAAACGCGCGACGCCCGCATCGTCTGCCTCGACCTCGAAGCCAGCGAGAAGGAACGCCGCGGCGTGAGGCTGTGGGAACATCGCACGCAGAGTCACGTCGAGTCGTCCCCCTGCATCGCCGACGGCCGCGTCTACATCGGCGCGGGAGACGACGGCATCTACTGTTTGGAACTCGAGCCCGAGGCCGCGGGCGATCCGCGAATCGTGTGGCACCTCGACGGAAAGGATTACCTCGACGCCGAGTCGTCGCCGGTCGTCATCGACGGCAAGGTCTACTTCGGCCTGGGCGAAGGGGGGAAGGCGATCTGCTGTGTCGACGCCGCCACCGGCGAGGAGGAATGGCGGATCGCGACGCCCTACCCCGCGTTCGGCTGCCCGACGATTTCCAAAGGGCGGTTGTACGTGGGGATGGGGAACGGCAACTTCGTCGAAACCGCCGAGCAGGTCCGCGAGAAGAAGCTCGCCGCGCTGCGCGCCGCCAGCCGCAGTGACGATGAGATCGCCGCCGAGGCCGCGCGTCTCGGTCCCGTGGGGGAAGTGTGGGCGATCGATCTCGCGACGCGCGAGGTCGCGTGGAAGTTCCGCGTCGATCGCACGGTGCTCGGCGCGGTCGCCTGCGCGGGCGATCGGCTGTTCTTCGGCTCGCGCGACGGGCACTTCCGCTGCATCTCGACCGAGGGGGTCGAACTCCGCAAGTGGAACGCCCGCGCGCCGATCGTGAGTTCGCCCGCCGTCGCGCGGGCACACGTCTACTTCCTCACGCAGGAAGGGATGCTCCACTGTCTCGATGCCGCCTCGCTCGAGCCGGTCTGGGAGATGCGGATCGACACCGGCGGGCAGAGCTTCAGCTCTCCCGTGGTGGCGCACGGCCGCGTGTTCGCCGGCACGTCGCGGAACGGCTTCGCGATGCTCGGCGAACCGGGACGCGCGAAGCGGGATCCGGTCTGGGCGGGACCGCTCGGCGGACCGGGCAAATCGGGATGGGACGGCACGCTGACTCCCGAGCGAGGCACGTTCGCGTGGCGCTTCCCCGCGCCCCCGCCCCGCCGCAGCCGCGCTCCCGAGCCGGAGATCCCCCGCATCGTCGTTCCCCCCGCGTTCGTCAAGAAGGACGTGCCGCGCGACGCCGACGATGACCCCCGCGCGAAAGACGCCGCCGATTCATCCGCGATCGAGCAGTCCGCCACCGTCGAAGCCGCCTTCGCCTACGTGGCGATGGAGTACCAGGATCGCCAGGGGGTCGCCGCATTGCGGCTGGCGGACGATCGCAACGCCGTCGCCGAACTGGCATGGTTCCACGAGACGCCGCTCCCCGTGCGGCGGTCCCCGGCCGCGACGGTGACGCAGGTTTTCTGCGTGACGGGCGAGACCGGCGACGCGTCGCGCGAACTCTGCTGCCTCGACGCCGCGACGGGCGAACCCTTGTGGGCCGCCGCCGTCGCCGACGACGCGCCCGGCGACTTCATCATCGACGAGATCGGTCTGCTGGTCGCCGATGGCGGGGACACGCTCACCCGCATTCCGCTCGAAGGCTTCGCCCCCGGTCCAAAGGCTGAAAAACAATGGACGGCACAAGTCAGGGCGGTGCGCGGCGCGCCGGTGCGACTGGGTGATCTCGTCGTCGCCGCGGCCGAGCAACGGCTGAGCGTCCTCGACGCGCCGACCGGCCGCACGCTGTGGTCGATGCCGCGCGGCTCGCGGAGCAATCCGCTCGTCACCGGCGACGACGCGCTGGCCCGCATCTGGGTCGCCGGCGACTCGGCTTCGAAGAGCGGCGTTCACGCCTGCCGCATTCACGACGGCGAACGCGTCGCCGCGATCGCCTGCGGTCCCGTTTCGAGTCCGCTCGTCACGCACGACGGCACGCTCGCGTGTACCAACGAGGCCGGCGAAATCGTAATGTGGAACGCCGAGACCGCCGAGGAATTCGCACGAATCCCCGGCGCGTTCCCGGCCCATCCGCCGCTGATCGCCGACGACGTGCTGCTGTTCGTCGACGCGCAGCGCGAATCGATCCAGCGGCACGACCTGCGCACCGAAAAGACGACGCGCTGGATGGACACCGCCTGGCTCGGGAAGATCACGACGCCCCCGATCCTGATCGACTCGCACCTGTACTTCGCCACCGACCAGCGCGGCTTGATCTGCGCCAAACCCGCCGACCGGTGACGGTAAACCATGAGCCGCGGGGTTTATCCCCGCGGTGCTGACACGGGTTCTGAAAGTGGAAGAGCTTCATTCACAGGGGACGCTCGATTCCCACCGCGGCGATCAACGCCGCGGCTTGGTGTTCTTCTTCGGCGACGGCGCCTCCGACGGCGATCCGGCCTGGCGCGACATTCTCGGCGGCAAGGGGGCGAGCCTCGCCGCGATGTGCCGGGCCGGCCTGCCCGTGCCGCCCGGTTTCACCATCTCGGCGGAATGCTGCCGCGACTTCCACGCCGCCGGCCGAAAGTGGCCGGAACGACTTGAAGAAGAAATCCGCGCCGGCCTCGCCCGCATCGAACAAGCGACCGGCCGCCCGTATGGAGAACTCGCCACTCGTCACTCGTCACTCGTCACTCCACTCCTCCTCTCCATCCGCTCCGGGGCCGCCGTCTCGATGCCCGGCATGATGGACACGCTCCTCAATTGCGGGTGGTCGACGGAACTGGCCGATGCGGCCGAGAATCCCCAGTGCGCCTGGGAAGAGTACGCCGAATTCACCCGCTCGTTCGCCCGCACCATCGCCAATCTGCCGGAGTCGGCGTTCGCCGAAATCGATCGCGAGCATGAGCCGCACGCTCACCGCGAGAAGGCCGAAGCGTATCGCCGTCTCTACGAGGAGTGCGCGGGCCGCCCGTTTCCGATCGATCCATGGGACGCGCTGGCCGGGTGCATCGACGCCGTCTTCGACTCGTGGCACAGCGAACGCGCCCGCGTCTATCGCCGGCATCACGACATCCGCGGCCTGCCCGGCACCGCCGTCACCGTGCAGGCGATGTTCCCTTCCGAACTGTCGGGCATCGTCTTCACCCGCAATCCGAACAACCCGCTCGGCGACGAGATGGTGATCGAATCGTCCTACGGACTGGGCGAGGCGGTCGTCTCCGGCGCGGTCACCCCCGACACGTTCATTCTCGACTGCTTCACGCGCGAGAGGAAGTCGGTCACGCTCGGCTCGCGTTCGGTCATTCCATCTGCGGGCGGTTCGCACACGGACGGCAACGGGCAGCCGGTCCCCTCGCTCGACGACGATCAACTCGACGAACTCGCCCGCCTCGCGCAGCGCGTCGAGACGTTCTTCGGCCATCCGGTCGACATCGAATGGGGCCGCGCGAACGGGCGGCTCGCGCTGCTGCAATCGCGCGCGATCCGCGGACTCGACATCGCCCTCGACGTGGAAGTCGGCCGCAAGGCGGAGATCGAACGCCTCCGCGATCTCGCCGCCGGCAAGCGAAAGGTGTGGGTCGTCCACAACCTTTCCGAAACGCTTCCCGCCCCCACGCCGCTGACGTGGGACGTCATCGGCGGGTTCATGCGCGGCGACGGCGGCTTCGGCCGAATGTACCGCGACTTCGGCTATTCGCCCGGCGAAGAGGTCCGCCGCGACGGGTTCCTCGAACTCATCTGCGGCCGCATCTACGCCGACCCGGACCGAGTCGCGTCCCTGTTCTGGGAAGGAATGCCCTTCGCCTACGATCTCGACGCGATCAGCGGCGATCCGTCGCTGCTCGACTCCGCCCCGGACTCGTTCGACGCCGCGCGGGCCGACGGCGCCTTTCTACTGCGCTTGCCCCGCAACGTGTGGACGATGCTCCGCGCGTCGCGGCGGATGAAGCGGGCGCGGAAGAACGCCGTCGCCAAATTCGCCGCCGCGCTCGAACCGTTCCGAGAGTACGTCGCGGCGAAGCGGCGAATGGACATCTCGACGCTTTCGACCGACGCCGTCATCGCCGAGCTGCGCGGGCGAATCGCGCGGGTCCTCGACGACTTCGGCGGCGAATCGCTCAAGCCGGGCTTCTTCGGCGGCGTCGCCCGGGCGGCGCTCGAGCAGCGGCTGGTGCTGTTGCTCGGCGAGCAGGCGGGGCAGGAACTCGTGGCCGAACTCACGTCGGGCCTCGAGGGCGACACCACGATGGAGCAGAACATTCTCCTCGCCCGCGTCGCCGCCGATCAGGCCACGCTCGACGAGTTCCTCGAACGCTTCGGCCACCGCGCCGTCGGCGAGATGGAACTCGCCAACCCCCGCTGGCGCGAAGATCCGAGCTATCTCGAAAACCTCATCGCGACCTATCGCCGCCGGGCGATTCCATCCCCCGAGGCCCGCCACGAAGCGAACCGCGAAAAGCGCCTCGTCGCCGAACGCAAGCTGCCGGAGACCCTCGCCCACTGGGGGGGCGGCAGCTTCTTCGAAGAAGTCGAAGTGCTGATGCGCGAGGCGCAAACGCTACTCCCCTACCGCGAGATCGGCAAGCACTGGCTGATGACCGGCTACGAGACGATTCGCGCCGCGCTCGTCGAACTCGCCCGCCGCTGGGATCTCGGCCGCGACGCGTTCTTCCTGCACCTCGACGATCTCGACCGCTTCGAAAACGAGCGCGACTGGCTCGAACGCGAGATCGCCCAGCGGAAGATGCGCTGGCAGTCGGCCCAGCGGCTCGATCATCCGCAGATCGTCGACACGGCCGATCTCGACCGCCTCGGCCTCCGCCGCGAGATCGCCGCCGCGAACGAAATTCAGGGCCACATCCTTTCGGCCGGCGTCGCGGCGGGAACGGCCCGGCACGTGTTCGACCCGAACGAAGCGGGAGACCTGGGGACCGACGCGATCCTCATCTGCCCGTCGACCGATCCCGGCTGGACGGCATTGTTCGCGAACATCCGCGGTCTGGTGGTCGAGCGCGGCGGCGCGCTGTCGCACGGCGCAATCACCGCCCGCGACTTCGGCCTCCCCGCCCTCGCCTGCCCGGACGCGACGCGCCTGATTCCCAACGGCGCCCGCGTGCGCATCGACGGCAATCACGGAACGGTGACGGTGATGGAGGGTCGAGGGTCGAGGACACAATGAGCCGCGGGGTTTACCCCCGCGGTGCTCTGACGGTCGCCCTTAAGGGGAGAGTCTGAACTCATCGCACGGTCGACCGAATCGGAGACGACATCCCGTATCGACACCGTGAGAACACCGAGGGGATAAACCCCTCGGCTCACTGCCTCATCGAATTCTTACCACGACGAATGCTCGACTTCATCACCGACATCGGTCTCGCCATCTCCGCTCCGCTGTTCGACTGGCTGCTCGTGCTGCCGGTCGACGGGGTGTTGTTGATCGTCGCGGTCGTCACCGGGGCAATCCTCGCATTCGTCCGCGTGTGGACCACGAACCAGGATCGGCTGCGGCGGGCGAAGGCGGACAAGCGGCGGCTCAAGGAACTGATCCGCGAGGCGAAGCGCGAAGGAGATCGCGCTCGCATCAAGCGGCATCGCGAGGCGAACGGCATCGTCGCGGTGCGGCTGATGAACGCCGAGTGGCTGCCGCTCGCCGCGTCGCTCGTGCCGATCGCGATCATCGCCGTGTGGTGCTTCGCCCGGCTCGAATTCCATCCGCCGCAAGCAGGCGAAGAGGTCGAGCTGCGGGCGTACTTCCCGGCGAGCGAAATCGACCGGCTGGCGCACGTCGTGCCGCTCGACGGGCTGGAGGCGCGCGATCCCGACGACCGCTGGATTCGCCGCATCGAGAAGGATCCGGTCCCCAACCCAGACGGATCGGTCAACGGTCTCGCGGTCTGGAGGCTCGCGGGGAAGGCGCGCGAGGAACCGTATTCGCTCGCGCTGCGGCACCGGGGGGCGACTCACGAACGCCCGCTCGTCGTCGGCCGCCGCGACTACGCCCCGCCGCTGCTGTTCCACGACGGCGAACTGACGGCGACGGAACTGCGAATGCGCCGCGTGAAGCCGTTCGGCTTCGTGCCGGGATTGCCCTGGAAGAACGTCGCCGTCGCGGGCACGCTGATCCCGGCGAACTTCCTCGCGCCGTGGATCGTGGCGTACCTGCTGATCGCGATCCCGCTGACGTTCGTGTTCAAGCGGTTGTTCGGGATCGCGTGAACGCGCTTCAGCAACGCGTTTCGGGCGTACGGGAGCGAATGGGTTCGATTTCGAGGGTCAAGCAGTAATCCCGGTAGCCGACGTTTCTCCAGAAGGCGATGCCACCGCCATTGTGGCAAAGTACATCCACCGTAAGCCGGACCGACGACGGCCAAATTTCCCGCCGAAGGATGTCGATCGCCGAGCGTCCGACGCCAGTTCGTCGACGGTCGCGCCGTATGAAGAACTGCCGCAAGTGGATCGTCGTCGCATCTTCCTTGAAAAGGGTGTACGCGACGGGCGCGTCGATGAAGAAAATGATCGCACGATAATCGCCCGCGAGCCACTTCTTCATGCGCCCCGCAAGCTGATCGACGGTCATCGCATTCCGATGGCCTTCGTCGTGGATAAGCTGGTGGTTCCACTCGGCGAGCAGCCCAACGTCCGTGTCGGACGCTTCGCGCCAGTCAAGATTCATTGGAGACTCCCGAAGTCGAAAGGTGCTGTCGACGTTGGGCGCAGTCGACGAGACGCGTGCAGGAATCGCCCAACAGGCGATCAAATTGCAAGCATTTCCGTCACCGTGATCAGAATCTCCAATTGATCGAACTTCTTCTTCAGCCGGCGCTTGAGTCGTTCGAGATATTTCAGCGATTCGAACTGCGTGCCGCCACTGAAGTCCATGACGCTGAAGACGACGACCAAGTCGCGATACACTTCCTCTCCGGACTGCCATGCGCCCTGCAGAGGAAATTGCCGCTGAATCGAGGTCACCCCTCCGAATCGGTTCAACAGTTCCTGCTGCAGCGACGTGTACTTCGCGTCTGGAATGGCGCGGCCGTCGTTGTACTCCAACGGCAGATAGATCTCGATGCTTCTAATCGGCCGTGCCATGGCGTCGCTTCTTTTCGCGCTGCGGCCGCGAACGGGCGACGACCTCATAGGAGAACCCAAGCGCCGTCAACGCGTCCAGATGGGCGGGAAGAACCTCATACAGCGGATCGTCGGCGATCAACCGCACGGGTGCGACCTGGATCATCGCCCGCCACGCCTTGCCCCATTGATTCTTCGGCAGTCGAATCGTCAGCATCGGAATTCTCCTTGCGAGGGCCGCCTCGCATCGTCGAGTATAACACACTCGGGAGATGAGTGGCGATGCCCCCGCGTCGCAACTGGCCGGGGACGCGCGCCGCGGCGTCGGCGGCGTGCCCGTGGAGAAATCGCCCGCGAGTATGTATTCTGGATCTGAACGCGAGAGAGGATCCGTCGATGTCCAGCGCATCATTGGGGCCGTTCGACCTGACGAGGGTGTTGCGCGCCGTGGACAAGCTGCACCACCGATTGCTCCGCGCGACGCGGACGCTCGACGAGGCGGGAATCCCCTATGCGGTGGCGGGGGGCAACGCCGTCGCCAACTGGGTCTCGCGGGTCGACGAGGCGGCCGTGCGGTTCACCGCCGACATCGACGTCCTGCTGCGGCGGGACGATCTCGAAGCGGCCATCCCCGCGATGGAGCAGGCGGGTTTCCGCTACCGGAACGCCGCCGGAGTCCACATGTTTCTCGATGGCCCGGATGGAAAATTCCGCGACGCGGTTCACGTGCTGTTCGCCGATGAGAAAGTACGCCCCGAGTACGCCGCACCAGCTCCGCGGATCGAAGAGTCCGAGCCGGGACAGGAATACTCAGTGCTCTCGCTCGATGCGCTCGTCCGGATGTTGCTCACCTCGTTCAAGACCATGGACTGCGTCCATCTGCGCGACATGCTCGATGTCGGCCTGATCGACGCCGGATGGCTCTCCCGATTGCCGCCGCAATTGGCCTCGCGGTTGCAGCAGCTTCTGGATGATCCCGAGGGGTGAGCGACGGACGCCGGTATGTCGAGCGGCGCGCTCCGCTGGCGCGTCGCGGCTAACCGGGGGTCACGCGGATTTCGAGCGGTTGCTGCGCTTGCGCTCGTTTTCGGTGAGGTGGATCTTCCGCAGGCGGATCGCCTTGGGGGTGACCTCCACGTACTCGTCGTCCTCGATGTACTCGAGGGCCATTTCGAGCGACAGCCGCCGCGGCGGCTTGAGGAGGATGTTCTCGTCAGACCCCGAGGCCCGCATGTTGGTGAGCTTCTTCTCGCGGATGGGATTCACCACGAGGTCGTTGTCGCGCGAGTTCTCGCCGACGACCATCCCCTCGTAAACGTCGTCGCCGGGAGCGACGAACAATTCCGACCGCTCCTGCAGCTTGCCCAGCGCGAAGGCGACCGCCCGCCCCTGCACCTGCGAGACGAGCACGCCGTTCGGCCGCCGGGGGACGTCCCCTTCGACCGGCCGGTACGATTCGAAGCGGTGATGGATGATCGCCTCGCCGCGGGTGGCGTTCAGCAGCCGGGTGCGGATGCCGATCAACCCCCGCGCGGGAATCGAGAACACGAGATGGGTCAGTCCGGTTTCGCCCGAGGACATTTCGACGAGTTGCCCGCGGCGATTGCCGACGATCTCCATCACCGGGCCGACGTCGACCGTGGGCACATCGATCACGAGTTGCTCGAACGGCTCGTGCCAGGCGTTGTCGATCTTCTTGCGGATGACCTCCGGCTTGCCGACCGACAGCTCGAAGCCTTCGCGGCGCATCTGCTCGATGAGAATCGACAGGTGCAGCACGCCCCGGCCGGAGACCTGGAACGAGTCCTTCACGCCGGTCTCTTCCACGCGAAGGGCGACGTTCGACTCGAGCTCGCGCATCAGCCGCGCCCGCAGATGCCGGCTGGTGACGAACTTTCCATCCCGGCCGGACAGTGGCGACGAGTTGATCGTGAACAGCATCGACAACGTCGGCTCATCGACGCTGATGCGGGTGAGCGCCCGCGGCTGCACCCGGCAGGCGACGGTGTCGCCGATCTCCGGTTCGGGCAGGCCGATCAGCGCGACGATGTCTCCCGCGGCGGCCTCGTCGACGGACACGCGGCCGAGCTTGTCGAACACCTCGACCTCCTCGATCGTCCCGTTGACGTGCTTGCCGTTCTCCTTGATGAGCACGATCGAATCGCCCGGCCGCGCGCGGCCGCTGACGATCCGCCCGGTGGCGATGCGGCCCACGTACTCGGACCATTCCAGCGTGGTGACCATCATCTGCATCGGTCCGGCGGCGTCGATCTGCGGGCCGGGGACGTTGTCGAGCACCACGTCGAGCAGCGTCGCGAAGCTGTCGGTGGTGACTTCGGGATCGAGGGTCGCGTAGCCGCTGAGGCCGCTGGCGAACACGTAGGGGAAATCGAGCGTGGCGTCGTCGGCGCCGAGATCGACGAACAGATCGAACGTTTCGGAGAGGGCCTCTTGCGGGCGGGCGTTGGGGCGGTCGATCTTGTTGATCACGACGATCGGCTTCAGCCCGCACTCGAGCGCCTTCTGCACGACGAACCGCGTTTGCGGACGCGGGCCTTCGAAGGCGTCGACGAGAATCAGCGCGCCGTCGGCCATCTTGAGGACGCGTTCGACCTCGCCGCCGAAATCGGCGTGGCCGGGGGTGTCGATGATGTTGATCTTCACGCCGCGATACATGATCGCGATGTTCTTGGCGAGGATGGTGATTCCCCGCTCGCGCTCGAGGTCGTTCGAGTCGAGGATGCAGTCGCCGACGAGCTGCGATTCGCGGAACTGCCCGCTCTGCCGAAGCAGACAGTCGACGAGGGTGGTCTTGCCATGATCGACGTGGGCGATGATGGCGATGTTGCGAACGTCGTTGCGTCTCATCGAAATCGGAACTCGGGAAGGGCGGAAGTCGGGAGGAGTGCGAAGCGGAACGGGATCGAAAGTCGGGTGGGAACGCGGGCGCGGGAACTGCCGGGGGCGGGCGACAGGCCGGAGGATTTCGCCACCCCACCACCCGCAGGGCGGGAGTGGCTGCACGGCGAGCGCGGCCATCGAACGCGAGGACGAGGAATTATCGGTTCCCGACCCGGTTTCGGCAAGCCCGAACTTCCGGTGGTCATCCACACGGCCGTGCGACGCGGATTGCGCGGCACGATCCTGCGCGCCCCATGGAACTCGCCTACCCTGACGGAGTGCGCGCGGAGTCCCCCTCTCCCCCTTTTTGAGATCGTCCGGCTTTCGACCGTCGCCGATCCGTCATGCCCGCGCAGTGCCTGCCCTCGCGCAGGCGGGGCGGGGGCGGGCACCCTGTGGCGGCGCGGACTGGTGCGGCGACTTCGTCCCGGGTGTGGCTGGGGTCGATCCGCCGCAAGACGCCTTCCACGTCCGACGAAATCGCCCGGCGGATCGCCCCCAGCGATGGGGGGCCGGGTCGGCGATTCGCTGAGGGCTTCGCTACGCTCCGACCCCAGCCACCCCGCCGCCGTCGTGATGAGCACTTGAAAGCCGGAGGATCGGTGACATCGGCCGCTGACGCGGCCTCTCAATCACAGAGTGCGTCGCACGCCCCATCACCCCCCGCATTGCCCCCGCCAGCGGAGCCAGTGGTCCGCCAGCACGATCGCCGTCATCGCCTCGGCCATCGGAATGAATCGCGGCAGCAGGCACGGGTCGTGACGCCCTTTCGTGCGGATGGTCGTCGGCTCGCCCGCGTCGGTGACGGTTCGCTGTTCGATCGGCAGGCTGCTCGTGGGTTTGACGGCGGCCCGCAGCACGATCGGCATTCCCGTGGTGATGCCTCCCAGCATGCCGCCGTGGCGGTTGGTCGTCGTGCGGACGCCGCCCTCCTCCGCCGCGACGAATGCGTCGTTGTGTTCGCTGCCGCGCATCGTCACGCAGCCGAAGCCGATGCCGTATTCCACCCCCAGCACCGCGGGCAGCGTGAACAACGCCTTGGCGAGATCGGCCTTGATCTTGTCGAACACCGGCTCGCCCAGGCCGGCGGGAATGCCCGTCGCGACGATCTCCGCCGCCCCGCCGATCGAGTCCCCCTCCTTGCGGACCCGCTCGATCAGCTCGACCATCCGCGCGGCGGCGGCGGGATCGGGACAGCGGACGACGTTCGGTTCGCCGTCGGGGAGCGTTTCGACTTGTTCGAGCGCGATCGCCGCGGGATCGGGAATCTCCGCGCGAATGTCTCCCACCTGCACGACGTAGCCGACGATCCGCGCGCCGCACGCTTCGGCAAGCAGTTTCTTGGCAACGGCGCCGGCGGCGACGCGGACGTTCGTCTCGCGGGCGCTCGAGCGACCGCCGCCGCGATAATCGCGGAAGCCGTACTTGGCATCGAAGGAATAGTCCGCGTGGCCGGGGCGGTACTTGTGGCGGATGTCGTCGTAGTCGCGGCTGCGCTGGTCGGCGTTGCGAATGAGGATCGCGAGGCTCGTCCCGGTCGTCCGGCCGTCGAACACGCCCGAGAGGATCTCGGGGACGTCCCCTTCCTGGCGTTGCGTGACGATGCTGCTTTGTCCCGGTCGGCGTCGATCGAGATCGGGCTGCAAATCGGCTTCGGACAGCGCGAGACCGGGGGGAACGCCGTCGATGACGACGACGTTCGCCGGCCCGTGGCTTTCGCCGGCGGTGGTGATGCGGAAGGCGTGACCGAAGGTGTTTCCGGGCATCGTCTCATCATAACGTCGCGGCCGACACGCCGCGATGCACGCCTCCCACCCCGGACCGGTCGGGTGCGGCAAGAGTTCTTGGCACGCCGATCTCTGTGGCGATGGGTGGCGGGGGCGCTCCGCAACGCGGAAG
>JBBDNT010000170.1:0-20759 GCA_040877445.1 Planctomycetaceae bacterium
GGATGCCAGTCCTTGAGCGACTGCATCTTGGCGGCGCGGCGGGTCTTGCCGCCGCTCTTCACGACGGCGGCGATCTGGTCATACACCCGCATGAAGGAGAGCGGGCCGGAGGGAATGCCGCCGCCGGAAAGCTTTTCCCGCGCGCTCCGCAAGGTGGACAGGTCGGTCCCCGTGCCCGAGCCGAACTTGAACAGCATGGCCTCGCTGGTCGCGAGGCGCATGATCGCCTCCATGTTGTCGTCGACCGACTGGATGAAGCACGCCGAGGCCTGCGGAAATTCATACGGCGTCTCCGGCCGCTGGATCGAGTTCGTCGCGGTGTCCCACACGTAATTGCCGCGGCTTCCCCGCACGCCGTACTGGTGGAACAGCCCGACGTTGAACCACACCGGCGAGTTGAACGAGCCGTGCTGATGCAGGCACAGCCACGCCAATTCGCGGTAGAAGGTCTCTCCCTCTTCGGCGGAGGCGAAGTAGCCGTCGTCGATGCCCCAGTCGGCGATCGTGCGGGCGACGCGGTGGATGACCTGGCGGACGCTCTGTTCGCGTTCCTCGGTCCCCGGCTCGCCGTAGAAGTACTTGCTGACGACGACGTTCGTCGCGAGCGGGCTCCATGTCGCCGGGATATGGCAATCGGTCTGCTCGAAGAGGATGTCGCCGTTCTCGTCCTTGATATGGGCGGTGCGCAGCTCCCACTCGACCGTGTCGAAGGGGTCGGCCCCCTGGGGGCAGAAGTACGGCTCGACGCCGAGTGCCGGCGTCTCGGCGGCGGCGTGTCCGTCGCCGTGCCCCGTGCCGTTCGATTTCGTCCCGTTCGACTTCGCCACGGTCCGATTCACCTCACGTCCCTGAGTCTGGTGCATCATGCACTCCCGTTCCTGATTTCCTGATGGACGACAGCATGGAAAGGGCAACCTGTCGACGCGACCGGCGGCCGCGTCGCCTCACGTTCTTTCAGGGTTACTCTTCGGCGGCGCGGGCCGTTTTCTATACGGAATTATATCATTTCACCGTCCGGCGCGGCAAGGGGAAATGCACAATCCGTTGCGTAGCTGCCCCGAGAAGACCCTAGATGTAGTGAGACGACGTGAATCGCCACTATAAATCGGCCGGGCGGCTTGTCAAGATGCCGCTTCCCCGATTGGCCATCCGATTTCGCCCTCCGTCGCCGTAACTTCCTGCCCCCCTTCGCTCTTGCCACATTCAGAAAAAAGACAAGATTTCTTAACAGGCAAAGGCGGGCCGACGATCGCCTGCTGATCGGGCGGAGTTCTGCCGAGAGGACGGACCCGCGCCCGCGTCCGCCAAGTTCCGCGCGAGCCGCCGAACCTCGACCTGGCCGCTCATGGACGGACCCGCGCCCGCGTCCGCCAAGTTCCCGTCCCTCCTTTTCCGTCGTTCGGCGTTTGGTTGCGGCTTGACGGCGCCGTGGTTCTTGCCAAGGCTCGGCGGGGGATATATGCTGGTATCGACGGCGCAGGTGTTCGGTGACGCGGGGTCGGGGCATCGCCTCGCACTCTCGAACCGGGACCTCCGCCCGAAGCGGGCCACTTCGACGATGCCGGGCCTTTCGGCTCAACCTCCCTCCCACGCCCCACTCGAGCGACGAAAGTGTCACGAATGCGGTCTTGGTGGATCGGCGCGCTGTCGGCGTTGCTCGTTTCGGCCATTGCGAACTCGGCTGCGACTCCGGCATTCGCGGTGGAACCGTATCAGGAGTTCCTGAACGGGTTGCGGGCGCGCGGCTATTACGATGCCGCCTTGGACTATCTCGCTCAGATCGAGCGGGAAGGCAAGGCTCCCGCCGAGATTCGCCGCGGCGTCCCCTACGAACGGGCGATGACGATCCTGGGCGGCGCTTCGTCACTGACGAAGAACCCCGACGAGCGGGCGAAACTGCTCGACCAGGCCTCGAAGCATTTCGAGGATTTCGTGCGCGACAATCCGGACGATCCGCGCTCGGCGAACGCCGACAGCCAGCGGGCGAGCATTCTGCTCAACAAGGCCCGTGTGCAGGTCTGGCAGTCGCAGTCGCCGGAGAACGAAGGCCGCCGGGCCGAATTCCAGGCCGAAGCGCGAACGCAGATCGAGCAGGCGCGGGCCATCTATCAGTCGGCGCACGACAAATTCAAGGCGGAGTTCGACAAGTACCCGGTCTACATTCCCGAGACGGAAAAGGAACGCCGCGAGGCCCGCTCCGCGGCCGAGTTGGGACACATCGTCGCCCGGCTGAACCTGGCCCAATGCACCTACGAGCAGGCACAGACGTATCCGCCCGGTTCGCCGGAGCGGAATGACCTTCTCAAGCAGGCCGCGCAAGAGTTCGAAAAAATCGGAAATGCGCATCGCACCATGGGCGCCGGTCTGATGGCCGACCTGTGGCAAGGCAAGTGCTTCGAGGAAATGGACGAGATCGGGAAGGCGCTGGGGATCTACAACAAGCTCCTCGATCACGACGGCGCCGATCGTCCGGCAGTGCAGAGCGTGCAGAGACAGGCGCAGCATTTCCAACTCATCTGCCTGAATCACCCGCAACGGAACGAGTTCCGGCTGGTGATCAACAAGGCGACGGAGTGGCTGAAATCCAACGCCGTCCATGCCCGCACGCGCACCAGTCTCGGAATTCGCTGGGAACGGGCCCGCGCTTACGAGCAGCTTGGTCTCGGCCGCGACCTGCCCGAAGCCGAGCAAAAGAAGAACCTGGAACAGGCGCTCGCCGACGCGTTCGTCATCCGCACGGTCGAGGGGCAGCACCGCGAGCCGGCGATCGCGATGGCGGACCGGATCGACCTGCTGCTCAAGGGGGAGAAGTCCGACCCGCAGGACTTCGAAACCGCCTTCATATTGGCCAACAGCCTGATTCGCCGCATCGTCGAGTTGGACAAGCGGCGCCGCGCCGCCGCCGACGACGATGAACGGGCGGAAGTCCAAAGCGAACTCGAAGCGGAATTGGCCGACGCCGGGGCGTTGTTCCATCTCGCGCTCGGCCTGGTGAAGGAAGACACCGATCCCCGGCAGGTGAACGTCGTCCGCACCTGGCTGGCGCACGTGGAGTTGCAGTCGGGCCGCCCGCTCGACGCGGCCGTCATCGCCGGCTTCATCGCCCGCAAATACGCGGCCACGCAGTCGGACACGGCGCTCGACGCCGCCCGGCTCACGCTGGCCGCTTTCCAGCAGGCCTATCGCGAAGCCCCCGAAGATGATCGCGACTTCGAACTCGAACGGATGATGCACATCGGCCGGTTCATCGTCGATACGTGGCCCGGGTCGAGCCACGCCGACGCCGTGCGGATGGAACTCGGCAAGCTGTACTTCGACCGCGGCGAGCCGCTCGAAGCGGCCCGCTGGTACTCCGAAGTGCCGGAGACGGCCCATCACTATCCCAGCTCTCAATGCGGCGCGGGCCGCGCCTACTGGCGGGCCTGGCAGATGGCGATGATCGCTCCCGCGGCCGAGCGTCCTTCCGAAGATGAGTTGAAGAAGTGGCTCGAGCAGGCGCAAGAGCACCTGAGGACCGGCCTGGACCGGCACGAGAAAACCGCGCCCCCCACCGCCGCGCCGGAGCCGGAGTTCGTCGACGCCCGCCTGATCCTCGCCCGCATCGCCAACTTCCAAGGCGACTATCCCCGCGCGATCGAACTTCTCACGGACGGCCCCCGCTCGCCGGTCGAGGCCGTGCGGGTCGACGATGGCGAGCCTCGTCCCGCACAGGGTCTGAAATCCAAGGCCTACGCCGCGGAAGTCCATCAACAACTGCTGCGGTCCTACGTCGGCGACCGCCGCATCGACGACGCCCTCCAGGCGATGGACGCCCTCGAGCGGTTCGGCGGACGGGACAACGTCGGCATCTACGTGATGCTCGGCCAGGAATTGCAGAAGGAGATCGAGCGGCTCGACCGCTCCGACGACAAGCAACGGCTGTCCGACGTCCTCGCCTCGTTCGACGACTTCCTCGCCAAGCTGTACGACCGCCAGGAAGGCCAGACATCCGCCTCGATGCACTGGATCGCCGAGACCTATTTCGGGCTGGGCGAAGGGTTGAACAACGACCCCACGGCCGCGGCGGAGTATTTCGACAAAGCCGCGACGACCTATCAAACCATTCTCGACCGCGCGCGGCAGGAGGGTGAGGCGTTCATCGCCGCCTCCCGATTGCCGGGCGTGAGGCTGCGGTTGGTCAGCTGCCGCCGCCGCCAGGGCAAATTCCAGGAGGCGCTCGATCTCGCGAAGGCTGTGCTGTCCGAGAAGCCGAATGTGCTGTCGGCGCAGTTCGAAGCGGCGTCGGTCCTCGAGGACTGGGCGGCCAGCGGCGAGGCGGACAATTACCTGAAAGCGATTCTGGGAACCCACGAAGATTACGGCCAGACCAAGGTGCACATCTGGGGGTGGGGCGGCACGGCGAACAACATCAAGAAATTGCTCGATCAGCGCGGGTTCGATGCCGAACCCGACCCCGAACTGGAAGAGCAGCACCTCGAAGCCCGCTTCAAGGTGTCTTCGGTGCGTCGCCGATACGGCCTGTCGAAGACCGGCGCCGCCCGCAACAAGCAACTCGAAATGGCGATGGGCGAAATCGTCGCCCTGTCGCGGATTCGCGGCCGGATGGCGCCGGAATGGTGGAACCGCTTCGACACGCTCTACCAGCAGGCGCAGTCGGACCTGGGCGTCGCCCAGCCGAAGGCGCTGGAACGTCCCGCGCCGATCGTCCCTCGAAACACGACGCCCGCGGAGAACCAGCCCGCGCGGGCCGCGGCCGGGAACATCGAGGCCGAACCGGCGGCGAACGCCCCCGCGGACGGCGATTCGACGAACGAGAACGCGGGGAGCGGCGTGGCGATCCTGATCGTCGCGCTGCTGCTCGCCGCCGCGGCGGGCGTGGGCGTGTTCTGCGTCATGGGAGGGACGAAGCGGCGGCGACGGCCCGCCTATGGAATGTCGTCGTCGTTCGGCGGAACGGGACGATCGGCGGGAAAACAGCCGGCCGCGACCGGCGCGGCGACCGCGGCGCGCGGGGCCGCTTCGCGGAGGCCCGGCAGCGGCGTCACGCCCCGGCCGCCGCGACCCACTTCCGCGAAGTAGAAGGCGACACGGAAGAGAGGCGGCGGCCGGCGCGAAATCGTGGTGAGGCGGAACCTCCGGGACGAGGCGTCCCGAATCGACACGCAGCGGAGCGAAAGATGACGACTTCGAAGCACATCGCGCGGTGGGCGCTCGCCGCCGTTCTCGGCGCGGCTGGTCCGGCGGCGTTCGAGACGCCCGCGTCGGCGGCGGACATGGTGTATCGCAAGAGCGCCCCCCGCGCCGTCTTGCTGGGCGACCTGACGTTGACCAGGGAAACGGTGACGGTGGCGCCGCGCGGGCTGAACCCCGTCACCGTCCCCGTGGACGACATCGCCCGCATCGAATGGGAGCGCGAGCCGGCCGCGTTCAAGACGGCCCGCGCCGCCGAAGCGTCCGGCAAACTCGCCGAGGCGCTCGCCCAGTACGAAAAGGAATTGCCGAACACGTCGGGCAACGCGGCGATCGACACGCAATTCCTGATCGCCCGCGCGACGGCCAAGCTGGCGCTGGTCGATCCGTCCCGCGCGAACGACGCGATCGCCAGGCTGGAAGCGTTCCGCGCCGCGCATCCCGACAACTTCCGCCATTTCGCCGCGCTGGAGCACCTGGGCGAAGTCTTCCTGGCGAGCGGGCAGTTCGACAAGGCCCGCGCGGCGTTCGGCGAGTTGGAGAAATCCAGCTCGCCCGCGCTCCGCATGGGGGCCTTGAACGCCAAGGCCCGCGTGCTTCAGAAAGAAGGCAAGAACGACGAAGCGCTCGCCGCGTTCGACGCGGTGATCCAGCAGCCCGCCGAGTCTCCCGCGGAGCTCTCCCGCCGCCACGAAGCGATGCTCGGCCGGGCCAAATGCCTCATGGCGCAGGCCAAGTACGGCGAAGCGGTCACCGCCCTCGACACCGTCATCGACGACGTCGCGCCCACCGACACGCGCAACCAGGCGACGGCCTACGTCCTGATGGGGGACAGCCTTCGCGCGCTCGACAAGGAGAAGGACGCCCGGCTCGCCTACCTGCACGTCGATGTCCTCTTCCAGCAGGAGCGTCCGCAACATGCGGAGGCGTTGTATCATCTCGCCCGCTTGTGGAGCGCCCTCGGCGATCAGGAGCGCGCCAACGACGCGGCCGCCCGGCTGTCGAAAGAGCATCCTCAAAGCGAATGGGCCAGGAAGCTGACTTCGGGATGAGCGCCGCGCCGGCACGAACTCCCGCCCCACCCGCACACGAACAGACCACACCCGCTTTACCTGGAGTCGTCGAGATGTCGCACGGAATTCGAACGGTACGACCCGCCACGCGCCGGCGGTCCTGGATGGTGCTGTGGGCGGTCATTCTGGGGGCGGGCGTCCTGCTTCCGGGGCCGGGCGACCTGCCGGCCGCGTTCGGCTTTCAAGAGCCGGCGGGCGAAGGCGAACCCGTCGCCGCGCCGGCGGGTGCCGCGGACGACGCCCCCGTGTCCGTCGCGGACGAGCGGGAGAGCTTCCTGATGGTGATGATCCGCGCCAACGGCTGGTTCTTCGGGCCGGTGCTGCTGATTCTGTCGTTCATCATGGTGGCCCTCATCATGATGAACGTGCTGCAGGTCCGCCGCGACAACCTGCTTCCGCCTGAATTCGTCGACGCGTTCGAGCAGAAGCTCGCCGCCAAGGACTACCAGGGCGCGTACGAAACCGCCCGCAACGACGAATCGTTCGTGGCCCGGGTGCTCGCCGCCGGACTGGGAAAGCTCAACCGCGGATACGAGGAGGCGGTCGAAGGGATGCAGGAGGTCGGCGAAGACGAGAACATGCAGCTCGAGCACCGCATCAGCTACCTCGCCCTGATCGGCTCGATCGCCCCGATGGTCGGCCTGATGGGGACCGTGTACGGCATGATCGGCGCGTTCGAGAGCATCGCCACCTCGGCCCAGCAGCCCAAGCCGAAGGATCTCGCCAGCGACATCTACACCGCCCTGTTCACCACGCTGGAGGGGCTGGCGATCGCGATCCCGGCGATGGTCGCCTACAGCCTGTTGCGCAACCGCGTGGCGCGGTACGTGCTGGAGGTCGGCATGGTCAGCGAGGGGTTGATGTCGCGGTTCTCGAGCCTCGGAAAGAAATCGTCGGGAGGCGCCGCCCCCGCCGCTGCCCCGGCCGCGCCGAGGGAATGATCCGAAAATGAGCGGGCCGGCAGTCGGCAGTCGGCTGTGACGGACGCCTCGATTCGCTGCAAATTGCCGAGGAGCGACATGCAACTGACAACTGACAACTGACAACTGACGGCGGACAACACGCCATGCGCATCAAGAAGATCGCCTCGAACATTCCCGAGATCGACCTGACGCCGCTGATCGACATCGTCTTTCAGTTGATCGCGTTCTTCATGTTGATCACGAACTTCGAGCAGACGCAGGCGGACGAGCGGGTCAAGCTCGCGCGGGATCCGCTCGCGCTGCCCCCGAAAGTCGCCCGCGACAAGGATCTGGTGCTCAACGTGGGCTTCAACCGCGACGCGGACGGCGACATCATTCCCGATCCCCAGACGAAGGACCGGAACCCCCGCGTGTTCTTCGGGGGCGACGCGATCCCCATTCCGGCGTTTCCCGTTCATCTCGCCACCGAAGCCAAGCTCCAGCGGGACGAAGGGACCGAACCGGCCGACGTGACCATCGTCCTGCGGGCCGACAGGGAAGTCCCCACCGGCATGGTTCAGGAACTGATCACGCAGGCGCAAGAGGCGGGCTACGTCAAGTTCGCCCTCGCCGCCACGCAGCAGCAACTCGAATAGTCCCGGTCCGGAGATCGAACATGACCAGGAACATCTCCGATTTCGTCGGGATCGTTCGCCGAATAGGGACCGCTTCATGCCTCGCGGCAATCGTCGCGATCGGTTCCGTCTCGTCGAGCGGTCCATTCTCGGCGGCAACGGCCTGCGGATGCGATGGGAAGAATGCGGCTTCGGTCGCCGCGGCCCCGTTCCTAAAGCAGGACGATCTGGCGGAAAGGAAGCCTCCGGTCCTGCAACTTCGGCTCGTCGCCACGGCCGATGGCCGACTCGAGGAGTTGATCTTTCGCGAAATCAGCCTCGGCAACGACGATCAGGCGTTCGTGCGACTGACCGACGAGATCCTGGAGGTCGCCGCTCCGGGCACTCCTGAAATGAAGGAACTCACCGTCGAAATTGATGCCGACCGGGAGCTGAGACATGAATACGTCATCCGGGCCGTGAGCGCGGTGACGGGCAAGTTCGGTCCGACGACCGGAGAAGTCGTCCGCCACGTCGAGATGATCAAGTTCGCCCCGCCGCGAAAGCGCACCGCGCATTGACGCACGTCGATGCACACAGCCATCAGCCCATCCGAATCCCATGAAAATCCGCGCTCGGGGCACTCCCGAAAAAGTCGAAAACCAGATGACGCCGTTGATCGACGTCGTCTTCCAACTCCTGATCTTCTTCATGCTCACGCTGAAGATCGTCGAGCCGGAGGGGGACTTCAACATCAACATGCCGATCGGCGCGCCGCAGGACAACAGCAGCAACACGCTGCCTCCGGTGAAGATCCGCCTGATCGCCGACAAGAGCACCGGCCGGCTCGCCGAACTGGTTTTCGGCAACACCCGGCTGGGCAACGACCCCCGCGCCTTCGACGTGTTGAACCGCGAAATCCTCACGATGATCGGCCAACCCGGCAGCCAGATGGCGGAGGATCTCGAAGTCGAAATCGACGCCGACTACGAACTCCACCATGAGTACAACATCAAGGCGGTCAGCGCCGTCACCGGCGAGTTGAACCCGACGAGCGGCCAGGTCGTCCGCTACGTCGAGAAGATCAAATTCGCCCCGCCCCGCCGGCCGGACGCCGCGGACGGGAACTGAGCCGCGGCGGCAAGCCGCGGTCCTGTTGCGGTTCGCATCGGTTACGTGCGTTGCCGTATGCGCCGTGGCGAGCGGCGCGATTGAATGCCTCGGATGCAGTGCCCGAACCCATCCTCCTCTCAGCGGACCGCGTGGGAGCCATGCGCACTGCGCGAGATTCATGAGAACGACCCGTGCATGATCCCTTCCAACAGGTTTCGCAGCACGGGCTCTTTCGGGGTGCCGATCAGGTCGCGCGGCTTCTCGCCGCCCAACTGATCGTTGTTCGTGTCGAGCCACTCGTCGGGTCGCTCGAGCAATTGGCGCGCGAGATCTTCCACCGCAAGCGCCGGCGTTCGTTGCGGATTCCGACTTGGGACGCTCATGGTTCGATTCCTCGTTTCGAACAGCCAATGGTGCCGCGACACGCGATCTCCGCTATGTCATCAAGAGATCGACATGTGCCGGCGTCCGATCAATCGAATCATATCCGCAACCGACACGACGGGCAATTTCGCGGAATTCAGGGTCCCCGCGCGTTCGGCAATTCTTGCCGGACTTGCAATTCTTACAACGCGAACCCCGGCTTCGTCATCGCTTTCGCCACGGCGGTGTCGCGCTCTGTCCCCGGTCGCAAGTCGCCGCAGCGAAATGGTTTGCACCGAGCGGTCGATGTCCTCGACGAAATTCGCGCGGCCGCCCCTCCACTTTGGACCGCAGTTTGCATCGCTCCCGTTTCGCCGACTTGGCATGGAATGCCCCCGCGAGCCGACCGTGACCCAGCCGCCGCTCGCGTCCGAACCTTCCGCCGACACACCGACTCACGAGGCAGAGCATGGATGCTCGTTCGGCCCGCTGCGCATTCGCGCTCCTCACCCTGATCTTCGCCGCCGGGGCGGTCCACAAGACCCCCAACTTCGTCGTCCACGCCCCGTCCGACCGCATCGCCGTGCAGATCGGCACGCTCGCCGAGGAGTTCCGCGACGAACTGGCGGTCGAGTGGCTCGGCAAGAAGCTCCCCCGCTGGGCGAAGTCCTGCGAGATTCACGTGGAAGTGGGCGACCAACTGGGAGCGGGCGGAGCGACCTCCTTCGCCTTCGACCGCGACCACAAGGGAGAAATGCAGGTCTTCGGCTGGACGATGCGGATTCAGGGGTCGCTCGAACGGATTTGCGATTCGGTGCTGCCGCATGAAGTCAGCCACACCATCCTCGCCTGTCACTTCCGCCGCCCGCTTCCCCGCTGGGCGGATGAAGGGGCCGCGACCCTCGTCGAGCACGATTCCGAACAACGCCGCCAGCGCCGCCTGCTGGAGGAAGTCCTCAAGACCGGCCGCCGCATCCCGCTGCGGAAGCTGTTCGCGATGACCGAGTACCCGCAGGACATGCGCGACGTGATGACGCTGTACGCCCAAGGCTACTCGATCGCCGACTACCTCGTGCAGCAGGGGGGCAAGCGGAAGTACCTCGACTTCATCGAGTCGGCCCATCACGATGGCTGGGACCACGCCCTGCAACACCACTACGGACTGGGCAACGTCGATCGCTTCGAGCGACGCTGGAACGGCTGGGTTCTCGCAGGCAGCCCGCCCCTCGAACGCCCCGACGGCTCGATGCTCGCCGACGCGAACGATTCGCGCGGCCTCGTCGTCCGCGGGCAGAACCCGGAGGCGTCCGCGAAGGGCGGGTCCGCGACGCGCCCGACGCGATCGCAGCCAGCCTCGCGCGGCTTCGCCCAACCGACGCGGCCACGCGATGCGCCGAACACGACGCAGGCCCCCTCGAACGAAGGCTGGGTGCCGGTCGCCGCGTCGCGTCGCGTCCGCCCGGTCCCGCGGGACGACGTGCCGGAATTCGCCGACGGCGGATCGTTCGATCTGCCGCGGCAACGCCGCGCGGCCGAACCGCTCGATTTCCCGTCCCGTTGATCGCGTGGATCCCGCCGGCGTGGGGCAGGCTTTGCCGCCTGCCCTGAAAGAGAAGTTGCGATCGCAGCGTCGGGCAGACATGGATGTCTGCCCCACGACTCCGCGTCTCCCCCTGGCGGTCACGGTCGAACGTGTCGCCGTCCGTCGAAAGCGGACCGTCGCCCCCCCGCGGCGGTCCGCTTTCTTGATTCATCCGGCGATCATTTCGTAGTCCGCCATCAGCATCGAAGTCGTGGGCCAGTGGAGCCAGCGACCTGGACGCTCGGAGCGTCCGGGTCGCTTCGTCGCGGCCGCCGAATCCGTAGGACGGAATTGAATTCCGTCCGCCAGAATCCGGTTGCGGGCGATCGTTCGATCAACGACGCCAGTGGGTTCTCGCCGGAAGTTCGCACCGGGCGCCGAAGCGGGCGGGGCACGACGGAATACAATTCCGTCCTACCCGCCCTTCCCACGAAATCGAATTCGGCGAAGCAGTAATCCATCTTCCACATTGATCTTCTGGGTGCGACTCGGTGGGCTTCGTAGGGCGAACTCGAGTTCGCCGTGCGAAGCCCGCGCCGGAAACGCGGCATGCCTCGAGGAACTTCGCCGATGGTGCTTCGACATCGCGGCCGTTGCGCTCGACCGGCGGGCACGACGAACTGTCCTACCCGACTACACGACCGTCCCACAAAATCAAACTTGACGGCGTAGTAGGACGAACGAGTTCGCCGCCGCCTACGGCAAACCATTCAGCTTGCGGACCACCCACTCGATCGTCAGCAGGCCGAAGAAGACAAGCATCAGCGTCCAGTGGTCCCACAGCGGAGTTTCCTCGCGGAGGGTTTGCGTCAGTTCGGGGCTGCGCAACAGCGGCGGCAGTCGCGCCAGTTCGTCCGGGTAGAACATGCGGCCGCCGCTGGCGATGCCGAACTGCATCAGCAGATCGCGATTCGCGCTCAGGTCGCTCAGTTCGGCGGTTTGCCGGCGATGCACGTACAGGAACGACGAAAGTTCCTTCCCCGCGCCGTTCGCTCCCTCGATGAGCAGTTCGACCTTGTACGTGCCCGCGGCGAGCGACACGGCGCGCCCCTCGCGCGACAGCGGCTTGTGTGCGACCGGGGCGAGTTCCAGCGTCTGGAACGGCGGATCGTTGGGATCGGCGTCCGCCCGGCGGAGCACCGCGGTCGCCTTCGCCCGCGGGTGGCGGCGCTCGAGGTCGCGGGTGAAGCGGGCTTCGATCACCGCATCTTCGCCCTCTTCGATGTCGGTCCGCGCGACGACGAGGCGGACGTGCTCGCTGGTGGCCGAGGCCTTGCTTTCGGCGGCCCAGCGGCCGATTTGCGCCCAGAAGCGGTGATGGTGTTCGTCCCCCGCGCGGTGCCGCCAGCGCCAGGTGCTGTCGATGCCGAGCCACAACACCTGTCCCAATCCGTATTGCTGATGGACGATGACGGCGGAGCGGCGCTCGTCGTCGAGCGCTCCCCCCTGCCCGACCTCGACGGCGCGGGCCAATACGGTCGCCCCGCGCTTCGCCTCGCCCAACAGTCCCCACATGTGGCCGGGAAACTCGCCCCAGATGCGGCGGTTTCGCTCCTCCTCGGGATCGAGCTGCAGCATCTCCTGCCGCAGCCCGTCGGCGGTCGGTTCGAGGCGGAAGCCGCGCTCCGTCGGCGCGGCGATCGCCTGCCGCCCGCCGATGTCGAGCGGCCGCAGGTTCACCACGGGGACCAGGCGGTCGACCACTTCCGAGCGGTACGCCAGCGGAAAGTGCCGCTTCCCGGCGAGCAGCACCAGCGTCCCGCCGGCGTCGGCGACGTACTTGTCGAGCAGTCGCCAGGCTTCCTCCGGCATCTCGTGCGGGGCGACGTCGCCGATGATCACGAGGTCCGGCTCGGCGAACGGCGAGCCGGCGAGTTCGTCGGGATCGCCCGGGAGTTCGAGCTTCGTGGGGAAGAACGGCTGTTGCAGCAGGCCGATGTAGGGCTGCTCGTGAACCACGCGATCGACGGTCACGCGCTCGTCGCGGGTGAGGGCGTTGTCGATGAAGCGGAACTCCCAGCGGGCCTCCCCTTCCACCAGCAGCACGCGCACGCGATCGTCGATCACGTTCAGCGCGAAGCCCTGCTGGTTGTTGTCGTCCCGCGTTTCGCCCGGCAGGTTCTCGGCGCGGACGGTGTACTCCTTGCGGCCGAGTTCCCCGGAATCCAGCTCGAACCGCACGGTCGCCTGCGGGCCGGTGATTTCGACCGTCTTCGATCGCGGCTCGTCACCTTCGGCCTCGAGGTGGATTTCGATCCGCTCTCCCTCGAAGCCCGCCGTGTTGAGCGACGCGGTGACAATCGCCTTGTCCCCCTTGTACAGCGGCTTCCGCGGGAACTCGAGCCCGGCGATCGCGAGATCGCGCGGCTGTTGCTCCGAACCGAGCAGCACCGGGAAGAACGGCGCGCCGACCGACCTGAGCCGCTCGATCGTCAGCGCGTCGAGCTTGCCGGCGTTGTCGCGGCCGTCGCTGAACAGCACGACGCCCATCAGCGGCCCCTGCTCGCTCGCGGCGGCGGTCGCGGCCAGCGGCTGCGAGAGATCGGTCACGGCGGCGTCGACCCCCTCGGGAGGCGTCGCGACGAACGCGCCGAGCCGCGCGGCGTCGGTCGCCTCGAAGCCGCCGGCGAAGGCGATCACGTCGACCGGTCCGAGTTCCTCGAGTTCCTTCAAGAGCGGCGCGGCGGTCTGCGTGAGCAGGCGCTGCGCGATCTCGCGGCGCGAGAGATGGTCGAGTTCCGTGAAGATTCCTTCGAGATTGCCCCGCCGCGCTTCGGCGAGCACGCGCCGCGCCTCGTGTTCGGCCGCCTCGCCATCGTCGACCCAGGAGAGATCGGCGAGCGGCTTTCCGGCTTGAAGCTCGCCGGCCCAGCGGTCGAGCCGCGCGGCGTTGGCCTGGTTGCCGATCATTCCCAGCGCGCGGGCCCAGCGGAGTTTTTCCATGGGGGTCGCGTGGTTGTCGGCGGTGCTCATGCTTTCGGACAGGTCGATCGCCACCAGCGTGCGGCCGGCCCGCGTGCGGTCGAGCGTCCAGATCAGCTCCGGCTGAAGCAGCGTGACGAACAACAGCGCGAGCACCGACAGCCGCAGGCCGAGCAGCACGTACCCGGTGCTCTTCGGGACGAGCTTCCGCTCGTACCGCATGAGGGTGACGATCAACCCCGCGGCAGCGATCGCGGCGGCGAGGCACAGCACGACCCACCAGGTCGATTCGCTTCCCTGGAAGACGAGGCGGCGGGTGAGGGATTCGGTGTTCATCGAGAAAAGCCCCGGCAGTTCGATGCCGCGCACGGATGGATCGTCATGCGGAAGGCGGCGCTTCCGAGGCAAAGTACAGGGCGGCGTCGAGATCGTCGAGCGTGAGCGTCGGATAGCTGGGCTGTGATCTGTAACGCCTTCGGCGTAATCTCCCAAACGCTGAATTGGATCATTCGCGAATCCGATCTCATTACTCGCAACGCGTCACTTCCCCGCCCCCGCCGCCGCATTCACCTCCGTGAGGAAACCGTCCAGTGACGCCGCCTTTTCGTCGTTCCCCGCGTCGTCGAGCGCCGCGTGGCCGCCGCGGACGAGGCGGCGGGTCAGCACGACTTCTCCCACCAGGATCGCCAGGAACACGAACAGCAGCAACGGCCAGACCTCGGTCCGCGAGCCGTCGGTGAACATCTTCGTCTTCAAGTCATCGACGCCGGAAACGAACGTCAGCCGCTCGCCCGCCGCCAGATCTTGTTGCGCCGCCTCATCGAGAGTCGCGAGGTCCGATTCACCGCGGTCGAAATCGACCACGAAGAATGCCCGCGGATCGTCCGCGTAGGCGGACGCCGGGCCGCTGTCGTCGCGGCGGCGGAACTCGTAGATGCCCGCGAGTTGCGTCTCCGCCAGCCGCACCGCGGGACGCAGTTCGTCCCCCGCGGCTCGCGGTTCGAGCGGCGAACCGTCCGGGGCGTGGAAGGCGAACTCGCCGAGCGACAAGCCGGCGGGAACCGGCAGCAACAGCGGCTCGCCCACCCGCACGTTCCGTGCGGAAAGGCCGCTCGCCAGATGGAACACGACCTCGTGCAGGAACGGAACGTAATCCAGTTGCGCGGGAAGCGTGTTCCAGTCGGCATCGAGCGACGACGCGAACAACACGATTTCCCCTCGCCCATGCCGACGAGAAACGATCAGCGGATCGCTGGTGTCGAGCCGCGCGACGCGCATCACCTCGGGAGCGTCATTCGCATCGCGCTCGCCTTCCGCTGGCGGTTTCGCGGCGATCGAAAGTTTCCACCACTTCCCGAACCGCGCCTCGGTGAACCCGCCTCCCGCTTCGATCCGAAACGGCGCCAGCCACGGAAGCTGTAAACTGTCGTCGACGACGCGCACGCCCCCCAACGAGGCCAGCGTGTCTTCTTCGATTTCTTCGAGCGTGGCGGGCAACAGCGGTTCGCCGTCCGAATCGCGGAGCTTGCCGTAACTCTCGGCATCGACCTTGTCCCCCAGAGCGACGACCAATCCGCCCCCCTGTCGAACGTATGCTTCGAGGAACTCGGCTTGTGTCGGATCGAGGCGCGGCACATTGGCGAGAAACACGACGGCCATGTCCTTCAACGATTCGCTCGTGAAGCGGTCCCAGGGAACGACCGTGGCGCGCACCCAGGGCGTCTCGCTGGTCGCCGGCGTGAGCGCCTTGTGCGCGAACCACGTTTCCGCTCGCGTCGGTTCGAGTTGCGGATCGCCGTCGACGAGCAACACGGGAATCGCCTCGGCGACGGCGACGGCCGCATGGGAGGCGTCGTCGCCCGGCAGATCGTCGTCGTCGAGAACGACGCTCAGCACGTGCGAGCCGCCCGAAGGGAAACGGTATTCGAACTCGACGCTCGCCTCGCCGTTCGCGGGGATGGTGTGCTTCACGGTGCGATCGTCGATGCGCTGGCCGTCGACGTGCAGATGAACGCGGGCGGTGGTGCCGCCGGTCTCGATGCCGGTGGAGCGAACCTTCGTGCGGATGCGGGTCGGAAAACCAGGAACGGTGAGTTGCCGCGAAAGCCGCAGCGCCTCGACGCTGAGGTTCGGCTTCTCACCCGGGGAATGCTGGGCGACGTCGACGATCCAGATTCGCGGCTTGACGGCCGGCTCGTTGCGGAGCGCGTCGATCCCGCTCCACATGGCCGCGTCGCCGGCGCGCCAACTGCGGGCCTGCCCGTCGCCGATGACGATCACTTCGCGCGACAGGCTGCTGGTGCGTCCGAGAATCTGCAACGCTTTCGTCACGGCGGCGGCGAGATCGGCCGAGCCGGAAGGCTCCGGCAGCTTGTCGAGCGCGTCGCGGACGTGCTGGAAATCGCGCGAGGGAGAGGCGATGACTTGCCGGGGTTGCTCGCGGGCGTCGATCACCGCGATCGAATCTCCCGGGCGGAGTTCGTCGAGAAAGTTCTGGGCCCAGCCGACGGCGGCGGCGTGGGGCGTTTCCGCCTTGCCTTGCCAGCCCATGCTGTAGGAGCCGTCGATGACGAAAACGACGTCGCGGGTTTCGCTGGAGACGAGGTTCGACAGCCATCCCCCGGCGAGCCACGGCCGCGAAAGGGCGATCGCCACGAGGGCGATCATCCCCATTCGCAGCAGCATCAGCAGAATTTGTTCGAGGCGGATGCGGCGGCGGGTGTTGCGGCCCAGTTCGAGGAACTGCATCGCCCCCCATTGGACGACGTCGTACTTCTTCTTCGAGAGCAGGTGCGCGAGCACCGGCAGGGCGATCCCCGCCAGGCCCAGCAGCAACAGCGGATTGATGAAGTCCAGCGACATCGAGGCGGACCGGACGGCGGGAACGTCGTTTCGACGCAAAGGCGCGAAGCCGCAAAGAAGCGCAAAGAAGCAGGCGAAGCATCTCCCTTCGAGCCGCGACCGTCAGGGAGCGATGAATCCGATCGCCGGATGAGAGAACGAGAGCAATCGCGGTGCCATCGCGACATCGACGGATATCGTATCATGCGTCGTGGGCGGAATTCGACCGAGAGCGGGATTTCGGGCACGATGGGTCCGGTCGAAATCGACTCAGGCCGAGCACGGATCGACGCCGGCCATCAATCCGGCGATCGACAGATCCTCGTCGAGATCCGGCCAGTGCAGGCCGATTCCGCCGCCGCCGATCTCGCAGTTCGCCCGTTGTTCGGGCGTGGCGTCGCGAAGCGTCGGGAACCACGCCAACGGAACGCCGAGGGTGCGTCCGTCGGTGAAGGCGACGTGCAGCATGTGCTCGTCGCAGGCGACCGATTTGGCGAGAGCGGTGGTCGGGACATAGGCCCGGTCCGGCAATTCGATGGTCGAAGTCTTCATCGCCATGATCCCAGTCGAGGTAGACTATTGTAGGACAGGCGCCGACCGAACTCCAACCGATGATTCCATTCGATCGATCCTCGATTCCGGCGATCGGACCACGTGGACCACGTCGCCGTCACGCCCGCGTTTCCCCGTCGTGCCGGAACTCGTTGAATCGCAGGTATTCCCAGTGGCGGTAGATCGCGCTCGTCTTCACGACTTCCGCGTGCGGGCCGATCGCCGCGGGGCGGCCTTTGTAAAGCATCGCCACGCGGTCGGCCCGTTTCACGGTCGACAGGCGGCTCGGCAGGAACACCACGGTCCGCCCTCGGGTGATGCGGTTGTAGGCGTCGTCGAGGAGTTGCTTCGTGTCTTCGTCCAGCGGCTCGGCCGGCTCTTCGATGACGAGCAAGGCCGGGTTGCGGACGAGCGCCCGGGCCAGCGCCAACCGGAACCGCTGACCGGCGTCGAGCTGTTCCCCCCGCTCGCCGAGCATCGTCTCGTACCCCTGCGAGAGCTTGAGGATGAAGTTGTGCCCGTGGGCGGTTTTCGCGGCATCGGTGATGTTCTGCAGCGTGATCTTCGGGTTCCCGCAGGCGATGTTTTCCTGCACGGTCCCGCTGAAGAACGGATCGCCGGCGCTCACGAAGATCGCTTCCGCCCGCAACGACTCGAGCGTCACCCAGGCGATGTCCTCACCGTCGATCAGCACGCGGCCCGATTGCGGCTCGATGAACCGCGGCAACAAGTACGCCGCGCAACGCGCTTCGAGCGGATCGAGCGAAACGACCGCGAGCGTCTCGCCGGCGGCGATCGACAGGTCGAACCCATCGAGCAGCCGGCGGCGATCGGGCAGCGCGTAGGCCACGTTCTCGAACCGCAGCGACTTCGACAATGGTTGCAGGAACTTCGCCCCCACCGCCTGCCCGACTTCCGGAATCTGGCTGAGATAACGAAACACGCGATCCGCCGCAGTCGACCCCGCCGCCAACCCCCTGGACAAGTCGAACAGCGCATCCAACGGCGCGATCAGCGAGACGAACATCGTCAACAGCAACGCCCCTTCGGCGAACGACAGCCCCTCGGCGCTGTCCAACGGCTGCAAAACCTTCACTCCCACGACGAACAGAATCAGCGCCGCGCTCGTGAACACCAGCACGCGGGCGATTCGCAACGGCCGTCTCTGCCGGGACTCGAGCGCGGCCATCTGCCGGCGGTGCCGATCGAGCTGCCGTTGGAACTGCTCGTGCTCGGCGTGCTCCATGCCGAATCCGCGGACGATGCGGGCCTTGCGGAGGTTTTCCGCGAGCGTTCGCAACTCGCGTTCCTCGGCGGATGCGGCGGCCCGCGCCGCTTCCTCGGAGCGTTGCCGCTCGTGCCGCACGAGGTACCAGCACAACAACAGGGGCAACAGGCATTGGAGCGTGACGAGCCAATCGACGGCGAGCGCGAAGACGAGCAGCAGCGCGAGTTCGAGGGGCCGGCGGGCGAGCGTCTCGATCCACCGCACGATTCCATCGAAGATCCGATGCATGTCCTCGGTGAACAGCCGCAGAACCTGTCCCCCTTCGCGGTCGAGCAAATCGGCCGGTCCCAGGCGGAGCGTCTGCCGGTGCAGCATTCGACGGAGACCGTTCACGGCTTCGCGGGCGGCCTCGCGCGCCATGTCGCGCATCTTCACGAGCAGCAGGAAGCGCAACAGCCCGACCGCCAATGCCGTCAGCACCAGCAGCGGCAGCGCGTGCCGACTGTCGCGGAGCATCGGGATCCGCATGTAGGCGAACTCGAGCATCCGGCCCCAGGGGCGATCGTGCGCGCGGGCGACCGCGGGCAGCAATCCGCGATCGTCGGCCGCGACGGCGTCGGGGGCGTCGTCGGCGACGTCCAGCACTTCCGCCCGCCGCGCCGACTCGAAGTCGAGCGCGCCGCCGGAGGCGAGCACGTCGACCAGGAGAAACAGGACGAACAACAGCAGCAGGTACAGGACGGCGGTCAGCCCCCCGAGGAGCAGCGCGCATAGCGACTTGCCGCGAAACAGCTCCCGCCGCGGGAACACGCGTTCGAAGGCTTGCAGATTCGAGTTTTCCACCGCACCCGCCGTTGGATTGCGTTCGGAAGCCCTCCGTGAGCCAGGCCGTCCTCCTGAGCTTTCCGCCGCGCCGGACGCGCGGGGAGCCACCAGCCTATCATGCAGGAACGGCGAGCGGATGAGAAGCGAGAAACCGGCCTTCGACCGATTTTCGGAACAACATCGCGCCGGCCGATTATTCGGAAATCGGCTAATACTTTACCCGCTTGGCGGAAGTCGAATTCGACGCGGCGGGCTTCGTAGGGCGAACTTCAGTTCGCCGTGCGAAGCCCGCGCGCCTACACTCGGAAAAGCCCCGCCTACTTCGGAGCCGTTGGTCTGGGATGGCGGGCACGACGAACTGAAGTTCGTCCTACCCGCCCGCGTTCGTATCGGCAGGCACCCTTGCGGCCGGGGGTGAGCAGCCCCGCGTTACGATCGCGGCAAGTCCTTGCGCATCCCGACTTCGTGGGGGCGGAAGCCGCAGCGTTCATAGAAGCCCATGTTGCTCGCGTCGCAGCACAGGACGATCTTGTAACAGCCGAGTTCCGCCGCCAGTTCGCACAGCCGCTCGATGAGCAAACGGCCGATGCCCCGCTGGCGGAGCCTCTGATCGACGACGACGTCCTCGATTCGCCCGGCCCGGCCGCCGCCGTGGATCAGCTTCCGTTCGACGATGAGCGTCGCCGCACCGACGACCCGCCCGTCGCGCACGGCGACCCACACGTGTTCGACGCCGCGGGCCGCCATCTCGGCGATCAGCGTCCGCGCGCGCTCGGGCGACAGTTCGGCGACGCCGGTCGCCGAAATCTGATCGAGCACCTTCAGCAGTCCGCGCTCGGCGTCGTCCGGCTCGGCCGGGCGGACGATCACGGCGGGGATTTTCTCGGCGGTTGTTTGGGACATTCTGCATCTCTTTCCGAACCAGCGGGTGTTCGTCCTCGCGCGGTTTTTCGGCCGCATCCGACCACGAATGGCGGTGATTCTTCCGTTGCGGCCATCGCCGCGCCAAGATTCTACGCGCGCTCGATCGCCGCGGCGACGGGTGACGCTTCGTGAACGGTCCCGAGCGCGGCACGATTCTTGCTTCTTCATCAGCGAATCACGACGGCCTCTGAAGCCGCGCGGAACCTTCATCCCAATCAGGAGAACTCCCATGAAGACCGAACTGCCTCCCCGTGACGGAATCATCAAGTACGGAATCGCCTGGTTGCTGGGAGTTCCGCTGACTTTGCTCGTCTTGATCTTCATCCTGGCGCGGGGCTGTTAGCGCCCCCGGCGCGTGGAGCCGACCAGCGGCGTCGGGGTCGAGGCAGCACAGGGCAGGGCGTTCGAACGCCAGATCGGTCGCTTCGCCGCCAACCGGTTTCCCGCCGTCCGGTTTCCAGTTCGACATTCCGGGATCACGATCTGCGGGAAGGGGGCGCCGTCGAGCGCCGGCGCCGCGGAGGGGCGAACCAGAACGTCGCCAGCACCGCGACGCCGAAAACCGTGTAGATGATGGTGAACGACCACGGCGGCAGATCGAAGAACATCAGCTTGTGGAGCAAATCGGGG
>JBBDNT010000170.1:20783-22209 GCA_040877445.1 Planctomycetaceae bacterium
CCCCCCCCCCCCCCCCCCCCCCCCCCGATTCCGGCTTGCGCCCGCAACCAGTTTTCCAGCGTCGTCAGCGGGCAGACGACGTCGAGCCACGACTCGACCGCCACGACGAGGATCGCCGCCAGGTGCAGCCAGCGGAGCCACGGATTCCGGATCCACTTCCACCCGCGCACCGCCCCCGCCACGACCGCCAGCAATCCCAACACGACGAACGCCACATACCCGAAGTGCAGCACGAGCACGACATCGGCGGCGAGACGATAGAGAATCTCCATGCCAGTGGGATGCGCCTCCAGGGGCGAATATTCCCCAATGGGGATCATCGCGCGGCGGGTTCCGGTATGATCGCGATGAACCCGTCGGAACACGACGATCGGCCTCGCTCTTCTACGAATCGAACACCGGCCGGATGACCGCCGTCGCCGCTTACGATCTGGAACGCACCCGCCGCGAGGCGCGGCTCGCCGCGATCGAGCATCATCTCGAACTCGCCTCCACGAACGACCGCGGCATGGCGCGCGGGGCGGAAGAGTCGCCCCCGCTGCCGTTGCTCGTGCTTGCGGATCGGCAGACGGCGGGACGCGGCCGAGGCGGGAACCGCTGGTGGTCCGCCGAGGGCAGCGCGGCGTTCTCGTTGTTGACGGCGTGGCCCGAGGTATCTTCGGAACGCAGGTCGCAGGTGGCGCTCGCGGCGGGACTGGCGGTCGCGCGGGCCGTCGAGGATCTCGTCCCGTCGAGCGTGCCGCTGCTCAAGTGGCCGAACGACGTGTATCTGCTGGGAAGGAAGGCGTGCGGCATTCTGGTGGAAGTCCCTCCGCGGCGGCCCGGCCGCGTGGTGATCGGCATCGGGGTGAACGTCAACAATTCCTTCTCCGCCGCGCCGGAGGAACTTCAACGGACGGCGATCGCCCTGTGCGACATCGCCGGCGAGGATCTGCCGCTCACCGACGTGCTGCTCGCGATCCTCGCGCGGTTGCGTGAAGAACTGGAATCGTTCGCAACGGACCCCGGCGGTCTCGCGGAGAGGTGGCGCACCCGGTGCCTGCTCGCGGGCCGCGTGGTGGAACTGTCGCACGGCGAGCGGACGACCACCGGCTTGTGCGCGGGCATCGACGAATCCGGGGCACTCGTGCTCGACACGGAGGCCGGCCCGCAACGATTCATCGCCGGCACGATCCGCAGCTACCTGTAGGTCCATTCCGCCGAGATCGACCGTAGGACGGAATTGCATTCCGTCCGCCAAAAGCACGGCCTCCACACATTGCGCAGCGCACGACCTTGCGCTGCAATCGTTCGACTACCATTCGCCGTGCGCGAATTTCGTGAGACACGCATGTCCCAGCGCGGCGAAGCCGCCACCAAATGAAAACCAGAATTCTCACCACGGATGGGCACGGATCATCACGGATATTCATTCTGAAATCCGTGC
>JBBDNT010000171.1:0-22194 GCA_040877445.1 Planctomycetaceae bacterium
GGATTTGTAATCCGTCGTACCCGCCCGCCGGAAGGATTCGCGGCACGCGAATAGCGTTTCCGAATCCATCAATGGTCCGCAACCCGGCTGGAAGCCTGGCGGACGGAATACAATTCCGTCCTACGGCCGCCCGCACCTCGATCCTCGATCTTCCATCTTCCCCTCCGCTCGAACATGGTAAACTACAAACGGTGGCGTGACGCCGCCTTGTTTGCCTCGGCGTGAGTCGTGGCGGCGACGGCGGTGACGCGCCGATTTCCGAGAGTCGCACTCCAGGGAGAGGAATTCATGGATCTCTTCACGCGCAGCGATTTGCGGAACCTCATCGAACGGGCCCCGGCGCAGTCCGATTCGTGTGTTTCGATCTACATGCCCGCGCATCGCACGGGCCGCGAAATCCGCGAGGACGCCCTCCGCTGCAAGAATCTGCTGAACCAGGCGGAGGAACGGCTGAAGGACGCGGGGCTGCGCTCACCCGAGGCCCGGGCCATCCTCGCGCCGTTGCGAGAGTTGCAGGAGGACGGCCTGTTCTGGAAGAACCAGAGCGACGGACTGGCGCTGTTCGCCGGTCCCGAGTTCTCCGCCCGCTTCCGCGTGCCGCTGGCGTTCGACGAATTGCTGGTGGTCAATCGCCGATTCCATGTCGCCCCCATCCTCCCCCTGTTGCAGGGAGACGGCCGCTTCCATCTGCTGGCGGCCAGCCAGAACCGGTTGCGATTCTTCCAGGGGACGAAGCACGGCATCGGCGAATTGGAAGTCGCGGGGCTTCCCAAGAGCCTGCAGGAAGCGCTCGACATTGACGAGTACGTCTCGTCGCGGCAGATGCACCGATCCGCCTCGACCGGCGTGGTCACGGGTCCGGGGGCCGGCATCTTTCACGGACACGGCGGCTCCGACCTCGACGTGAAGAAGAAGGACGAGATTCTGCAATACTTCCACGTCGTCAATCATGGGTTGCGGAAGTTCTTCGGCGAGGCGCGGTCCCCGTTGGTCTTCGCCGGGGTCGATTACCTGTTTCCGATCTTCCGCGAGGCCTGCGATTACCGCGGCCTGCTGGACGAGCCGGTCGCGGGCAATCCCGACAGTCTCAGCGCGCAGGAACTGCACGGCAAGGTCTGGCGAATCGTGCAGCCGTGGTTCCGCCGCGATCAGGAGGCGGCGGTGGAGCGCTTCCACGAGCGACGGGCCGGAAAGGGACAGTCCACCGACCTCGACGAAGTGCTGCATGCCGCTCGCGAGGGGCGGGTCGAAACGCTGTTCGTGGCGAAAGGGCAAACGGTGTGGGGCGTGGTCGATCCGGACACGGGCGAGGCCCAGCGGATCGCCGCCTCCGCCCCGGGTTCCGAAGACCTGCTCGATCATGCCGCCGTGCACACCTTGCTGCACGACGGCACGGTCTACGCGCTCGATCGATCCGAAATGCCGGCCGAACCTCCCGTCGCGGCGATCTTCCGCTATGTCCCCTAGGCTTTCCTTCTGGGGGCTCGTTGCGGCGGCGGTGCTGGTGGGAGTGTTCTTCTTCCAGTTCGTCGCGCCGTTCGTGCTCCCCTTGTTCATGGCCGGAGTGCTGGCGATCCTGTTCCGCCCGCTGTTCCACCGGTTGATCGCGGTTTGCCGGGGACGTCGCCGGATCGCCGCCGCCCTGACCACGATCGTCGTGCTGCTGGCGTTCATCCTGCCGATCGGCGGAGGCCTGTACCTCGCCGGCTCGGAACTGGTCGGACTGGCCCGCTCGCTGCAGCGCGACATGGACCTCGACGATGCCGCCGACTGGGAACGCGAAATCCTCGACAGTCTCGAAAATTTCCTGTCGCGCGAGCAGGTGCGGACCCTCCGGCGGGAATCGTCCGCCATCGTTCGCGGCGTCGCCGAGAACACCTACGATCAGACGCGGGCGGTCGTGCGGAACGTGGTGTCGTTCGTCATCGGCTTCGCGGTCATGATGCTCGCGGTGTACTTCTTCCTCGCCGACGGCCGGCGGTTCCTGGCACGCACCCGAACGTTGCTGCCGATCGAAGATCACGACTTGCAGACGCTGTTCGAGGAGTTTCAATCGGTCTGCCGCAGCGTCGTGCTGGCCACCGTGGTCGCGGCGATGGTGCAGGCGGGGCTGTTGGCGGCGGGACTGACGGTCATCGGCGTCGGCGCCGTCTGGCTGTTCGTCGGTCTGACGATGATCCTGGCGATGGTCCCATTCGTGGGCGCGGCGGGAGTCTACGTTCCCGTCGCGATCTGGCTGTTCTTCCAGGGACGATACGCCGCGGCGATCGGGCTGCTGCTGTACGGGGGATTGATCGTCTCCACGGTGGACAACCTGGTGCGGGCCTACCTGATCCGCGGGAAGTCCTACATTCACCCGCTGATCGTGCTGGTGACGGTGCTGGGGGCGGTGCAGGAAGTCGGCCTGTGGGGCGTGTTCATCGGACCGGCCGTCGCCGCCGTGCTGTATGCGCTGCTGAAGATCCTCCACGACCGGCTGGAGGAAGGCAAAGCGTCGATGCACGAAATGACGCAGCACCCGCACGAAGGAGACCGACTCCCCTCCGACGCGCCTCCACAAAAAGAAAACCTCGCCCCCAAATAGCACCGCAACCCGCGCCGGCAAAAGACGTCAGCCAGCCAAATGCCCCCGACCGCCTCGATCTCGCGGACCGTGTCTCACGAGACCCCCAAGCCTGCCCTCGCGAAGGCGGGGGTGCTCGGCGGCGTGCTGCGTGGTAGTCAACAGGGCCACGAGCCTCCCGCGTCAGCGGGGGGAGCGACGTCGAACGCCCCGCGGCTTGATCAATTCCGCGACGTGTCGCTGCGGTACTGCCAGACGGTCGCGGCCGAGGGGGCCGGGACGAACTTGCCGCGGGCCGAAATGCGCGGAACCGTCGTCGTCGTGTTCGACACGTTCCGCGTGGGAACCGGATCGTAGCTGTTCGAACCTCGATCATCGCGACCGCTCGTGCGCGACGGGATCGTCGACCACTCGTCGTAGCCGCGGGACGAGGTCGGATCGGGCGTCGGGTACGGCACCGGTCGCTCCAACTCCACTTCCCCCGCACGCGGCGCGGGGACCGGCTCGCGCAGCGTCACCGCCTCGCGCGGCGCCGCACAGTTCGCGTTCAAGGGCATGCTCGCGGTCGTCGTCGGAACGCAGTCGTCGACGCAGGGCGCCGCCGCATACGATGTCGTGAACGTCTGCGGGACGTGACGCACCGTCTGCTCGGGAACCAGTCGCGTCGTCACCTGCGGCACCTGCCGGATGACCGTTTGCGGCACGGTCCGCTGCACGACGCGGTCCTCGCATTCGGTGCGAGCGACCGTCCGCGTGACCGGTTTCGGCACCCACACCATCTGATAGCCTCCCTCGTCGACGGTGACCTGCTCGTGCTTCACGACCGGCACGCGCTCGACCACCGACTGCTGCGTGTACTGCGTTTCCGCGACGTTGCGGTAGGTGACCACGTTCTCTTGCCGATAACGCGTCTCGACGACCGGCCGCGGGGCGTGGCAACCGCATTGCGCCACCGGCATGGCGCACGTCGCGCACGGATCGTGATGTCTGCCCGGAAAGTATTGCGCCTCGGCCACGACGGGGGCGAGCGCCGCGAGCGGCAGGACCATCAGCGCGTGGCGGAGGAGCGATTTCATCCGGCGATTCTCCCTGGAAGGGCCGGCGCGGAAGACGCCGGCACGAAGACGACCCGCACGCCAGCGGGCTCGCCCTCATTATCGGCACGACCGGCAGAGTCGCCTGAATCGGAATCGTCGAAAACCGGCGCGGCCGCGCACGCGGTCGACTTGGGATCAGTGCTGGAGCGGAATTCCCGTCCCGTCCATTATCGCCGAAGTCACACCGATCGAATTCGAGCGGATCGAGCGCCGGCAGTTGGCTTTGCCGGACGGCTGGAGGATCGGCGAGGAATTGGGCAAAGGGATGATTCAGCCCAAGTGAGATGCTATGGCGTGCCGACTTCGCTTTCGAGTCGATTCAAGATCGAACCGAGAATCGACGTGCGAAGCTCCGTCGACAGATTGAGAAGACGGACGTTTTTCCTGAACCACTCATCTCCGCGTTCGACGACGAGGATTGCGAAAGCTTCATCGGCGAAGGAGTCGCTGACGGTCCGCACACCGGCAAGATCGATCGAACAGGGAGAAGTCCCCCGATCCACGGTGCGTGCGATTTCGGCGCGAAGTTCCGCCGCCCGCCAGCGGCTCGAAACATCGGTTCCGAATCGTTCGACGAAGTTGATGACGGTGTCGTTCATAATCCGAGCCTTTCCCCGAGCTCCGCGATCCGCTCCTCTCGCGCTTCGGAAATCGTGGCCCCAAACGGGATCTTCAACTCGACCTCGATGGCTACTCCACGCCACGGACTATTCGAACTCGAACACGATTCCTGCGTGCCGCTTTTGGTCACCGCTCCATTACCGGATTTGATCCAGACCGACCCTTGAACCGCCGAGATCAACAGGCACAAGCGCCAGAGCCCCTCTCCGACATGATGATCCTCCACGGAGTACGTGTCGACGGACGAAGGGAAAGGGTTGCAAACGACGTCGTCCGGCAAACGCTGCGCCATCGGGTCATGGCGCTTCGCCGACGTATTGCCCTGAACGAGACACCATTGTACCGCATCCGCATCCTTCGCGATTCCGGGAACTACTTGCCGCACGTTGTGAAGCATCCCGCAGCCAACATCCGCGATCGCGAATTCGACCCTCTTGCCTATCGGGTCTTCGTACACCTGCACCGCTGAAAACCCGGCACCACCCGCGTGCGAAGCCACGTTGTCATGCAACTCGCCTACCACCTTCGCCAAGTGCGAAGCCACCTTCGGACTGAAGTGCCTCAGTTGCTCATCGATGAGATCGTTCACCACGGCGTTGCACGCATCCACTTCGGCGGGCAGCGCCAGCTTCGTAAGCTTGCTGTAGCTTACACCGTGCCGACCGCCTCGTGGCGGAAACTCGTATTCGCCCCGAAGCGCCGGAGCGAGCCCGAGATTCTCGGAGTATCGACCGGCATCAGTGCTGAAATCGATCCGTTCACGCCAACCGGAACTTCCTTCTCGCAATGCCTCTGCCGCAAACATCGTCGCCAAAATCGGACGCACGAAGGAAATCGGTACGCGCGAGACACCTTCCCGCAAACGGCGGATTGCCTGCTCCGCGAATTGATGATCCATGCGCATACGTATACAGAAAGTCGGACGCCATTGCAAGTTCCGTTGCCATTATTTCTCATTTCCTCTGCTGCGATAGCGCACATCCGACACCTTGAGGATCCTTGACCGGCGACGTCACCAATCCCGCGCGCCGGCGGCGAGCCGCTTTACGCGGACGTTCGGCCGGTCGGCGAGGGCGTGTTCCAGCTCCAAGGCCGTCCGCTCGTCCGCCGCGCGGGCTTGGGCGCGCCGCAAGTCCTCCCAGCGGGGATCGATTTCCACCGGCTCGATGCCGGCGATCTTCCACCGCAGGCCCGGCGCGCGCGACAGGTGCAGCCGCGGTTGGATCTTGAATCCGTCCTTCTCGATCCACAGTTCGGCGACCGCGGCGTTCCCGGCCAGGTCGACGTGATGGACGCGCCAGGTCCACCCGGGATCGGGAAGCGACCGGTCGGCGACGTCGGTCCCGGATTTCTCGCGGGCCTCGATTTCCGCGCGCCGCTCGGGCGCCAGGCAGCCCAGCGCCCGCGCGCGGTCGCCGGCGCGGAGCGCGTCGAGATATTCGCCGACGACCACACGCACCGCGCGCACGTCGAGCCACCACTGCGTTCCCCGGGCGACGAGGAACAGCCCGGCGATCGTCAAGGCGGCGACGGCGATGCGGCGGACCACGGCGGACTCCGGCGCTTCGGCATGTTCACGACGAACGAGGCGGCCCTCACGCGCTCGGCCGCAGATGCCAGTAGGCCGAGAGCACTTCGTACAGGTCCGGCGAAATCCGCACTTCATCGTCGCCGAAGTCGTCGACCCAGGCGCGGCGGGTGCGTACGGCGTCCGCGATGATCTGCGAGATTTCGCACAATCGAACGGTGACCGGCGGCTCCGCCACCGTGTCCACACGATCCTCACCGGTGAAGATTCTCAGTCGGGGTCGCATGAGATGTCCTTCCTGGCTCGGGCGACCGGGATGCCTGCGCTTCCGCGAACGAAATGCGTGTCCTACTTATCGGCTTCCCCGCGCACCATCTTCACCGAAAATTCGGATTGCAGCGGATGATTCCGGCGAGCGGATCGGGCCGGTCACGACGTCCGGCGACCGGCGAAAGTCGCCGGTTCGCGATCGCGGCGGTGGCCGCGACGACGGCCTTGTCGGCGGCGATCGTCAGGCGTTCCGAGAAGCGGGCGGCAGGAGTTCGCCGAGGAACGCGAACGCCCGCCGCGCGGCCTCCGGAGCCAGGTGGCCGTGACGGCTGAGTTCCACGTGTACGCCCCCCTCGTAGCCGATCTCCGCGAGCGCCGCCAGCACTGGCGGAAAGTCGATCGTTCCCTCGCCGAACATCAAGTGCTCGTGGACGCCCTTCCGCATGTCTTCGATGTGAATATTGAACAGCCGCTCGCGCCAGCGACGCAGGTGCGCGGAGATCGGCTCGACTTCGACGCAATGCAGGTGACCGATGTCGAGCGTGAGGCCGAACCATGCAGCCGCTGTGGGCGACTCGCCTTCCACCCGATCGACGAGCCGGGCGAACTCGTCCATCGTCTCGACGAGCATTCCCGGTTCCGGTTCGAAGGCGAGCCGCACGTTTTTCGGGGCGGCATACGCGAGCAACTCGCGGCATCCGTCGGCGAGGCGCTCGAACGCCGCCTGATGGGAGACGTCGTCGCGGAGAATGCCCGACCAGAACGACACGGCGTCGGCCTCGAGCGCGGCGGCGATCTCCACGCAATGGCGGAGGAAGTCGAGCCGGCGGGCGCGGCCGGCGGGATCGGCCGTCACGAGAGTCGGCTCGTGCTTGACGCGCGGATCGAGCAGGAACCGCGCGCCGGTTTCGATCACGCACCGCAGATCCAGCGAACGAAGCAACTCCCCCATCTCCCGCAATTCGTCGTCGAGCAGCGGCGAGTACGGATCGAGGCAGTGATGATCGACCGCGATCGCGACCGAGCGATAACCGATCTCCGCGAGCACCGCGAGCGCGTCGGCCGGGCGATGGTGCGGGAAGCCGTTGGTGTTGTAGCCGAGGAGCATGGGAATCGGTTATCAATCAGTCATGGGACGGGATCGCGGGGGGACGCTCCCCTGCGCTCGCGGCGGCCGCTTTGCTTCGGGTCGCGGCTAACCGGAATACCGATCACGAACACCAGGAATCGCGAACGCTCGATCATGGCCCGTTGCGACGAAGGTTACCTGTGCGAGGTGTGCGGCGGCGAGGTCGCCGCCATCCGGGACAGCGATCTCTATCTACGATACATTCTCGGCGAGGTCGCCGCGCGGGACTTGGCGAACGCGCCGGAACGGCACGTCCGCTGCAATCCGGTGCAGGCGCAGTTCATCGTCGATGAACGGTTCGAGCCGATGACGATGGAAGGTCCGTTCGACAAGCGGCGACTCGATGCCGGCGACGTCTGCCGCCGCGAGGAATTCGTCACTCGCGGCTGGCGGCGATTGCAGGAACTCGAAGGGTCCGGATTGGCGCTCGAGGACTATCCGCTGACGGAGGAGCGCAGGTAAGCCCCGCGCCGGGGCTATTCCCGCTTCTCCCCCTCCCGCGCCGGCCGGGCCGCGAAGTACATGAGTTGAAACAGCAGGAACAGGAACACCGGCAGGAACACCGCGATCTGCAGAATGGTGCGGATGCCGGCCGGGAAGCGGAAGGCAGCGTCGAGCATCGACAGCACGATCACGCCGAGCAGCGTCAGGAACAGCACGCCGCACCCGAGCGCCGTCATTTGCGACTTGAACACCGTCTGCTCGGAATGCGTTCCGGCGTGCAGGTCGATCGTGCGCCGGCGGCGGAGCGAGTCGTGCCCCGCCTCGACCGTCTCGCGGGCGCGGATCAGGTCCTCCCAGTCGGCGTCGCCCGGTTCGCTGTCGCGCGTGCCGCGAAACGCCGCCAGAATGCGCGCCGCATGGCCGACCGCGGAAAGCGGGTCGTTCGGGCGCGGCTCGCCGGCGATCGTCAGCCGCGACGGCGCATCGCCCGCGCTCGACTCGAGCGTCGCCGATCCCGCTTCGCCGGCGACGGTGAGTTTGTAGCCGGGGGCGTCCGCGGACGGCCGCGCGGTCCAGGTCGCCTCGGGAAGGCGATTTCCCGCCAGCGTGACCATCGCCCGCAGACACCCCGGGGCGCCGTCGCCGGTGCGCAACGCGGTCACTTGCGTATACCGCCCGGCGAGGAACCGCAACAGATCGGCGTCCTTCAGCAGCGCGGCGTCGATCTCTTCGGCCGACAGCAGCGGCGAATCATGGCGGTCGGCGGCGATCAGTCGTTCCATCTCGAGCGATCGCGGCGTGCCGATCGTTCCGTCGGCGAGCGCCGCGCGAAGACCGCGCACGTTCGCGTCCTCCCGGTGCGGGAAGAAGGGCATCAGCGCCGCCCGGGCGTCGGCCCACTGGAGCGAAAGCTCGTACATCCAGGAGGAATCCTGCCCGGAGTGCGGCACGACGAGCAGCGGTCTTCCCGCCGCGAACAGGTGCTTCGCCGCGCCCAGCGTGTCCTCGTCGCCACCCGCGACGATCACGGCATCGACCGTGCCGGGCGCGAGCAACTCGGCCCAATCGTCGATCCGCCGGGCGCCCGGCGCCGCCTCCAGCGCCGCGGTGGACAGCGACTCGCCCCACACGCACGTCACGCGGCACGAGGTGTCCGCCGTGATCGCATCGAGCAGCGGAAGGACGGCCGGCTGATAACCCAGCAAAACCAAATTCATGCGGACGTCTCGACGTTCAGTCGCGCGCCAAGTTCTCCCATCGCGCGTGGGATTTCGGAAGTGAAAACCCCTTCAGGATAACGCACTGGTCTTCAATCTTTCCGTCTCTCCTTCGACGCATCTCTGGTTTCGGCTTCGTTGCACTGTGAACTGAATGGTGCGGCGATCGCCCGGCGAATCGTCTCCGCGTTCACCGGCCGGACGATTCCGCGTTCGGTGACGATCGCGGAGACGAGTTCGGCGGGGGTCACGTCGAAGGCGGGGTTGTACGCCACGACGTTCTCGGGCGCGGTGCGGCGGCCGAAGCCTTGCGTGATTTCCTCCGCCGCGCGTTGCTCGATGGGAATGTCGTCGCCGGACGCGAGCGCGAGGTCGAACGTGCTGGAAGGCGCCGCCACGTGGAACGGAATGCCGTGGGCTCGGGCGGCGAGCGCGACCGAGTACGTGCCGATCTTGTTCGCCACGTCGCCGTTGGCGGCGATGCGGTCGGCCCCGGTGACGACGGCCCGCACGCGGCCTTCGCGCATCACCCACGCCGCTGCGGAATCGCAGATCACCGTGCAGGGGATGCCGCGTTGCTGAAGTTCCCACATCGTCAGCCGCGCCCCCTGCAACAGCGGGCGGGTTTCGTCGGCGTAGACATGCAGCCTCTTTCCGGCGGCGGCCGCCGCGAAGATGACCGACAGGGCGGTGCCGTCGCCGGCGGTGGCGAGCCCGCCCGCGTTGCAGTGCGTGAGGACGCCGGAATCGTCCTCGAGCAGTCCCGCTCCGAACCGACCGATGGCGGCGCACATCGCGCGGTCTTCCCGTTCGATGGCCCGCGCCTCTGCGAGCAGTCGGTCGAGAATCGCGCGGGAATCGAGCTCCGCCGATTCATCGCGCGCGGCGACGCGGCGGATGCGATCGAGCGCCCAGGCGAGGTTCACCGCCGTCGGACGGCTCGACGCGAGCCGGTCCGACACTTCGACCAGCCGGCGGTCGAACTCCGGGCGTTCGGCATCGACCACCGATTGCAGACCGACGATCATCCCGTAGGCCGCCGCCACACCGATCGCCGGCGCGCCGCGAACGCGGAGCGCGCGAATCGCCTCGCGGACCGCCTCGACGTCGCGGCAGTCGATCTCGCGGACCTCGATCGGCAGCAGCGTCTGGTCCAGCAGCCGCAGACAACCGGAGGCCGCGTCGCCGATCCAGGCAAGAGTGGGGGGGGCGGAATGCGGAATGACGAAACTCCCCGCGTCACTTCTTGGGCGAATAGTCCGTGGTGTTGAGCCACACGCGCTCGACCTTGTCGACGATCTTGCCGTCCTGTTCCGATTCCATCCGCGCCTTTTGCCAGTCGGGATCGTTGCGGAAGGCGGTCCAGGATTTCTCGGCGGCGTCGCGGCTGTCGTGCTTGAGGAGGTAGATCAGCGTCTCCTCCTTGTCGGCGGGGGTCCAATACATGACGTTCTCCATGCCGTGCTTCTCGAACAGCTTGACCGTGTGCTCGCGGAACCGCTTGTGCAGCGCGGGAAGCCGGCCGGGCACGGTGGTGTAGGTCCGCAGTTCGTAGATCGGCGCGGCGGCTTCGGTCTCCGCCTCTTGACCGGCGGCCGGTGCGGCCATCATCACCGCCCACAAACCGACCGCCCACCCCGCCGCGTTTCGCGCGCTCATCGCCTTCGCTCCTGTCTCGACCTGATTCGATCCCGGCCCGCCGCGCCCGCGGCGCGGCGTCCGCCTCACATCATTACAGCGGGACGCCCCGTCGTCGTAAAGTCACACCGCGCCGCCGCGCGGTCGGATCGGCGAGCGCGAGCGCAAGGAACGGGGCGGTCGCACGGACTTCAGTCCGCATGACCGCCCGAGTCGTCCGTTTTCGGGGCCGCCTCGGTTCAGTCTTCCGAGACGTAGGGCAACAGGCCGATGAACCGCGCCCGCATCACGGCCCGGCGGACGGCGCGCTGGTACTTGGCGCAGTTCCCGGTCCGGCGGCGCGAGACGATGTGGCCTTCCCGGTCGATCATCGTCCGCAGCGTCTTCAGGTCCTTGTAATCGACGTACACCGGCCGCGGCGAACGGTCGCAACCATTCGGGCAGAACCGGCAGCGCAACTTCTTCTTCAGGCGGGCCTTCTTACGGCGGCGCTTGCGGATTTCGCCGCGGCTCAACAGCGACATGCGGGATGTCCTTCTCGATCTCGGACGCGCGGTTCGCGCGCGGGCCGCCAGTGGTCGAGTCTGCGAAGTTCGGAATCGGATCGACGGAAGCGCGGCCTCCCCCCGGACCCGCCCCGGACACTCCGGGGAAACCGCGATTATGGTGATCCTTCGCCGAAGACGCAACCATCGGGGATCGTCCGCGAATGCGGGGAAAGCCGCGAAGGCCGGAAAGCGCTCCGTTGCGCAAAGCCTTCGCGTCGCGGCTAACCGCCCGCGAAATCGGGCTCGGTTTCCGGCCCGACGGCGCGCTTGCGGCGCGTCTGCATCACGAGGTGAATCTCGCGGCGCAAGTCGCGGAGCTTGATCGGCTGCACGAGGACGCGGGCGATGTCTCCGGCCGGCAGGAGTTGTCGGAGCCCCGTTTGCTCTTCGGCGAGCACGGCGATCGCGGCCGTTCCGTTGCTTTCCCCGTCGCGGACCGCCTTCCCGAACGCGGCGACGATGCCGTCCCCCAGGCTGCCCCCCATCATCACGATGCAGTCGGGGGGACTGGTCTTCAGCCGCGCCAGTCCGCGTTGCACGTCTCCCACCACCAGCACGCGGAACCCGTGCCGCGAAAGATAGTCCCGCAGCATGTCCTGTTGCTTGATGCGGTCCTCGATGCACATCACCGTGGGGAGGTTCGGGTCGCCGGCGCGAACGGTGGGCGAGTCCGAGGGGGGATCCGCGTCGGCGACCGGGGCGGCGTCGAACGCGGGAGGGGCGGGCGCGGCGAAAGCGGCATGGCCGCCGGTCTCCAACTGGGCGATCGCGGCCCGCAAGTCCATCAGCGCGTGCGCGGGGGTCTGATAACGCCGTTGCGGATCGATCTGCATCAAACGGCTGACGATGTCGACCACGCACCCCGGCAACTCGGGAGTGACGGAGCGAATCGGCGGGATGTTGCGATAGCGGGAAATCTGCATCCGCTCTTCGCGGATCTTGGTGGAGGGATACGCCGGCTGCCCGCTGACGAGTTGATAGTAGATGGCCCCCAGGAAATACAGGTCGCTGCGGGGATCGTCCTGCGGCGCGCCGGTTCCGTACTCGAGGGTCACGTACTCGAGCGCCCGTTGCATTTCCTTGCCCGCGATCCTGCCGAGAACCTTCTCGTCGCCGGCGAGGCCGAAGTCGATCAGGCTGGCGACGCCTCCGCTGCTCATCAGCACGTTCGTCATCTTCAGGTCGCGGTGGGTGACTCCCTGGCCGAGAGCGTATTCGAGTGCTTCGGCCATGTCGCGGACGTAGCGGGTCGCTTCCAGCGGGGCGAGCTTTCCGCGGACGTTGATGAAGTCCCGCAGGTTTCCCCCTTCGACGAATTCCATCGTGAAATAATGGAACTCTCCCTCGCTCCCGACGTCGTAGATGGGGACGATGTTGGGATGCTTGAGCTTTCGGCCGATCTCGGCCTCGCGGCGGAACAGGGCGACGGTTTGCTTGTCGTCGGCCCAGCGCTGACGGAGAACCTTGACGGCGAGCATTCGTCCGTCGGCGATCGAAGCCCCGCGATAAACCCGGGCGAAGCTGCCCGAGGCATTGCGATACAACAGCTTGCAGCCTCCCAGAACCAGTCCGTCGGTGCTTCCCTTCTTCAGCCGCGCGACCTGGTAAGAGGTCAAGTCGCCGCTCTCGAGCAGCGTGGAGAGAAGCTGGTCGGGGGTGCCGGTCTTGCGGCCGATGCGCGCGCGGGCCTCATCGACCCGCTCGGGGGCGGCGAGACGCGTCGCGACGATGCGGCGAGCGAGTTCGTCGACGTTCCTGAAGGGCACTGCGAATCCACGTGGGAGGGATGGGATGGACAAGACGACGAAACGCGTTTTTCCTCGATCGCCGTCCGCGACGCGGACGCGGGCCCTATTCGACGACACACGGATGGTAACGATCGCGGCCGCCGGAGCAAGCGTGCAGCAATGAGGATCCGCCGTGATCGATCAGCCGCGAGTCCGCGCGCTCTCGGCGATCGCTCAGGCGGGTTGGAGCGCGCCGTGCCGCACCTCTCCCGCCTGCACCACCGACAGGAACCGGAATCGATCTCCCGGCCCGCTCCACTCGAAGACCATCAAATCGGCGCGCGACCCGGAGTGCAGCCGGATTTCCTCGAAGCCCAGCAGTCGCGCCGGATTGCGGCCCGCCATGTCGATCGCCTCCGCCAGCGTGATTCCCGCCATCTCGATCGCGGTCGCCACGCAGTGATCCGTCTCCTGCGCCGAGCCTGCCAACAACTGCCGTTGCCCCGCCACCACGATCCGCCCGTCGTCGAGAATCTCGACCGGCACGGTGCCCTCGTCGTAGCGTCCCGGCGGACAACCCGCGAGCGACGAGCAGTCGCAGGTGATGATCGTGTTGTGCGGCCCCTTCACCCCGATGATCGACCGCACCACGCTCGCCGGCAGATGGTGGCCGTCGGTGATGATGCTCGCCGTCAGCCGGCGTTCGCCCAGTTGCTCCCAGATGTAGTTCGGATGCCGGCGGATCATGCCGTGCGCCCCGTTGCCGAGGTGCGTGCTCAGCCGCGCTCCCGCGTCGACCGCCTCCTGAATCTGCTCGGGAGTCGCGCCGGTGTGGCCGATCGAAATCACCACGCCCGAGTTCACCGCCCGGCGGATGAAGGGGATCGCGTTTCCGACCTCGGGCGCCAGCGTGACGAGGCGAATGCGGTTCCCGCTCGCCTGTTGCCATTTCGTGAACTCGTCCCAGTCGGCGGGGCGAACGTGCTCGAGCGGATGCGCTCCGCGGGGTCCGTCCTCGCGCGCCATGTACGGGCCTTCGAGATGGCAGCCGGGAACCATCCGGTCGGCCCAGAGTTCCTTCTCGCAAGCCTCGCGGATCGCGGTGTAGCCTTCCAGAATCGCCTCGAACGAATTCGTGCAGATCGTCGGACACATGCGGGTGATGCCGAACGCGAAGTGCGGCTCGAGCGTTTCGAGCACGTCATCCGCGGTGATGTCCGGCCCGCTGAACGACTTGCCGAGGTGCCCATTGATCTGGTGATCGAACAATGCGGGAGCGATCCAGGGCCAGTCGCGCGTCTCGGCGGTGGCGGGAACGGGGGCGACCTTGGCGATGCGCTCCCCGTCGATGGTGATGCGGCACGGTTCGCCCGTGTCGTAGCGGCGGCCTTCGAGTTGCATGGTGCGTCCGGTGCGGATTCAGAGTGGATGGAAGGACTGGGAGGATTATCGGTCCGGCCGGCGCGAGCCGAGCGGTTCGCGCATTCGAGTCGTCGGTTCCTCCAAATTATCGCAGGACGGGAACGGATTCAACGCGGCGAATGCAGGGAAACCATTGATGAACTTCAAGACACCATCGCGCGAGGATTTTCTCGGGGCGACGGCGGGCGTATAATTCCCATCATGGCACCGGGTGGTGCGATAGCGACGGTTTCCCTGGCGGGCAGCCCGGTTCACCGGAACCACATTTCGAGAAGGAGCAGCGATGAAGCATCTCATCCTGGCGACGATGGCCGCGGCGGGGTTGACGGTCGGCACGGCCGACGAGGCGCGGGCCCAGGTGCGGGTCCACATCGGATCCGGCGGCTATTACGGAGGTTACCACGGCGGTTACCATCGTGGTTACCGCAGCGCCTACTACCCGAGCCGCTATTACGGCGGGGGCTACCAGTCGTTCTACGCTCCCACGTACCACTACGGCGGGCACTACGATTATCACCCCGGCTACGTCGTCCCGCACGGCAATCACTACGACTACGTCCCCGGCCACTATCACTACCATCGGGGAGGACACTGGCACTACTAAGCGACCCACGGATTGCCAATCCATCCGACGGACAACTCACAATATCGGGACATGCGATGATCGAAAGCCACGACCTGGACCGCCGGCGGTTTCTCGGTACGCTCGGCGCGGGAGCGCTCGGCGGCTTTCTGCTCGACGCGGGGGGCGGCGCTCATGCCGTTCAGAACGCCGGTGAACCCGCGGCCGATGCCGCACCGATCCCGTGGGGCGCGCCTCCCGATCAGCCGATCGAACTCGTCCCGCAGGACGCCGACATGGGGACGCTGTTCCCCCCGGTGAACCGGCTGCTCCAGCAGAACGAATTCCGCTATTCGTTTCTCGGCGATCGCTTCCAGTCGCTCGATGAGTTCAAGAAGGCCGGACGCGAGAAGGTGTTCGAGGCGCTTCGCTATCGGCCGGAGAAGGTCGAACCCGAGGCCGAGGTCGTCGATCGCACCGACGCCGGCGACCACATTCGCGAGAAGATCGTGTTCAACACCGCGCCGGGCTTTCGCATCGCGGCGTACGTGCTGATCCCGAAGAAGGCGGACAAGCCCGCCCCGGCGATCGTCGATCTCCACTCGCACGGCGGGATGTTCATCTTCGGGAAGGAGAAGGTGATCGACTTCGGCCCCGGCAAGAACCATCCGGTGATGGACCGCTATCACCGCATGAACTACGAAAGCCGCCCCACCGCGACCGCGCTCGTCCGCCGCGGTTACGTGGTCATCAGCATCGACGCGCTGAATTTCGGCGAGCGGCGATTGCTGGCGGATTCCGACCTGAAGCACGGGTTCGATCGCTCGAAGTACCCGTTCGACCTGTGCTTCGAGTTGAACGCGCGCTGCCGGGCCGGCGAGCACATGCTCGTGCAATCGCTGATCTACGCCGGGCTGACGTGGCCGGGGATGGTCGTGCGGGACGATATGCGGACGGTCGACTATCTCGTCACGCGGCCGGAGGTCGATCCCGAGCGGGTCGGCTGCGTGGGGATCTCGATGGGAGGCTATCGTTCGTTGTATCTCTCCGGCGTCGACGAGCGGATCAAGGCGGCTTGCGTGACCGGATTCATGTCGACCGTGAAGTCGATGGTCAAGAAGCACATCAACAAGCATTCGTGGGTGCATTACCTGCCGACGATCCACGGCTATCTCGACTGGCCGGACATCGTCTCGATGATGGCGCCGAAGCCCCTGATGGTGCAGCAATGCGAACAGGACGGCCTCTTTCCGCTGGAGGGGATGCGCGAGTCGCTGGAGAAGATCGGCGGCGTGTACGAGAAGGCGGGAGTGAAGGAACGCTTCCACGGCCGCTTCTATGACCAGCGGCATATCTTCTCGGTCGCGATGCAGGACGAGGCGTTCGACTTCTTCGATGCGACCCTGAAGTCGCCGTGACGGAGGCTCGTGGCAAGGGTGAATTGGCGAGGCGGCGCGCGAGCCTTATAATGCGTCGATCGTCCGCGGCGCTCCGGGCGACGATCCCCGAGTGATGAACGTTAGCGCCACTTGTTCCACCTCCGAGGAGTCCTCCCCCTTGCTGGCCGGTCCGATCTTCAGCCGCGAGGCGCTCACCGCGCCGCGGCAGCTTCGCCATTACCTGATTCGGTCCGGCTACGTGGCGGTGCTGTTCGTGCTGATGTACACGGCGGCGCAGGCCACGTTCGGCTGGCAGGAAGTGCGGAACCTCGGCGACCTGGCGCGGTTCGGGAGCCTCGTGTTCCAGGTGTTCTCGCTGGTGCAGTTGGCGCTGGTGCTGTTCTTCGCGCTGTTGTTCACGGCCGGAAGCATCGCCCAGGAGAAGGACCGCCGCACGCTGATCCTGCTGTTGATGACCGACCTGCGGGATCGCGAGCTGGTGCTCGGCAAGCTGGCGGCGAGTTCGCTGATCGTGGCGGTGCTGCTCGCGACGTCGCTGCCGGTGTTCGCCCTCGTGCACATGCTGGGGGGCGTCTCGCGCGAGCAACTGGTCTGGTCGCTGGCGATCTCGGCGGCGACGGCGATGGCGGCGGCGTCATGGGGCGCGCTGGCCGCCTTCTGGCGCGAGAAGACCTTTCAGACGCTCGCGGTCGGCGTGCTGGGAGTGGTCGGCTTTCTGGGAGTCGTCGAACTGGCCGTCGGCGTGACCGGAACGGCCTGGCCCGCCGCGGCGCGGGTGGCGGCCGCGTTCGATCCCTTCCGCGGAATGCTGTCGATCCTCGACCCCTTGAGCGGGCATCCGGAAACGGGGCCGATGCGCGTCTCGGCGTGGGGCACGGTCCTCGCGATGCTCGGGCTTTCCGCGGCGCTGGGACTGGCGACGGTATTGCGGCTGCGCGTGTGGAACCCGCCCCGCGCCGTGTACGAGGGAACGCGGCCGGCCGAAGCGACGCGGGCGCAGGCCCGGGCGGTATGGCACAATCCGGTCGTGTGGAGGGAGATCCGCACCCGCGCCTACGGCCGCAAGATCGTCGTCATCAAACTTGCCTATCTCGCGCTCGCGGGGGCGCTGCTGGCGTGGCTCGCCCGCGCGGGAAGCAGTGGAGATCAGATCGTCGGCGTCATCAGCCCCACCGGCTTCGCCTTCGTCGCGTTGGCCCTGTTGAGCCTGCTGCTGATCAACGCCCAGTCGGTCACCGCGCTGACTTCGGAACGCGATGCCGGAACGCTGGAACTGTTGCTCGTCACCGATGTCACCGCCCGCGAGTTCATCTTCGGCAAGGTCGGGGGCGTGTTGTACAACACGAAGGAACTGATCGCCGTCCCGCTCGCGCTCGCGGGGTGGGCGCTGTCTCGGGGCGACCTGTCGGGCGAGAACTTCGTGTGCCTGCTGCTGGGGTTCGCGGTGCTGGCGGGTTTCGCGACGATGCTCGGTCTGCACGCCGGGCTGTCCTACGAAAGCTCGCGCTCGGCGATCGCCAACAGCCTGGGGACGATGTTCTTCCTGTTCATCGGAATCTTCATCTTCATGATCCTGCTGGTCGAAACGAGCGGCTCGTTCGCCCTGCAGATTCAGAGCTTCCTGGTGTTCATCGTCGTGGGAAGCATCGCCTTGCAGGCCTCGTTGACGAGAAAGAACCCCTCGACCGCGCTGACCCTCGCGGCGTGGCTCGCGCCGTTCCTCACCTTCTACGCGATCACGTCGTACCTGCTGGGCGAGCCGCTCGCCACATTGCTCGCGGTGTGCGCGGCCTACGGGTTCGCGACGGTGGCGATGACCATCCCCGCGGTGAGCGACTTCGACGTGGCACTCGGCCGCACGACCGCGGACAAGGGGTAGGGCGGAATGTCGAACGTCGAAGTCCGAATGACGAAAGAATGACGAAGTCCGAATGTCGAACGCTGACCGTCGACATGTCCTACACCGCCGTTTCGGGTTTCGACATTCGGCCTTGATTCGTCATTCGAGCTTCGACATTCGACATTTCTTCCCGATCGCGCCGCACCCTTTCGGTTTCGCGTCCCACCATGTCCGCCTTCATCGCTCATCCCGAACTGTGGCTGCCGGGATCGCTCGCGATGGCCGCCTTGGCGTGCGCCTCGGCCTTTTTTTCCGCCAGCGAGACGGCCCTGTTCTTCTTGTCGCACGACGAACTGCGGACGATGCGCGTCGGCCGGCCGCGGGAGCGCATCGCCGCGGCGTTGCTCGCCGATCCCGAGCGCGTGCTGACCGCGATCCTGTTCTGGAACCTGGTGGTCAACCTGTCGTACTTCGCCGTCAGCGTGGTGGTCACGCAACGGTTGGCGCGGGCGGACCAGAACGCCGCCGCGGGCCTATTCACGCTGGCGGCGTTGTTCGGGCTGATCTTGTTCGGCGAGGTGCTGCCGAAGAGCGTGGCGGCCTTCTTCCGGCGGGGGTTGTCGGCGCTGGTGAGCATACCGCTCGCCGCGGCGGTGCGGGCGCTCGATCCGCTGATTCCCCTGCTGCTGCGGATCACGCTGTTGGCGCAGCGGACGTTCTGGCCGCGTCTCGTCCGCGAGCAGACGTTGCACGCCGAGGATCTCGAGCGCGCGGTCGAGGCCTCGCGGGCGAGCTCCGAGGTGGTCCGGCAGGAACGGCAGGTGCTGCACAACATTCTCGACCTGTCCGAGATCCCCGTCGAAGAGGTGATGCGTCCGCGGGGAACGTATCTCGTGTTTGCGCCGCCGGTCCGGCTCGCCGATCTTCAGGGGGAAGTGCCCGCGGGAGATTACCTGATCCTGCGAGATCCCGGTTCGGAGGAATTGATCGGCGCGATTCCGTTGGCCGATCGCACGCAAGTCAGCGACAAGGGGATCGAACAGGGGGCGGAAGAGATCGTGTACGTGCCGTGGTGCGCGAAGCTGTCGTACGTGCTGCAACTGTTGCGAGACCGCTTCTGCAGCGTGGCCGCGGTGGTGAACGAGTACGGCGAGCCGATCGGGATCGCGACTTACGAGGACATCGTGGACACGGTCGTCGTCTCGGACCCGAGCCGCACGCGCCGCCTGTTGCAGCGCGAGCCGGTGCTCGAGGAATCGCCCGGGGTGTACCTGGTGGAAGGGATCACGACGCTGCGTTACCTGTGCCGCCGGCTGGGAATTCCTTACGAACCGGGGGCCGAGGGGGGGGTGACGGTGGCGGGGATGCTGTCGGAGAAGCTCGATCAACTTCCCGCCGCGGGCGACGTGTGCGACTGGCGGGGCCACCGCGTGGAAGTGCTCGAAGCCGCCCCCCGCGGACGCAGCCGAGTGAGAATCACGCGGGTGACGAGTGACGAGTGACGAGTGACGAGACTGCCTACTGCCGACTGTCTACTGCCGACTGCCGACTGCCAATGCCGACCATCGCCGCCATCCTCGCCGTGCTGTTGTTCGCGATCGGCGTGCGGCTGTCGGCGTTCTTCAGCGGGAACGAGACCGGCTTCTACCGTGTGAGCATCTTGCGGTTGTCGATCGACGCCCAGGCGGGAGAGCCGGTCGCCCGCCGCCTGCAATGGTTCGTGCGGAAGCCGGCGTACTTCGTCGCGACCACGCTGGTGGGAAACAACATCGCGAACTACATCGCCACGCTCGCCATCGGGATCGGCACGGCGCTGTTTCTGGCCGCAGGGGCGTGGTGGGTCGAGGTGCTGGCGACGCTCGCCGTCTCGCCGGTGATCTTCGTGTTCGGCGAACTGGTTCCCAAGAACTTGTATTACCAGGCGCCGATGCATTTCCTGCGACACGACGCGCGATGGTTCGTCTTGTTCTATTACCTGTTCCTGCCGTTCAGTTTCCCGCTGATGCTGGTCGCCAAGCTGTTCGAGCGCCTCGCGGGCGGGGACGAACGCCGATTGGAGACCGCCTTCGGCCGCGCCCGGCTGGTGCAGGTGCTGCGCGAAGGCCGCCGCGAGGGAATCCTCACCGACGTGCAGAACCAACTCGTGCACGGGCTGCTGTTCACCGCCGCGCAGCCCGTGACCGACGCGATGACCCCGGCGAGTCGCGTGCTCGGGGTGTCGGAACAAGCGACGCGATCCGAGATTCTGGACTACGCCCGCCGCTTCGGCATCAGCCACGTCGCCGTGCATCGCGCGGACGATCCGACCGTCTGGCACGGATACGTTCGCGCGGCCGACGCCGCCATCTCGCACCGGCCGATCGCGAAGCTCATCCGTCCCATGCGGCGGATCGATTCGACCGCCACGAAACTCGAAACGCTGCTCGCGCTCCGCCAGGTGGAGACGACGTTCGGCGTGGTCCGCCGCGACGAAACCGTCCTCGGCGTCGTCAGCGAGCACGGCCTGACCGAGCAACTCTTCCGCCCCCCGCGGCGCGCCGCCGGCGGCGCGGTGACGTGAGGGCGATCGGGCCAGCTTGCAGTCCGCCGCCGTTTCACCTATGTTTCGAGCGGCGCTCCGAACGTCCGCGAGCCGTTCCCCGTTCACCCCGTCGTTTTCTTCGAGTACGCTGTCATGGCCGACCTGATCCCCCCGCATGGCGGGCTGTCCGAACCCGTGTGCCGCACCGTCCCGCGCGCCGAGATCGATTCGTTCCGCAAGTCGGCCGAGGCATTGCCCCGCGTTCCGGTCTCGGCGGCCGATCTGTCGACCGTGTACCGCATCGCCGACGGCACGCTCGGCCCGCTCACCGGCTTCATGACGCGGGCGGTCTACGATCGCGTGCTCGACGAGGCGGTCGTCGAAACGGGCGGCAAGCCCTACGCCTGGACGATTCCGCTGTCGCTCCCCGTCACCGCGGAACAGGCGAAGGGACTTGCGCAAGGAACGACCGTCGCGCTCACCAGTCCCGACGGCGCGCTGGTCGCGACGCTCGACGTGGAAGACGTATTCGAGTGGGACAAGCCGCGCTACGTCCGCTCGGTCTACGGAACCGATCGCACCGATCATCCCGGGGCCGACATGGTCCTCAAGAACGACGCCGAAAAGACGCACCTCGTCGGCGGAGCGCTGAAAGTATTGCCTCAGTCGAAGGACGAGGCGATCGGCCGGTACATCCTCTCGCCGCGCGACGTCCGCAAGCTGCTGGCGGAGAAGGGGTGGGACGCCGTCGTCGCCTTCCAGACGCGGAACCCGCTGCACCGCGCGCACGAGTACGCGCTCGTCTACGCCCTCGAAGTGTTGCTGCGCGAAGGGAAGAATGCCGGGGCGTGCCTGAACCCGCTCGTCGGCGAGACCAAGGGAGACGACGTCAACGCCCGCGTTCGGATGTTGACCTACGAAAAGCTCATCGAGGACCGCGGCCTCGGCGAGGGGGACAGCGATCCCGAATTGTGGGGCCCGCGCGGCGAGAGCGTTCCCGACCGCGTGATCCTGTTGGGCCTCGACATCAAGATGTTCTACGGCGGGCCGAAGGAGGCGATCATGCACGCCATCTACCGCCAGAACATGGGCTTCACGCACATCGTCGTCGGCCGCAAGCACGCCGACGCCCCCTATCACGACGGCGCTCCCATCTGGGGCGACTTCGACGCGCAGGAGATCTTCGCGAACCTGAAGGGCGACCTGCGAATCAAGCCGGTGAAGGTCGGCTTCGCCGCGTACTACGAATCGCTCGGCCGCGTCGATCTGATGGAGAACCACAAGGACGAGAAGCCGGTGTTCATCTCCGGCAAGGACGTCCGTGCGACGCTGTTGAAGGGCGAACTCGTCGACCCGCGGATCATGCGGGAAAGCACCTCGCGAATTCTCGCCGAGGCGATGGCGAAGTGAGAGCTTGTGAAACTCTGTTTCTCCTGAATACGCCCGGAATCGTCATTCCCGCGCAGTGCCTGCCCTCGCGAAGGCGGGGGCGGGAATCCAGCAATCGCCAAGGCGGCCACCAATGGGATCACCGTCCGTGCATCGACTGGATTCCCGCCTGCGCGGGAATGACGCGCTGCGGACGACGATCGAATGGCGAAAGATTCACAACCTCTTAGTTCGACTTTTGCCCGCTACAGGGCTTGGGTGACGAGGTCGAGTAGGGA
>JBBDNT010000172.1:0-2422 GCA_040877445.1 Planctomycetaceae bacterium
GCACGAAGTAAGCGGCATTCCGCGCCCCACCGCTTACTTCGTGCGCGGCTCTTTCGATGCGATCGCGCGCGCGTGAAACACGAAAAAACCCCGGCCTTCGAAAGGAAGGCCGGGGTCAGCGAGTCGTTGCGGCCGTGCGTCCCGAGGGGCGCGGGAGGCCGACGCTACTTCTGGTTCAGCTTCCGGCGGCGACGGGCGGACACCATCCCGGTCAACCCCATCGCCCCCCACACGAGCAGCGAAGCCGGCTCGGGGATTTCTTGGTCGGGCGTGGAAATCTGCGAGATCTGGAAATCTTGCGCGGGGCTTCCTTCGCTGCCGAACGTGAGCTGGACGTTCACGAGCGAGTTCAAGTCAATCCCAGTGAACGCTGGATCGTTGAGAAGGAAGGTGAGCGTCCCCGGAGAATTCGCCGCCAGCATCGTTTGCGTCAACGAGCCACTAGTGGTGCCATCGTCCAAGAACAGGGTCACTTCCATGTCGTTGTCCAGAAAGGTAAACTCGACGTCCACCTGCTGAAAGAGGCTTGTGATTCCATCGTACTCGACGATCGTGGCTGCGTCGATGTTCGATCCCACGCTCATTCCCAGCGTGCCACCACCGACGAAATTGTTTGCGTTGTCGCTTCCTGGGATCGCAGGCGCGCCGGTGCTGTTGAACACCTGCATCGTCATGAACCGATCGCCGCCGGCTGTTGCGGTTCCCGTATTCAACGTCGATGAGGTGAATGGAGCGGGACCGTCATCGGCAACCGAGTAAGTGTTCTGGACCGTAGTGACTGCCGGATCGGAGAAATCATCGATCACCACCGCCGAAGCCGGCGCGGCGGCGAGGCCCAAGGCGACGACTGGGACGACAGCTGCGATCAGCCAGCGAAAATTCCTCATGATGTTCCCTTTCATCCTCGTGAATGGCACCGGACACAACGACCGCTCTCCCAGACAATCCGCAATATCCGTACCAGACTCCCCAGCTTCACACCGGAATGGGGGTCGGGAACACTCCCGGGGAGTTGCCGCGAAACCGCAAGCGATTGGTGGGACTCGACTTCGGATGGGTGAGTCGAGTTCGATGGGTCGCGCCCGCACAACCGGAACCGGGGCCGGGGGATCATCCACAGCCTTTGCCGGCGCTTCCCGATCCGACTCTGCGGGCCGAAAAGCGCAAACCCCGGTTTACGGACGAGTGAACGGCGCTAACCGGATGTTGCACGTGAAAGGGGACGGGTCCATTTTCCGCATTGCGTTTCTGCGACGTGGCGACGACTCGCTGCGGAAAATGGACCTGTCCCCTTTTTCGGCCGGCGGCGAGGGCGCGCTCCCCTGCGCCCGCGGCTGCGCCGCGGGGCTTCGGGTCGCGGCTAACCGGGGGCGCGGGGGGGGACGCCCAGGGATTTGCCGCCGTCGATGGCGATGGCGGTTCCCGTCACCATGCGCGCCGCGTCGCTCGCCAGATACAGGATCGCCTGGGCGACTTCCTCCGGCGAAATCATGCGGTCGAAGGCGGCGGCGAGCGGGCTGGCGGAGATGAACTTGCGGATCTCGGCGTCGCGGTCGTCGGCCTGGTCGAGATCGGCGTTCATCATGCCGGTGTCTCCCACCGGGCCGGGGCAGACGCAGTTGACGCGGATGCGGTCCCGGCCGTGGCACAGGGCGAGGCTTTTCATGAGCGCGACGAGGGCCATTTTGCTGATCGAATAGACCGGGTCGTGCGCCCGGGGGAGCAGGCCGGCGTTGCTCGAGGTGTTCACGATCGACCCCCCTTCCGGCTGGTTCTTCATATGGCGAATCGCATGCTTCGAGCCGAAAAAGGGGCCTTTGAGGTTGGTGTCGATGCAGGCGGACCAATCGGCCTCGGTGACTTCGGTGATCTGCTTGACCATTCCGATGCCGGCGTTGTTGACCAGCACGTCGATCCGGCCGGTCCGCTCGACGTGGCCGTCGATCAGGTCGCGGAGGTGGTCCTCGCGGCGGACGTCGCAGGTCTGGGCGTGAATGCCGAGGCGGTCGAACTCGACGGCGACGTCATCGGCGAAGCGGACGTCACCGACGGAGACGCGGGCGCCGTGGGCGTGAAAGAGGAGAGCGCAGGCGCGTCCGATGCCGCTGCCGCCGCCGGTGACGACGGCGGACCTTCCGGAGAGGTCGAGTGGTTGCATGGGGGGTGGTCTCGAGTGGGAGGCGGGTAGGACGGAATTGTATTCCGTCGTGCCCGCCGCCGGAACGGATCGCGGCTTCGGCCATGGGAGGCGCGGGGCGGTTCTGGCACGGTCTCCTGCGGTTCCGGCACGGTCTCCTGCGGTTCTGGCACGGTCTCCTGACCGTGCCAGCCGGTCCGACCGCAGGTCTCCCGCCACTCCAACAACGCCGGCGGTAGAGGGGGCTTGGAGACCTTCGGTGGGCGCGTGTGGCAGGGTCGGGAG
>JBBDNT010000172.1:2432-16296 GCA_040877445.1 Planctomycetaceae bacterium
CCCCCCCCCCCCACAACAGCGGCGCGCTCCCCTGCGCTCGCGGCTTGCGCCGCGGGGCTTCGGGTCGCGGCTAACCGGGGGATGGTGGCCCGAATTCGGCGGTTCGCGTAGAATCGGATGGAACTTGCGCTTCTCCTTATTATTCGGATGGACGCCTTCATGCCTCGCCGCCTATTCCGCTTCGCGTCGCTGTCGTTGCTTCCGGTTCTGTTTTGCGCCGCGGCGGTCGGAACGCTCGCGGTTCGCGCGCATGCCGATACCGCCACGATCGCCGCCGAGGCGACGCAGGCCCGGCTGCGAGGGGACGTGCGTCATCTGGCGTCGGACGAGTTGGAAGGCCGCGGGGTGGGAACGAAGGGGATCGACCTGGCGGCGGAGTTCATCCGCCGCGAGTTCGCCGCCGCCGGGCTGGACGTCGAACGCATGGACGGGGGCGCGTGGCAGAAGTTCACGATGCTTTCCGAAACGAAGCTGGGCGAGCCGAACCTGCTGGCGTTCGAAGCGGCGGAGGGCGAGATGATCGAATTGAAGCTGGGCGAGGATTTCGAGGTCTGTTCGTTCGGCGGATCGGGGACGTTCGCCACGGGCGTCGCGTTCGTCGGCTATGCGATCGAATCGAACGATCCCGAGTACGACGACTTCGCCGGTCTCGACGTGAAGGGGAAGGCGGTGGTCATCGTGCGGCGGACGCCGCGGCAGGGAGCGGACGATTCGCCGTTCGCCGGTCCGCACGGCTCGCTGTCGCGGCACGCGTCGTTGCGGGCGAAGATCGCCAACGCGTATTCGAAGGGGGCGGCGGCGATTTTGTTCGTCAACGATCCCTATTCCAGCCGCGAGATCCGCGAGAAGCACGCCGCCCGCAAAGCACAGGCGGACGAGAAGATCGTCGCGGCGGCCGAAAAGCTGGTGGAAGTCGATCCGGAGGACGCCCCGGCGCTGGTCGAGGCGCGGAACATGCTCGCTCCTCTGTTCGATCAACGGCGGCGGCTCGCGTCGCAAGGGGAGAAGCTCGAGGACGATCCGCTGATGACGTTCGGCTACGGCACGGACGACGAGAACCGCAGCACGCCGATCTTCCATATTTCGCAGAAGGCGTGCGACCGGTTGTTGGCGGCGGCGGGAAAGCCGACGCTGCGGGAGTTGGAAGCGCGGATCGACACGACTTCGAAGCCGGCGAGCTTCGTGATTCCCGAGTGGAAGGCGGCGGGGACGTCGAGCGTCGAGCGGATTCAGGCGGAAGTGAAGAACGTCATCGGCGTGCTGGAAGGGGAAGGCCCCTACGCGGACGAGACGATCGTGATCGGAGCGCATTACGATCACGTCGGCCTGGGCGGCGTCGGTTCGCTGTCGCCGGGCGTGAAGGCGGTCCACAACGGGGCGGACGACAACGCCTCCGGCACGGCGGCGCTGATCGAACTGGCCCGCCGGTTCGCGGCCCGCGAGGAGAAGCCAGCGCGGCGGCTGGTGTTCATCGCCTTCACGGGGGAAGAACGGGGGTTGGTCGGCTCGGCGAAATACGTGAAGGAGCCGCTGTTCCCGCTGGAGAAGACGGTCGCCATGCTCAACATGGACATGGTGGGCCGGTTGAAGGACGAGAAACTGACGGTGTTCGGCAGCGGAACGTCGCCGCGGTGGGAGCCGATGCTGAAGCGGCTGGCCGACGCGGGAGGATTCCAACTGACGCTGAGACCCTCGGGAGTGGGGCCGAGCGATCACACGTCGTTCTACACGCGCGACATTCCGGTGCTGCACTTCTTCACGGGGTCGCACAGCGATTATCACCGGCCGTCGGACGACTGGGAGAAAGTGAACTTCGACGGCATCGCGCGGGTGGCCGACATGGTGGAGGCGATCGTCCTCGACACGGCGAACCAGGCCGAGCGGCCCGAGTTCGCGCGGACGAAACAGGCGGGGGACGCGCCGCGCGAGGGCAGCCGCCCGTACTTCGGCAGCATCCCCGATTTCGGGACCGACGCGGAGGGCTACGCGATTTCGGGCGTGGTGAAGGACAGCCCGGCCGAACAGGCGGGGATTCGCGAGGGGGATTTGCTGGTGCAGCTCGGCCCGCACAAGATCGGGAACCTCAGCGACTTCGACCTCGCGCTGCGGAAATTCGCCCCCGGCGACGACGTGCCGGTGAAGGTGCTCCGCGAGGGGAAGGAAGTGCTGCTGAAGGTGACGCTGACGAAGCCTCGGTGAGTCTTATCGGAGACGTCGCAACAGGTATCCGAATGGCGGGATGGCCCTCTTCGTAGCGGAATTCGCAAGGAGTCCGAGATCCACCATCGGACGTCGATGTGTTGGAATTCTTGCGAATTCCGCTACGCCCGGCCCGCCCTATGGCTCGCGCAGCGGCAATTTCCGCGTGGCGTGGTAGTCGAGGCGGACCGAAGCGATTCGCTGGTTGCCGGTGTCGGCGATGAACAGCCGGCGATCCGTGTGCGTCGCCACATAGGGCGCGTGGAACAGTCCGACTTCGTCGCCGCCGAGAGGCACGCGGCTGTCCGGGCCGGCGCTGTCGACGTTGCCGTACCGGCCGACGCGGAGCATCAGGTTGCCGGCCGAATCGAGCACCGCGACCTGGTAGCGGTCGATTTCCGGTGCGAACGAGCGGCCGAAGTAGTCCATCGCGAAGCGGGTGTTCCAGCAGGCGCAGCCGCCCATGGCGTAGGTGGCGTTCTTGCCGCAGAAGCCGACGCCGCCGTACTTCCAGTCGGCGTCGATCCAATAGTTGGTGGTTCCCTTGCGGGCGTCGGGCCCGCGGCCGAGCGTGGCGGGATTCGTGAGGTGTATGGGGACGAGGTCGTTCTTGGTGTCGGTGACGATGCGTCCTTTCCCGGGGCGGAACTTGAGGAGCGTGCCGGTCATTTCATTGAAGTACCGCTCGCCGTCGATCATCCGCGTGGGAGAGGCGAGCACGGTGATGCTGTCGTCGCGGTCGATGCCGACGCCGTAGATGTCGGTCACGCCGGGTGCGACGTCTTCGTGGACGGTCTTGCCGTGCTCGTCGAAGACGTGAATCTCGCCGAAGTACGTGCGGCCGGGGAAGAAGCGCGGGGTGTACACCCGCCCGCGGAGCTCGCGCTCGCCGTCCTTGGGCGAGGCGTTGCTGGTCGTCCCGCGGTCGAGAAGCGCCTCGTCGGTGCGGCGGGCGACGGGAGCGGGGTTGTCTCCCTTGGTGACGTAGCACGAGACGGCGAGATGCCCGGTGACGGAGACCGACAAGCCGCCGTAATGCCAACCGGTGCCGGTGTAGATCGGCAACCCGGACAGCAGGTTCGCGGTGCGGCGATTCTGGCTGACGTCGCAGCTCACGTCGCGCTCTTCCTGGCCGTAGTCCCAGGGGATCTCTCGAAAAGAGGGGAACTCGTACCGGGCGATCGTGATTCGCTCGCGAGCGTAGATCGAACCGTCCGGGCCGAAGGCGATGTCTTCCGCGTCGAAGGGCAATTGCACCACTTGCGTGCGGCCGGTGGCGGGATCGACCTCGATCACCTCGCGGAACGCCTTCTCGCGCGCGGCCGTATGCTGCTCGCCGACGTACAGGAAGCCCGTTTTGGGATTCACGTACAGGCGTTGCCGCCAGTATTGCGGCAGCGTGAACTTGCCGATCGACTTTTCGACGTCTGCGCCGAAGTCGCGGACGAGGCGGAGTTCGCCGGTTCGCGGAGCGCGGGGCGCGTCCGCGGGGTCGTCGTTCGCCAATTCATAAATGCGAATGTGCTCGCGGGCGGACGGCTGACGGAACGGTTGCCCGGCGACGATCCAGACCCGCGGAGGATCGCTCCACGAATCGAGTTCGGCGTTGAACTCCAGGCCGCCCCAGACGTTGTTCCCATGGAACTTCTCCGAATAGTACACCGACGGCTGCCGACCTTCCTGGAAAGGCAATTCATACACCGCGCGCGGGCGGGGATCGTCGAAGGGACCGTAGGTCCGCAGCAGCGGCTTGACGACGATTTCGCGCGTTTGCTCGGTGCGCCCCAATCCGCCCTGATCGTGAACGGTCCACGAGAAGGCGAAGATTTCGCCGGTCTTGCGATGCACGCGGACGAGCGCGGGCTTCGTCGTCGAGATCGCCTTGAGGAACTCCCCTTCCGGCGAGAAGACCTGGACGCGGTCGTTCATGTAGTCCGACACGTACACGCGGCCCCGCGGATCGACATCGACCGACGTGGAGTGATGAAACTCGCCCGGGCGGCTTCCCGTGCGGCCGAACTCCATGCTGCCGAGAAACGGCTGCGCCGCTTCGTCGCGGCCGAACTCGAGCCTTGCGACGCCGGGCAGAGCGTCCTTCACGACGTGATGGCTGCTGTATTCGCGATACTGGTAGCCGGCGAGATACAACCATTTCCCGTCGGGACTGAACGCCAGCCGCGTGGGGCCGATCCGTTCGACCGTGCGATGGCGATTCATGGTGGCGAGCGCCGCGGGAAAGGTGACGTCGGGGCCGGCCAGCGGGAGGCCGCCGGTGGAGCCATCGGTCGCCAGGCGGTTCAACCGGGCTTGCGACAACGCGATGCGGCCGCCGCCCACCGCCATGGCGCTCGCCGCGCTGCCGTACATCGCCGCTTCGCGGTTGTCCTTCTGTCCGGTCGCGCCGGACGAGAGCAGCGTCGACTGCAGGAAACCGCGTTTGTGCGGCAACGTCGCTCCGTCCTGCGGATAGGCCTGCTCTTCGAGGCCTTGAACTTCATCGAGCTTGTCGGCGGGGAACGGATAGACGGTTCGCAGATATTCCCCGTCGCGGTCGAACACGCGCAACTGGTCGATGCCGCGCCCCTCGAACACGTACACGCCCTCTTCGGTCGCCTGCATCAGCGGGGCCGGCATGTTGATGAACGGCGTTCCCCCCTCCCACGAGCCGAGCCTTCGCCGCGGCTCCCACAGCAGGCTGCGCTCGAACTCCGGCTTCAACCCCAGCGACACGCGGACGACGTGGTTTTCGCGGTCGTCGATGTATCGCCCGCGATCGTCCTTGCCGTCCCAGATCAGCGTCTGTTCGAACGAGTTCTTCGCGAACGGCTCGGGGGCGTTGGGGCCGAGCACGCCGCAGGCGAGATGCCGGACGATGACCCCCTGCGGGCCTTCGACGGCGACGGTGACGTCGCACGGTTCCCGCGTGGCGAAGGAGATGGCGACGGCGTCGCCGTCGAATGCGAGCGCCGGCTCGCGGGCGAACTCGAAGACCTCCGCCCGCTTGACGCGAAACTCGTCGAGCGCGTCGTCGGCGGCCGCCTGGAGCGCGACCGGAAGCAGAATCAGCGTGAACCACGCGAGTGCGACTCGGTGCATCGCCTGCTTCTCCTGGAGTGGCGGGGAGGATCTTCGAGCGGAGGGCGGATCGGCGGGGAGGGTGAGGGCAGGCGTTGGGCGGGGCGTTCGTTTGCGGCGTGATCGTTCAGCGTCTGACGTCAGCCACGATGACCGACATTCTACTTCGCACAAGTCCGGGGCGAAAGAGGGATCGGATTTCCGTCGCGGCTTCGATCGGCTGAATGAAAATCGCTATTCCACGCCCGTCGCCTCGAGTTCCGCTCGTCGCGATCGCAACTCGCTCAACCTCTGCTCGAGTTCGGCGATTTCCTTCTTGATCTTGCGCAACTCCGACTGATTCTTTCGGCCCGACAGGAAATCGGAGCCGCATTGCTCGGCGATGTATTCTTCGAGTTGCCTTCGCAGGATCCTCAGAAACGGGTTGCCCCAGGTGGATGCTTCCCGGTATTCGAGTTTGCCGGCTTGGATGCCGGCGACGATGAACTCCCGGCTGACGCCGTATTCCTTGAGCGCCGTCGAATCGCTCAAGGTCGCCCCTTTGCGATTCCATTCGCCGTATTCGGACATGTTCCATTCTCCGGAAAGGACGTCAGCGGTTCGATTCGTCGCGCTTCACGTAGGCGGCCTGTATCTTCTCCGCGTCGAACTTCTCCGGATCGAGGCAGAAGGAAGTGAGGTGGGCTTTCAGCCAGTCCGCGAGGTCACTGTCGGCAGTCGGCCATTTGCTCTCCTTCCCGCCGACGAGTTGCCCAGAGGCGATCCACACGTTGCCATTCGGGTCTTTCGCCACCAGTTTCATTTGGAGACTCCGGCGGCTTCCGTCCTTGATGAACTCGACGGTGAGGAGCGAGGCCGCCGTGCCGTCCGAAAGTTCGACGGCCTCCACGGTCTCCTCGCCGACGAGTTCGAGTCGCCGCACCTTCTTCGCCCGCTCGGCGAGACCGTTCGCGATCTCGTCAATGGTCTCCTTCGCCGGGCGGAACTTCTCGACGGTCATGCCGATCTGCAGCGGGGCGTCCGTCTCGTCCACCGCGGGCACGCCGATGCCGTCACCCTGCCGATAGAGCGGCATGGTCCGACGGATGCCGTCGAGGCTTCGCCAACCATTGGGCACCGCGATCTTGCAGGGGCCGACGGAAACGCCTTCCCAGGCCCGCGGTGTCGGTTCTTCGGCGGCGCACGTAACGGCCCGCGCAATCGCCACGATGGCGAATGAAGCAAGAACGGTCGCTCGATGTCGGATCATCGCGGCTTCCTTTGGATGTTCGTCCCGAACCGTCCCATTCGGGCCGACCCAACGAGAGAGTCGTTCGGGCGCTTTCTCGGAACTCCCATTGGAAGTGGAAACGAGCCCAAAGGTCAAGCTCCCGATGGGGAGGAGGGCGAAGCGATATCGAGAGGCGGAGAGGATGGCCGGCCGGCACATCCCAACCACCGAATGCGTGAATCACTCAGAACGAGCAGGCGGCCGGTCCGGATCACCGTTTGGGCGGTCGCAACCAGTCATCGGGAATGGGATATTCGCCGCGATGCGTCGGGGCGGCATCGTCCGTAGTGAGGCTGTAGGTGACTGCGATCCGGTCCTCGTTGATGTCCCACTGGCGGGCGATCATTCGCTTTGGGCCGAGCCGCAGGAGCGCCCCGTCCGACGTGCGGACCAGAATGAATTGGCTCGGAGCTAGTTCATAGCACGGGACATAGACGATCGCCAGCCGAGAAGGGTGCACGTGCGGAACGGCACTTTCGTGAAGGCCGACTTGAAAGCGCCCTTCGGTCCCGTAACGGATCTCCGTGCCGTCCACGTCGTACAGACACGAGAAATGGCCCGTCCCCGCCCCGAACAGGTGAATGATCCGGTCGTCCGCGCTCCATTCGAATTCGCCCGCGACGCCGGGAACGAAATCCGCGACGATGTCCCTGGTCGAGGTGTCGTAAACCTTCAATCGCCGTGGCGAAAAGTCCATGTGCCAGACGAAGACGTACTTTTCCGAGGGGCTGAGTTCCGCGGCGTAAATGTGGTGCGGGTTCGGAAACCGATCGCCTCGACCCATCGTGGCGAAACGAGTCCGCAGATGACGGTGACGGCGCAGGCGAGGGCGGAATGCTTCATCACGGACGTTCCTTCGTTGGCGGAAATGTGCAGAAGCGCCTTCCCGCGGGTGGGCGCGGCCGAAAGTTATCATCCGGCCGTTCGTGCGCCAATCCGATTTGTGGCTCGATTGCCGCACGCCGACGGCCGGTACGTCGGCCCATGGCGCGGCGCACTTCTTGACTCGGTGCAGTCCGGTACCATAGAATGGTACTATGGCCCGGCGCGAGGACGCGCTCGACCAGATCCGCGCGTTGAACGGCGGGCTGCACTGGAAAAAGGTCGAAGCGCTTCTCAAACACCTCGGTGCCGAGCTTCACGAGGGTCGCGGATCGACAGTGACCTTCGTCCTCGGCGGCCGAAAGCTTACGGCTGACCGGCCGCACCCGCGGAAGGAGTGCGGCAAGGGCCTTGTCAAGCGAGTCAGGCAATACCTGGATGGGCTGGGAGACCTGCCGCCTCCAGAGGAAGAACAGTCAGAGGAAGAGCACGAGGAATGATCGAGTACAAAGGATATACCGGTGTCGTTGAGTTCGACCCGGAGCTGCGAATCTTCACCGGCCATGTGGTCGATCTTCTCGACGAAATCTATTTCGAGGGGAATTCCGTTCGGTCCTTGGAAGCATCGATGCGCCGGGCCGTCGATCATTACCTTTCCGTGTGCCGTGCGCGGGGGGACCAGCCGCAACGCCCGTTCTCCGGAAAGTTGAACGTGCGTCTCGGATCGGGACTGCATCGCGCGGCGGCGCTGGCGGCTGCCGCCGAAGGTGACAGCCTCAACAACTGGCTGGCGCGAGTCGTCGAAAGCGCAACCTCCGGCGCGCGACGGAAACCCCGCTCGCGGTCCAAAGGCAGGCCTCGCACCGAAAAGCCGCGCCGCGGCCCCGGACCCGCGGCGGGTGACCGGATACAATGAGTCGCGGCGCGGGGCACAGCGTGACGGATGGGGTCGCGATCGAAGAGGTCCGGCGAGTCCGCTTCGCTTCCCGCCATCAGTGGCACGATGACGCCCATCGAGCAGGCGGCTCGATTGCTCCCATCCGGCTGTTCCCGTATCGTATTGAGCCGTCGCTGGATTTCCACGGATGTCGGTGCGCTCCGACTTCGCGCCTTCTCGACCTCTTTTCATCGCGAGTTTCCGAGTTTCGATGACCGAGATCAAGAAGCTGCTCGTCGCCAATCGCAGCGAGATCGCCATTCGCGTGTTCCGCAGCGCGAACGAAATGGGGATCCGCACCGTCGCCCTGTACACCCACGAAGACCGCTACGCCCTGCATCGCTTCAAGGCGGATGAAGCGTACCAGATCGGCAAGGCGGGCGAGCCGATTCGTTCCTACCTCGACATTCCCGGCATCGTCCGCATCGCCGCGGAGCGCGAAGTCGACGCGATTCACCCCGGTTACGGGTTCTTGTCGGAGAATCCCGAATTCGCCCGCGCGTGCGTGAAGGCGGGAATCATCTTCGTCGGTCCCAAGGTCGAATCGCTCGAGCAACTGGGGGACAAGACCGCCGCCCGCCGCATCGCCGAGCAGGCGGGCGTGCCGATTCTCGGCGGCAGCGCCCAGTCGCTGGCCTCGGTCGCCGATGCCGAGGCGGCCGCGCAATCGCTGGGCTATCCGCTGATTCTGAAGGCCGCGCACGGCGGCGGCGGGCGGGGAATGCGCGTCGTCCGCAAGCAGGAGGATCTCGCTGGACTGTACGAGCAGGCGCGGCGGGAATCGCTCTCCGCCTTCGGCAGCCCCGACATCTTCGCCGAGAAATTCATCGAGCGGGCGAGGCACATCGAAGTGCAGTTGCTGGGGGACGGCCACGGGAACCTGGTGCATCTCTACGAGCGCGACTGCTCGGTGCAGCGGCGGCATCAGAAAGTCGTCGAGATCGCCCCGGCCCCCAATCTCGATCCGCGGCTGCGCACTGAGCTGTGCGACGCCGCGCTCGCCATCGGCCGGGCGGTGAACTACGAGAACGCGGGGACGGTCGAGTTCCTCGTCGACGCGGACACCGGCGCGTTCTACTTCATCGAGGTCAACCCGCGGATTCAGGTCGAGCACACCGTCACCGAAGAGGTCACCGGGTTCGACATCGTCCGCAGCCAGATTCTCGTCGCCGCGGGAAGGCCGCTCTCCGATCCCGATGTCGGAATCGATTCGCAGGAAGTCATCCGCACCTACGGCTACGCGCTGCAATGCCGGGTGACGACGGAAGACCCCACGAACCAGTTCCTTCCGGATTACGGCCGCGTGTCGCATTACCGCTCGGCGAGCGGAATGGGGATTCGGCTCGACGCGGGAAGCGCGTTTTCCGGGGCGGTGGTGAATCCGTTCTACGATTCGCTGCTGGTGAAGGTGACGGCCCGCGGCCGCCGCTTTCTCGACGCCGTCCGCCGCATGGACCGCAGCCTGCAGGAATTCCGCGTGCGCGGCGTGAAGACGAACATTCCCTTCCTCATCAAGCTGATGCGGCATCCGACGTTCGTCGCCGGGGAATGCACCACGCGGTTCATCGACGAGACGCCGAAGCTGTTCGACTTGCCGCACCGCCGCGACCGGGCGACACGGATTCTTTCGTACCTCGGCGACGTGATCGTCAACGGGAACGCCCTGGTGAAGGGGCGGACGATCGCCACGCGCCGCGAGCCGGCCCCGCTTCCCGAGTACGATGTGAATCTTCCCATTCCCGATGGCATGCGGCAGAAGCTGCAAGCGCTGGGGCCGAAGAGATTCGCCGAGTCGATCAAGCAGGAACGCCGCCTGCTGCTGACCGACACCACCTTCCGCGACGCGCATCAATCGCTGCTCGCGACCCGGCTGCGCACGCACGATCTGCTTCGAATCGCCGACGCCTACGCGCGGCTGCTTCCCGACTTGTTCTCGCTCGAAATGTGGGGCGGTGCGACGTTCGACACCACGATGCGGTTCCTGAAGGAGTCCCCCTGGAAGCGGCTCACGCAGTTGCGCGAGCGGATCCCCAACATTCTCTTCCAGATGCTGCTGCGGGCCTCGAACGCCGTCGGCTATACGAACTACCCCGACAACGTCGTGCAGGCCTTCGTGAAGGAGGCGGCGGAGGCGGGCATCGACGTGTTCCGCGTGTTCGACGCCCTCAACTGGGTGCCCAACATGCGCGTCGCGATGGACGCCGTCCTCGAAACCGACGCCATCTGCGAAGCCTCCATCTGCTACACGGGAGACATTCTCGACCCCGGCCGCGCCAAGTACGACCTGAAGTACTACGTGTCGCTCGCGAAGGAACTCGAGAAGATGGGGGCGCACATCCTCGCCATCAAGGACATGGCCGGATTGTGCAAGCCCCGCGCGGCGGAACTCCTGGTCCGCACGCTGAAGCAGGAGATCGGCCTGCCGATCCACTTCCACACGCACGACACCGCGGGCATTCAGGCGGCGGCGATCTTCGAGGCGGCGGAAGTCGATCTCGACATCGCCGACGGCGCGATGGCGCCGCTTTCGGGCGGCACGTCGCAGCCGAACCTCAACACCATCAACGAGGCCTTCCGCTTCACCGATCGCGAGACGGGTCTCGATCCGCATCATCTCGACGCGATCGCCGAGTACTGGCGGGCAGTCCGCGAGTTCTACGTCCCCTTCGAAAGCCCGGTGCTCCCCGCTTCGGCCGACCTGTACGATCACGAGATGCCGGGCGGGCAGTTCACCAACCTGTTCCAGCAAGCCCGCGCGCTCGGTCTCGCCGATCGTTGGAGCGAAGTCTGCCGCGTGTATGCGGGCGTGAACAAGCTCTTCGGCGACATCGTGAAGGTCACGCCGACCTCGAAGGCGGTGGGGGACATGGCGTTGTTCATGGTCGCGAACGGCCTCAAGAACGAGGACATTCTCGACACCAGCCGCGACCTGGCGTTTCCCGAGTCGGTGATCGACCTGATCAGCGGCGCGATGGGGCAGCCTCCCGGCGGATTCCCCGCGGAAGTGAAGGAGCGGATTCTCCGCGGCCGCGAGGAGTTCCACGATCGCCCCGGCGCGACGCTCCCTCCCGCCGATTTCGACGCCGCCCGCAAGGAGATTGCCGAGTTCTTGAACCGCGAGCCGACCGCGCGCGAAACGGTGTCGTACCTGCTGTACCCGAAAGTGTACCGCGAGTTGGTGACGCATCGGCAGACGTATTCCGACACCAGCGGGCTGGACACGCCGGTGTTCCTGTACGGCCTTCAGCCGGGGGAAGAGACGCAGGTCGACATCGAGGAGGGGAAGACGCTGTTCGTGAAGTTCCTCACCGTGGGGGAGCCGCATCCCAACGGGGAACGAACGGTGTTCTTCGAGTTGAACGGCCAGCCCCGCGACGTGAACGTGATCGACCATTCGCTCGAGCCGGAGATGAAGAAGGCGGCGAAGGCCGACCCGCAGGATCCGACGCACGTGGGGGCGACGATGCCGGGGATGATCGTCACCGTCGCGGTGCAGCAGGGCGACTCGGTCGCCAAGGGACAGAAGCTGCTCACGCTGGAAGCGATGAAGATGGAAACCACGATCAACGCCGAACGCGACGGCAAGATCGGCCAGGTTCTGGTCCAAGCGGGCAGCCAGGTGGAGACGGGGGATCTGTTGGTGACGGTGGAATAGAAATCGAGAGTCGGAATCGACAGAGCAACGCCGTTTGATACAATGTTTCAATGACCGCCACTCTCAACGAGGAACTGCGTCGCGCCGTTGAGCAGCAGAAGGGGCGACCCGTCGAGGTTGTCGACCCCCGCACCGACCGCGTCTACGTCTTGATTTCGCGCGAGCAGTACGACAGTCTCAAACCGCTCTTCGAGAGCGACCCCGTGGGCATCGAAGAGCAGCGCGATCTGTTGCGCCGTGCCGGACGGCGGGCGGGTTGGGACGATCCGGAAATGGACGCGTACGACCGATACGACGAAGCCCGCGCGGAGCCGTCATGAAGGTTCGCCGCGGCGATGTCGTTCTGGTCGACTATCCGTACAGCGACCGCAGCGGTTCGAAGAAGCGCCCCTGCGTCGTCGTTCAGAGCGACCGCAACAACCTCCGGATCGACGATTCGATCGTGGTGATGATCACGAGCCGCACGTCGCACGTACCGGTTGAGCCGACGAAACTGCTGATCGATGTCGCAACTCCGGCGGGGCGGCAATCGGGATTGCTCTTCACGTCGGCAGTGCAGTGCGAGAACATCGCCACCGTCGATGGCAGCTTCGTCCTGCGAAAGATCGGGACGCTTCCGCCCGACTTGATGCAACAGGTGAACGATTGCCTGAAGGCCGCTTTGGACATTCCGTGACGATTGCCGCCGCCGATGAAAAGAAACTGTTGCCGCAACTCGAGCGCCTCGTCCGCGCCGTCGAGGAACTGCTCGCGACCGGCCTGACCACCGCCTCCGAAGGGACGCGCGAGGCGCTCGGCGTGACGTTTCGCGAAGCGTCGCGGCTGAAGCTGTTGCGGCTCGCATCCACGCTCCGCATCGCCGATGAGGAGTTGGGCCGCTTCATGCGGAACGACGCCGAGTTCTCGCGCCGTCGCCTCGTGTTCTTCCTCAGCCGGGCGTGGCTCCTGGGAAAAGGAATCGGCGACGCGCTCCGCCGCGAGGACGCCGCCGCGCTCGATCGCTTCTCGTCGACGCCGAAGCCCGCGCCGGTCGAGCGGCTCGAAGTCGTCGCGCTCGGCGTGGCGAAGAAGGTGGCGGCGGGGGCGTTCTGCGCGTTCGAGTTCCGCCTGCGGACGATCGCCGACGCGGGCGACCTGCCGGCCGGTTCGCCGCTCGTCTGGTCGTGCGTGTTCCCGCTCAAGCCGGGCGTGGACGTGCCGCCCGAGGCGTACCTCACGTTGCCGCAGAAGCAGAAGTTCCCGGCGTCGCTATTTCTCGAACGCAAGACGATCGCGATCGAAGGGGCGGCAATCGCGCGCGACGAGTTCGGCACGGCCCGGATCGCCCTCGGCGAGAAGAGCCTCATCACCGCCGGCGAGCCGTTCGCCGATTGGAATCGGTTTCTGAACTGGTCGCCGGTCGCGGCGCTCGAGCGGGTGCGAGACCACGTGCCGAGTCCCTTCGAATTGGAGGTCGAACTGCACGAGGAGGTCGTGCTCCGCGACTGGCTTCTCGGGGAAGAGGACGGCGAATCGCGCGAGGGGCGCGTCGTGCGGCCGGTGGACTTCCAGGGCGTGCCGTTCGACGCGAGCGTGTCGTCCGCGGCCGAAGGAGAGGCGGCGCGATCGGCGCTGGCGACGGTCGAAGAGGCCCTGGAAGTCGGGAATCCGCCGCCGCCGCTGCTCGGCGTGCTGCACTACGAATCGTGCCGGCTCGTGCTCAACCCGCTGACGCTGTTCCGCCCGGCGGCGGCCGAAGAGCAGCGCGCCCCGAAGAAGAAGCGCGGCCAGCCGAGCGCACCGCTCGAAACGAATGATGAACCCGCCCGCCTCGAGCCGCATTACATCACCGTCTCGGAAAAAGCCTTCGACCGCCGCGCCCTGCTGCGTTCGCTGGATCTGACGTAGCGCAGGGCGGGTCGTGGGG
>JBBDNT010000172.1:16306-21841 GCA_040877445.1 Planctomycetaceae bacterium
CCCCGCGGCTCGAATTCGCGCAAACGTCGCGGGCAGGCTGGAAAGCCTGCCCCACGGCCTGCCCCGCCCGTTTTCCGCGATCCGAGTTCTTGCATTCGCGCCGCTCGCCGGGCATTCTCTTTGTGGATGCACCCATTTCGCTCCGCGCCCTTATTCCGACCCTCGAGCCGCCGCCATGTCTCCGCGACGCAACCCGCAATCGACGAAGAAGTCCGCCCCCGCTGCCAAGGGAACCACGAAAGGCGCGAAAGGCACGAAAGCGACCGGCCAGCGCGGAACTTCGACGGCCACGCCGGCCGCTTCGCGCGCCGCGACCGCCGGAAAGAAAACCGCGAAGAAGGCTTCGAAGAAATCAAACGCGGCCAGGTCGGCGGCGTCATCGGCGGAAGAATCCACCGCGGAGAAGGTTGCCGACTGGGAGAAGCCGCGGTTCGCGGGGAAGACGTTCTGCTTCACCGGGACGCTGTCGCACGGCAACCGGGAGGAATCGGCGGCGATGATCGCGGTGGAAGGGGGAACGGTCGTCGAGAGCGTGACGGCATCGCTCGCCTTCCTGATCGCCGGCCCCAGCCGCACCGGAGCCCCGACCGCGGCCGAGAAGAAGGCCCAATCGCTGCTCGCCAAGGGATCGCCGATCCGCATTCTGGACGAAGCGGCGTTCCAACAACTCTTCGCCCCGGACCGCGAATTGGCGCTGGCGATGCTCCGCGGCGGCCCAAAGGGAATCGAGCGGTGGAATGCGACGGCGGGGAAATGGTGGTTCTCCAGCATCATCGATCTCCGCGACGCCGATTTCCGGAGGGTCGACCTCACGGAGGCGAACCTCTTGCATGCCCACCTCGATGGCTGTGATTTTCGCGAGGCTGTCGTTTCGAAGGTACGAATGGGGGCGGTCGCCGACGCGCGATTCGATGGAGCGACAGGGAATGATTTTCACGTCCGGTACGACGCGACGCGGTGCAGCTTCCGAAGGGTCGAGCTTCGTGATTCCGGGATCGCCTGCATTGAATGCAATCTTGATGGTGCCCGCTTCGAAGGGGGATCACTGGACGAAACGATCGATTGCACGGCACGCAATGCGGAGTTGCGATCCGTCCGGTTGGGAGATTGCGCGAGGACGGACTTCACGGACAGCGAGCTTGTGCGACTCGATGGCGGATTCGGCGCATCCGGTGCGAAGTCGCGATTCGATCGTGCCAACTTGTCCGAGGCAGTCCTCGAGAGCGCGGACTTGACTGGAGCGAGCTTCCACAAGGCGGTCGTGTGCCGATCTCAGCTCGCGGCAGCAGACTTCACGGACGCCGACCTCTCGGAGGCCGATCTTGATGGCGTGAACGCGCCACAGGCGAAATTCCGCAACGCCGATCTCACGAACGCAACCCTTCGCGGGGCATGTCTGCGTGATGCGGACTTCCGCGGCGCGACTCTCGACGGAGCCGACTTCGCCGGCGCTCAAGTTGCCGGCGCAATGTTCGATGAAGAACAGGTTGGAAGGGCGGCCGTACTCGTCTTGCAGCCGAAACCCAAGGCGGGCGCCCCAGGCCCGAACGTCGCGCGACTCGAGGCGATCGCAGCACAGTGCGTGAGCTTGCAGACCGAGATTCGACTTGACCTCGAGAACGGCGAACGTGTCGAACTGAGCGCGTGGGCGATGAGCGGTGGACGATTCATCTCCAGCGATTCCCACATCGATGCGCGCGGCAACGATCATCACGACACGCATTTGGCCGGCAAGAGCATGTCGGACCACATGCAGGGACTGGCGAATCGGTGGGCGCACGGAAATCTCCGCATCGAGACGGTGAATGTAAAGACGATGAGCGGTCCCGTTTCGGCAAAGGATATCCGGCTGCTCGTCGCTGCCGCATGGTGCGAGGTATTTGGACTTCATCCGCCCACACAAGGTGAACTGAATGAGGCCGACGAGCAGCAGAGAACCGCATTGGTCAATAAGCGAAATGCCGCGTTGGCATCACTCCGAAGCGGTTCCGTCGGGGTCGCCGAATGGAATGAGCGTTCGTTCGACGAACGCCGATTGCTGGCCGGTTTCCGCGGCGTCGAACTCAAAGGACTGGACCTCAATGGGGTGCAGTTCAAATCCACGGATATCCAGAAAGCCGATTTCACTGGTTCGAAACTCGTCAAGGCGAATCTGCGTCGTGCGGTCGCGAAGAAAGCCGTCTTCGATCGGGTGCTGGCCAAAGAGGCCGTCTTCACCGCTGCGGCATTGAACGACGCCGCCTTTCAGGCTGCCGACTTGAAGCAGTCCGCATTCAGCAACTGCAATTTGCTGAGAGTGAATTTCCGTGGTGCAGATCTTACCGGATCCAATTTACAGTCTGCTAATATCCGAGGCGCCGACTTCACCGATGCCACTCTCGATGGCGTCGTGTTCGAGCGCACCAAGTTCGACGAAACCACCATCTTTCCCATCGGCTTCGAGCTGCCCGAAGGGCTCGTCTGGGCCGGCAAGGGCAAGGATCCCCGGCTCGTCGAAAAAGTCCGCGAGGCGCGGGAATCCGGACCGGTCGATTTCGAGGGGTTCATGCGGCGGCTGGAAGAGGCGTTCGATGCCAGTCGCTTCAAGAAGGCGCTCGCCATGCTCAAGGCCGAGCGGTTTCAGCTATTCGCCGAGGTCGAGGACGCCGCCGTCACTGGTGTCGTCAAGAGCCAGTCCGACCCCGACCTGGTCTACGCCTGCCGGCTCGACGCCGAAGGCGAGTTCGCCTGCTGCACGCAGAACCTCAACCCCTGCGGCGGACTCCGCGGGGCGCTCTGCAAGCACCTGCTGGTGCTCGTCGTCGGCCTCACCAAAGGGGAACAACTCGACCCGGCAAAGGTCCACGGCTGGGTCGCAGCCAGCGCGCTGCAGAAGCCGCAGCTCGACAAGGACCGCATGAGCGAAGTGTTTCTGAAGTACAAGGGAGCCGAGGCGGGCGAAATCGACTGGCGCCCGACCGAGACCGTGCCGGAGGATTTTTACGCGTTTTAGGAACGAACTTCGAGAGTATGTGAACGGGTCGATGCGCCGATCGGCGGATCCATGTTGAAGAAAGGTCGCGAGCTTCGATCACGTTGTCGCAACGCGTTGCACTTATCCCGAAGGGATTACACGACAAAGCCCAGGGTCGCGAGCGAATGCGAGCGCACCCTGGGTTGACGAGGCCCGCTTCAGCCGAAACCCTGTATGGGTTTTACACCTGCCGGGAGGCTGGCGACGATGGCTCAATCGCTCGTCCAGATCTACATCCATGTCGTTTATTCGACGAAGGAACGTCGGCCGTTCCTCACGGAGAAATCGCTCCGCGAACGCCTGCACGCGTATCTCACGGGCGCCTGCAACAATCTGAAGTGTCCCGCAATCATCGTCGGCGGAGTCGAGGATCACGTTCACCTTCTGTGTCGGCTCGGAAAGACCGTCGACGTCGCCGATCTGCTCCGCGAGTTGAAGCGAGAATCGTCGAAATGGGTTAAGGAACAGGTCCGCGAACTGTCGGAGTTCCATTGGCAGGCCGGTTATGGGGCGTTCTCGGTAAGCCCGTCGCATGTGCCCGCCTTGACGAAGTACATTGTTGAGCAGGAGCGCCATCACCAGCGAGAGTCGTTTCAGGACGAGTTCCGGCGATTGTGCCGCAAGTACGGCGTCGCGATCGATGAGCGGTATGTGTGGGATTGAGTCCGCGTTTCGTAGTCGTTGGCGTGGTTGCGGATTGTCGAACCCTTGCAGGGTTCCCGCGAATGACGACCGTCAACCCAGGGTGCGCTCGCTGCGCTAGCGACCCTGGGCTATGTCGTGCAACGCCTTCGGCGTAGACTTCGAATCCGATGGATTGAGGGGGCGGTATCGAAATGGAGCGAATCCGGGCGTTGCTGGATTCGCTGGGCGGACCCGGCACGATCAACCGGCCCACGCTGGATGACGTGAGGGGCTGGCTGGCGGAGTATGTCGAAACGCGCGTCGCGGAGACGGACCGCTTTTCCGAAGAGAAGCACAAAGACCATTGGGATCTGCTTGTGGCGGATCACGACTCTCGCGAAGATGCGCAATTCGTCGCCGTGGTCTTTTCCGGTGAGCATGCGACGCTTCTCGCGGGCGGCGGAGCGCGTTCCGAGGTGCGCGCTTTCGCGGAGGATGAATTTCCCGAAGAACCACGAGAAGTGCTTCACGAGCTTTCGCGCCGGTTTCGCGCGACGGATTGCGTGACAGTCCAGTTCAATGATCTCCTGCGTTGGATTCAGGGGTGAAGTGTCATGGCGAAGAAAAAGCCGGTGCCGAAGGGGTCGCGCGAGAACGACTCGGCCGCCGTCACGGAAAGCGCAAATCGCGAGAAGTCCAACGGCCACGCCGACGTCCTTCGCGAGCCGGCGGAGGTGCGATACGCCGATCAGCTCGCGGCGCTCGTGCAGCACGATGCCGACACGCCGCCGCCGTCGTGGAAGCTCTCCCCGCGGGCCGTGCGCGAGTACGTCACCGGCGGGCGGACGCTGACGGCGAACATCGGCGGCAAGCAGGTCGAGGTGCCGATCACCCGCAAGTTCTTCGGCGACGACGGCATCGTCGAGCGGGCGATCGTGACGCTCGCTTCGGAACGCGCGCTGCTGCTCGTCGGCGAGCCGGGGACCGGGAAGAGCTGGCTGTCGGAGCATCTCGCGGCGGCGATCTCCGGAAATTCGACGCTCACGATCCAGGGGACGGCGGGCACCACCGAGGAGCACATCAAGTATTCGTGGAACATCGCCCGCGTGATCGCCGAGGGACCGACCCCCGAAAACATGATTCCCGCGCCGACGATGGTCGCGATGCGGCGGGGGTCGCTGCTGCGGTTCGAGGAGGCGACGCGGTGCGTTCCCGACGTGCAGGACGCGCTCGTCTCGATCCTCTCGGACAAGGCGATCGCCGTCCCCGAGCTGCCGGGATCGAACATGGTCTGGGCCCGGCCGGGGTTCAACATCATCGCGACGGCCAACACCCGCGACCAGGGGGTGAACGAACTCTCGGCGGCGCTCAAGCGGCGGTTCAACTACATTCACATCCCGATCGTCGCCGACCACAAGACGGAAGTGGAGATCGTCCGGCAGCGTTCGGCGGAACTGCTCGAGCGGTACGACCTGCCGGTCAAGTTGCCGCCGACGCTCATTCAACTGCTGGCGACGGTGTTCCGCGAGATCCGCAATGGTTCGAGCGAAGAGGGGATCGGCCTGAAGCAGCCGGCGAACGCGCTCTCGGCGGCCGAGGCGATCGGCGTGGCGCTCGATTCGGCGCTCTCCGCGCGGTACTTCGGCACGGGGACGGTGACGGCGGGCGAGATCGCGCGGAACATCGTGGGTTCGATCGTGAAGGAGGACGCGGCGGACATCGTGGTGCTCAAGGAGTACGCCACGCTCGTCGCCGGCAAACGCGGCCTGAAGAACAAGGACTGGCAGGAGTTCCACGACGCGCTGATCGCGCAGATGTGATGATGAGCGGGGAGTGGTCGGGGCTTCGGAATTTCAGTTTTGCACCGCAAAACTGAAATTCCGAAGCCCCGACCCCCG
>JBBDNT010000173.1:0-21825 GCA_040877445.1 Planctomycetaceae bacterium
CAAGCTCGCCCTCTTCGTCCGCACGATGATGTCCCGCGTGCTGGGGGCCGACGCGCAGCCCTGGCAGCCGCGATTGTTGATGCGGGAAGTGCTTCAGCCGACGGAGGCCTGTCGGCAAATGGTCCACGATTACTTCCGCCCGCACGACGAAATCCTGCTGGCGATCCTCGGCGAGATGCTTCCCGCCGAAACGACCGCGACCCGCCGGCAGCAAATCGCCTTCAGCATCATCGGGCAGTGCTTGTTCTACCGCTTCGCGGGGAACGTGGTGTCGTTGCTGGTCGATGCCGAGACGCTCGCCGCCGATTACGCGCCGGAGCAACTCGCCGAGCACATCATCGACTTCTCGCTCGCGGCGCTCGGCGCGAAGCCGCCGCTCTCGCAGCCGCGCGACGAAGGCGATGCCCGCGGGCCGCGGGACGATGCGGATGACGAGACCGAGGGCGCGACGATCGCCGCGCCCGGGATCATCGAGAAGGATGGCCCTGATGACCGACACTGAAGCCTCACCGCTGCCGACCGCCTCCGCGTCGACGGCCGCCGCCGTCGATCCTCCCGCGCGCGCGCCCGAATCCGCCATGCGCGAAAACCCATCGCACGAGTCGCCGGCGCATCGTCCGCATCCGGATCGTCCGCCGCGGAAGTCGTTGCTTCGCGCGGTCGGCGGCGAGGCGTTCCGCTACCTGCTTCCCTTGGCGATTCTCGCGGTGGGCGTCGCGGGGTTCGCCGCGCTCGGCAAGCAGGAGCAGCCGGCCCGGCAAGAGCGGCCCGGTCCGACCGAGCCGCTGGTCGACGCGGTCGCGGTCGAGAGGCACGATCGCGGACTGGACATCCAGGTGGATGGCGTCGTTGTTCCCGCGCGGGAAATCTCGCTGTCGGCGGAGGTCGCGGGGCGCGTCGTTCACAAGGCCCCCGAGTGTCGCGCGGGGCGGTACGTCGAAGAGGGACAAGTCCTGTTTCGCATCGATCCGCGGGACTACGATCTCGAGATCGCTCGGCTCGAAAGTCTGCTCGTGCAGTCGGAAGTGGAAGTCGCCGAGTTGGACGTCGAGCTGGCCAACACCCGCGCGCTCGCAGATCTCGCCGAACAGGACTTGAAACTTCGCCGCAACGACCTCGCGCGGCTCGAGTCGCTCGCGGCGCGGAACGTCGCGACGGCCTCGAACGTCGATGAGTCGAAGCGCGGCGAGCTGCAGGCCCGCAACGAAGTCGCCAAACATCGGAACCAGATCCGCCTGATCGAAACCCGCCGCCTGCGGCTCGAAAGCAGCCAGGAACTGGCGAAGGTCCAACTCGAACGGGCCGTGCTCGATCGCGAGCGGACCGAAGTGCGGGCCCCGGCGAGCGGCGTCGTGATCAGCGAGTCGGTCGAGCGGGACTCGTACGTCCAGAAGGGGTCGGCCCTCGTCGTCATCGAGGACACCAGCTCCGTCGAAGTGCGGTGCAGCCTGCGCATGGTGGAACTGGACTGGCTGTGGCGACAGAAGCCGGCTTTGGCAGAACGCGCCGACGACCGTCTTCCGAATCACGGCGATCCCGACGACGGCGATGCCAACGGCGATCCCGGCGACGGCGATTCGAACGGCGACGGCAATCTCGTCGAATCGACGCCCGCGATCGCCTACCGCATTCCCCGCACGCCGGTCACGGTGAGTTATCAGGTCGGGGCGCGGCGGTATTCCTGGCGGGGCGTGCTCGACCGCTACGACGGACTCGGCCTGAACGAGCGGACGCGGCTCGTTCCCGTCCGCGTCGTCGTCGACGAGCCGCGGGAGGTCGGCATCGATACGCAGGGGGATCCGTCGCTGGCGGTCGCCGGTCCCCCGGCGCTCGTGCGGGGGATGTTCGTCACGGTGCGGATCCACGCGCGGCCCGAGTCGGCCTTCCTGCGGCTGCCCGAAGCCGCCGTGAGGCCGGGGAACGTGGTGTGGCGAATCGAGGACGGCCAGCTGCGGATCGAGCGGGTGCGCGTGGCGGATGTCTCCGGTAACCGGGTGCTCGTTCCCGCCGGGGGAGCGCCGCTCGCCGTCGGCGACCGCGTGATCGTCTCTCCCCTGGCGGCGGCGGCCGACGGCATGCCCGTGCGAGAGCGGAGGTCGGAATGAGTTCGTTCATTCGCTGGGCGATCGGCAACTCGCCCGCCATGAACACGCTGGTGATCTGCGTGCTCATCGTGGGAACGCTGAGCATGTTCGCGCTCCGCCGGGAAGAGTTCCCCGACTTCGAGCTGGAGATGATTCTCGTCACCGTCCCGTATCCCGGGGCCAGTCCCGACGAGATCGAATCCGGCATCTGCCAGAAGATCGAAGAGGCGATCGGCTCGATCGACGGGATCAAGAAGCAGACCTCGGTCGCCGCCGAGGGGATGGGGACGATCGTCATCGAAGTCGAGCCGAAGGGGGTCGACGTGCAGCGCGTCCTCGACGAGGTCCGCTCCGAGGTCGACCGCATCAGCACGTTCCCCGATCTCGCCGAGAAGGCGGAAGTCCGCCAGGTGACGATGCGGCGACCGGCGATCGCGGTCGCCGTGCTCGGCCCCGACGCCGACTCGGGTGACGGCGCGGCCGAACTCCGTCTCCGCGAGGAAGCGGAGCGCGTCCGCGACGACTTGCTGCTGCTGCCCGCCGTCACGCAGGCCGACATCGTCGGCGGGCGCGACTTTCAGATCGACGTCGAACTGTCGGAGCAAACGCTTCGCGAGTACGGCCTCACGCTGCAAGAGACGGCGCGCATCATCCGCCGCGAGAACATCGAGCTTCCCGGCGGAACGATGAAGACCGACGCGGAGGAGGTTCTGCTGCGCGGCAAGAACAAGCGCCGCACCGGCGTCGAAATCGAGGACATTCCGCTCGTCACGCAGCCGGGCGGGACCGTGCTCACGGTGGGCGACCTGGGAACCGTCCGCGACGAGTTCACGGACATCACCGCGGTGAGCCGCATCGACGGAAAGCCCGGCCTCGCGATCTCGGTGACGACCTCATCGCGCGAGGACATGCTGGCGACGACCGCCTCGGTGCGGGACTTCGTGGCGTCGCACGAAATGCCCGAGGGATACGAACTGCGGTACTTCAAGGACCGCTCGGTCAACGTGAAGGACCGTCTCGAAATGCTCACCCGCAACGGCATTCAGGGACTGCTGCTGGTGTTCCTGGTGCTCGCCGTGTTCCTCGAGTTGCGGTTGGCGTTCTGGGTTTCGGTCGGCATTCCGATCTCGCTGCTGGGCACCTGCGCCGTGCTGCTGGCGATGGGCGAAACGCTCAACATGCTCTCGATGTTCGCGTTCCTGATGGCGCTGGGCATCGTCGTCGACGACGCGATCGTCATCGGCGAGAACGTCTACGCGCATCGCCAGTCGGGCAAGTCGCCGATGCGGGCCGCGATCGACGGCACGCTGGAAGTCATCCCCTCGGTGACCGCCTCGGTGGCGACCACCATCATCGCCTTCATTCCGATGATGTTCGTGTCCGGGATGATGGGCAAGTTCTTCGCGATTCTGCCGGTGGCGATCATCGTGATCCTCACGATCTCGCTGATGGAGGCGACGTTCGTCCTCCCCTGCCACCTCGCGCACCCCGGGAGCGTCGTCTTTCGGCTGATTCGGACGGTATTCTATCCATTCCGCTGGATCACGACGCTGTTCGCCTGGCTCAACCGCAAGACGACCGCCGGGCTGGAGCGGTTCATCGAGCGGACCTATCTTCCGTTGCTGCGGTGGTGCCTGCGGAACCCACTGGCGGTGGTCGCCGGAGGGATCGCGCTCATGACGATCTCGGTGGGGGCGATTCGCGCCGGCCTCGTGCCGTGGGTCTTCTTCCCGAAACTCGACAGCAATGCGATCGAGGCCCGCATCACGTATCCCGACGGCACTCCCGCCTCGGTGACCGCCGCCGCCACGCAACGGCTCGAACGGGCCATCAGCGAAATCGGAAGCGAGTACGACGCGGCGGGCGAGCCGGTCCTCAGCCTCGTGCACCGCGTGATCGGGAGCGCCGAAAATCGCGGCAACGGAATGGCCGGCGCCGCGGGACGCGCTTCGGGAAGCCATCTCGGCAGCGTTTCGGTCGAATTGCTCGACACGTCGGTCCGCGACATTCCCAGCGAGCGGATCATCGATGAATGGCGGCGCGCGGCCGGCGAGTTCGCCGGGGCCGAAAGCGTCACGTTCGGCGCGGCCGAGATGGGACCGGCCGGCACGCCCATCGAATTCAAGCTGCTCGCCTCCGCCGAAGACATGGACCGCCTCGAAGAAGCGGTCGCGAAGACCAAGGCCCGCCTCGCCGAGTTTCCCGGAGTCCACGACATCAGCGACGATTCCAACCCCGGCAAGACCGAGTTCCAGCTTCGCAAGAAGGACCGGGCCGACGCCCTCGGCATTCCGCTGGGGGACATCACCGACCGGGTCCGCGCCACGTATTACGGCGAAGAGGTGATGCGGCTGCAGCGCGGCCGGCACGAAGTGCGGCTGATGGTCCGCTATCCGCCGGAAGAACGCCGCTCGCTGGCCGATTTCGAGAACATCCAGATTCGCACCGCCGAGGGCGCCGGTCCCATGCTCACCGAACTTGCCGACGTGCGGATCGAGCGGGGCTATTCCGAAATCAACCGCATCGACCAGCAGCGATCGATCACCATCAGCGCCGACGTCAACGAAGCCGAAGGGAACGCCGCCGCCATCGTCAACGAACTGAAGGCGCCGGGCGGATTCATCCCGCAACTGCTGGAGGAGTACCCCGAGGTCGCCATTCGCTGGGAAGGGCAGCAGGAACAGCAGGGCGAGTCGATCCGCAGCCTGATGCTCGGCTTCGTGGTGGCGCTGCTGGGAATGTTCGCGCTGCTCACCTTCCAGTTCCGCTCGTACGGGTTGCCGCTGCTCATCATGGCGATCATCCCGTTCGGGATCATCGGCGCGGTGTGGGGTCACGCCGCGATGGGGCTGCCGCTGACGCTGTTCAGCATGTTGGGACTGGTCGCGCTCACCGGCGTGGTCGTGAACGACTCGATCGTGCTGATCGACTTCATCAACCACCGCGTGCGGGACGGCATTCCACTGGAAGAGGCGTTGCTGGACGCCGGTCGCCGCCGCTTCCGGCCGGTGCTGCTCACCTCGGTCACCACGATCGCGGGTCTGCTGCCGGTGATGCTCGAACGCTCGTTTCAGGCGCAGCTCGTGATCCCGATGGCGGCGAGCCTGGCGTTCGGACTGATGTCGGCGACGGTCCTCGTGCTGATTCTGATTCCGACATTCTACCTGCTGTACGCGAAGCTGCCGGCAACCGCCCCGGAAGAAGATCCCGCCGCCGCGGTGCTGAAAGCCGTCGGCCACGCCGCGACCCCGTTATTCGCGAAACCCCGAACTTGACCCGCGCGGCGGCGGCAAATTACACTCCAGCATCGGGTTGTGACGCCCAAAGGCACTCGAAATCTCCCGGCGCACGGGGAGCGGACACTCCTTGAGAGCGATCATCAGCGACATTCACGGCAACCTCGAAGCTCTCGAGGAAGTGCTCAAGGACATCGACTCGCGGGGCATCCGCGAGATCTATTGCCTGGGAGACATCATCGGCTATGGACCGAACCCCTGCGAGTGCGTCGACCGGGTGATCGAGCGGAGCGCCATGTGCCTGCTCGGGAACCACGATCAAGGGGCGCTGTTCGATCCCGAGGGGTTCAACGCCGGGGCCGAGCGGGCCATCTTCTGGACGCGCAAGCAGCTGGAATCGGCCGACCGGACCGGCAACGGTCCCCGCTGGGAATTCCTGGGCGAACTCCCCCGAATGCGGCGCGAGGCGGACCTGCTGTTCGTTCACGGTTCGGCCCGCAACCCGCTGAACGAGTACGTCTTTCCGGAAGACATCTACAACCAGCGGAAGATGGAGCGTATATTTGGGTTGGTCGACAAGTACTGTTTCCAGGGGCACACGCACATTCCCGGCGTGTTCACGGAGGATTTGAATTTTCTCGCGCCCGACGAGATCGGCCACGAGTACCAGCTCGGCGAAGGAAAGGCTCTGGTCAACGTGGGCTCGGTGGGGCAGCCCCGCGACAGCGATCCGCGGGCCTCGTACGTGATTCTCGACGATCGAACCGTGCGCTTCGTCCGGGTCGATTACGACTTCGAGAAGACGATCGCCAAGATCTACGATATCCCCGACCTCGACAACTTCCTCGGGGACCGCCTGAGAGACGGCCGGTAATCTCTCCACGTCGTCGCCGAATTCGCACGGATTCGGCCCTCTGCGGCTGAATTCGCGAGAATTCGGCCGCCCATCGCACCGGTCGGTGGTCCGCCCCGGCTCCGCCCGCGTGACACGTCACCTCCGCAACCGATTTTTTCGCAAGAGTCTTTTCCCCCACGGCTTTCCCGCTCATGGATCAACGTCGCCTGTTGTTGTTCGTCGTCCTGTCGGTCGCGTTCCTGATCGGCTGGGGCAAGGTGATGGAGCGCCTGCACCCGCGCCCTGAACCCCAAGCCGAACAACCCGTCGCCCAGGCCGAGCAGCAGCCGGAAGAGAAACCGGGCGACGCGCCTCCGGCCGCGGTGGCGGAGAATGATCCGCCGGCGGAGGATCCGCGGCAACCGGAAATCGGGCCGCGGGCTCCCGGCGAGAAGGATCCAGCGGCACGAGAACCAGCCGAGGCCGCGATCCCGAAACATCCCGACGCGCCGGTCGTGCTCGGTTCCGAGAACGGGGATTCGCGCTATTTTCTGGACGTCCGCCTGACCTCGAAGGGGGCGGGCGTCGTCCAGATCGACCTCAACGATCCTCGTTACCGCAAGCTGGACGACCGCGATCGACCGCTGACGATCGTCGGATCCGCGCGGTCCGACCAGCGGACGTTCGATACCCGAATCGAGCCGCTCGATGCCGCGCTCGGAAAACCCGCCGACGAGTTGAACTGGGAATTGGTCGACACGGTCGTCGATTCAAGCGACCGGAACGTCAATCGGTCCGCGACATACCGGCTGCGCCACGGCGGGTTGGAAGTCACCAAGACGTATCGCCTGGAGCCGGGAACCGCCGGCGGCCGCTCCGCCCGCGACGCCGAGTCGGTCCCCTACCAGTTGCATCTCGACCTGACGGTGAAGAACGTTTCGGGCGCGCCGCAAAAGGTCGCGTACCTGTTGCAGGGACCGGTGGGGGTGCCGCTGGAGAACGCCGACAACGCCCGCTATCACCGCGGGGTGCGGGTCGGGTTTCTGGAGAAAGGGCAGCAGGACATTCCGCTCGCCGAGCGGAGCGTGACCGCGCGGGCCAAGACGGCCGCGGAGATCGCCGACGCGGCCGCGAAGAAGGAAATCGAAGAATGGCGGACGCCGATCCGCTTCATCGGGGTCGACGAGCAATACTTCGCGGCCCTGGTCGTCCCCCAGGACCAACTGGTCGAGCAGACGATCGATCACGCGCGGGCGGAGTTCGTGAAGGAATGGCAGCCGCAGGCGCACAGCGACGTCAGCGCGCAATTGCAATCGATCGAACGCACGCTCGAACCGGGCAACCAACTGAGCGATTCCTACGCGCTGTTCGCCGGTCCGAAGCGGCAGGACTTGCTCGCCGTCATCGGCGCAGAGGACGTGCAGGACTTCGGCTGGTTCGGCTTCGTCGCCAAGCCGATGCTGTGGCTCCTCAATGCGATGCACAACTCGCTTTCGATTCCCTACGGGATCGCGATCATCTTCCTGACGATGATCGTCCGCGGGGCGATGTTCCCGCTGTCGAAGAAGCAGACCGCCAGCGCCAAGATGATGAAGGAACTGCAGCCCAAGATCGCCGAGTTGAAGAAGAAGCACGGCAACGACAAGGAGAAGATGGCCCGGGCGCAGATGGAGTTGTTCAGCAAGCACAATTACAACCCCTTCGCGGGCTGCCTGCCGATCCTGCTTCAGCTTCCGATCTTCATCGGGCTGTACCAGGCGCTGGGAAACGCGGTCGACCTGCGGCTGGCGTCGTTCCTGTGGGCGGACAATCTCGCCGCGCCGGATGCGCTGTTCCCGTTTCCGGGCAACTTCCGCGTGCCGATCGTCGGCTGGACCGAGTTCAACCTGCTGCCGATCATCACCATCGTGTTGTTCATCGTGCAGCAGAAGATGTTCATGCCGCCGCCGACCGACGAGCAATCGGCGATGCAGCAGAAGATGATGAAGTACATGATGATCTTCATGGGTTTCCTGTTCTACCGCGTGCCGGCGGGGCTGTGCGTGTACTTCATCGCCTCGGCGTTGTGGGGCCTGGGAGAACGCAAGGTGCTCGACTGGACGACCGCCGCCCCGTCGCTGGGCGACGACGACGATGGGGACGAAGAGGCCCCCACCGCGAAGAAGAAGATCTCGGCGGGCCCGCGCGACGCCGATCAACCCGCCGCACCGAAGAAAGAGGGCCTGCTCGCCCGCCTGCTCGCCGCCGCCGACTCGGCCGGAAGTCAGCAGTCGCAAGCGAAAGACGGCGCCGATCGCAACGGCGCGCGCGAGCCGCGCGGCAAGAAGAAGCGATCGAAGCCGCGGCGGTGAGAATCGAAGTCGATCTCTTCCCGAGACGCCGTTTCAATTCGCGAATTTTTCCGAACGGTGGCTCGTTCGGCGTGGACGCTTCGCCCGCGACCGTGCAGAATCTGCTGCCGGGAACGCGGTGATCGAGCCGCGTCGGCTATCCACTTCGGACGGAGAACGACATGCAGGGCAAGCAGAACGTCATCGACGCGTTGAACGCCGGACTGACCATCGAGCTGACGGCGATCAACCAGTACTTCATCCACTCGAAGATGTGTGCCGATTGGGGCCTGGGCAAGCTCGCCAAGCACTTTTACGAGGAATCCATCGAGGAGATGAAGCACGCCGAGTTGCTCATCGACCGCCTTTTGTTCCTCGAAGGCACGCCGGAAATCGCCCGCTACGACGTGATCCGCGTCGGCAAGGACGTCGCCGAGCAGATCGCCAACGGCCTCAAGCTCGAACTCGGCGCGGTCGCCGCCTACAACGACGGCGTGGCCCTGGCGGTCCAGGAGAAGGACGCCGGGAGCAAGGAGATCATGGAACGCATCCTCGTCGAAAGCGAGGAGAGCGTCCACTGGCACGAGGCGCAGAACTACCTCATCGACAAGATGGGAGTCGAGCTGTACCTTCAGTCGCAGATGGGAGAGGGCTCGCCGGAGTGACGCTCCGCTCCGGCGAACTCCCGAAGGCCGCACGCGTCGGCCGCGTCGAGGTTTTCCTCGCACAGCAGCTCGACGATGCGGCGATGGCAGGCGGTGCACCCGCTTCCCGCGCCGGTGCAGCGGCGAACCTGCGGAAGCGTGCAGCAGCCGGCGATGGCGATCGCATCGCGGACTTCATCCTCGCTGATTTGCAGGCAATGGCAGACGACCAGTTGCCCGGATTGTATGACGGATGCCATCTGGCGAGGCGTGATCCGCCCCCGAGAATGGGAGCTTGGAAGATGGAGCAGCGCGGCATCCCCGCCGCGACTGCCGACCAAAACACGGTATACGGTATTGAGACTCAATCTCAACTTCAACTTCCATTCTAATCGGCCGCGGAGGATTGTCAACCGCACGAAGCATCCAAGGCAGCGGCGGGTGTGGCAAGAGTTTTTGGCGACGCCAACTCTCTTCGGCGATGGGTGGCGGGGGCGCTCCGCAACGCGGAAGCCCCCGTGGCGCGCGCCGGGGGCTTTCGCTGCGCGAAGCGCCCCCGCCACCCGACTCTTGATTCCCGCGCCGGCGGGAATCCAGCCAATCGCCAAGGCGGCTGCCATGTGATCCCCGACCGCGCATCGACTGGATTCCCGCCCCCGCCTCCGCGAGGGCAGGCACTTCGCGGGAATGACGCGCGCCGGCGACTTCCTTCACGGTCGCGGCTCGATCCGCGGGCGTCGGCTGCCGGTAGGATCAATCCCCGCCGCTGCCTCAGGGCGCGCCAGCCTTCCTGCGTCGTCGAGCAACTTGTTCTTTCGCGATTCCCAATGAGGGCTTATTTGTCGGCCGGGCCGTCGTCGAGCGGCGATCGTTCACATCCGGGAAGCGGCGGCATCACCCAGATTTCGCCGCCATCCACCGGCTGCTCCGCCCGGAAGGCGTGATGCCGCAACAACTCCAGCACCGCGAGGAAGATCGCCACGATCCGGCCGCGGCGATTGGTTCCGTCGAAAAAGGCGCTGAACGGCATTCTGCCCTCCGCGCGGACGCGCGCGGCGATTCGCGCGACATGCGCGGCGATCGGCTCTTCTTCGTGGCGGACGCTGTGCTCGCGCTCGATCGTCCTGGTTCGCAGCACGCGCGCCAGCGCGCCGACCAGATCCCACAGTTCGACTTGGCGAATGCGGTCCGCCGCGGGATCCTTCTCCTGACGGGGGCGTTCGTCGCTGAGGCGGGGAAAGCGGTCCTGCCACAGGGCGGCCCGCTCCTCGAGGGCGATCGCCGCCTCCTTGAATCGCTTGTATTCGAGCAAGCGCTGAATGAGATCCCCCCGCGGCTCGTCCTCGATCTCCGCTTCGGCCTCCTCTTCCGGCTGAGGCAGCACGAGGCGGCTCTTGATTTCGAGCAGCGTGCCGGCCGTTACGAGGAACTCGCCCACTTGGTCCAGATCGAGGAATTCCAGCACCTCGAGGAACTCGACGAACTGCGACGTGATCCGCGCAATCTGCAGTTCCAGCACGTCCAACTCGCTCCGCCGCACGAGATACAGCAGCAGATCGAGCGGCCCGGCGTAGAGGTCGAGTTGGACGCGGTAGTCGGGCATGGGAAGGAGCTATCAGCTATCAGCTTTCAGCTTTCAGCTTTCAGCTTTCAGCGTTCGAGCGAGCCTCCCGCGTGAGCGGGGGGAGAAGACGTTCAATGGTCGTGATGATGGCCGTCATGATCGTGATCGTGATCGTGGTGGTGATGATCGTGATCGTGCGCTCGCGGGTGTTCTCCCGGGTGCGACGGGACCGGCGTCAGCGCCGGGTGGTCGTGGAGCGTCGGCCATTCGGGGGCCGGGGCCTTCTCGAATGCCGCCTGGGCCGCCCGTTGGACTTCTCTCAAGCTCACTCCCGCTTCCGCCGCGATCGCCGCGCAGGACTCGTACTCCGGCGTGAACACCGCCCGCCCGCCGCTGCGCCAGCCGAGTTTTCCCGCGACCGGACCGAAGGGCGTATCGACCGTGTGCGCCCGGCGGGCGCGTTTCGCGCGTTCCATCCGCTGGCGGCGGACGCCGAACGTGCCGGTCTCGTCGAACAGCACCGCTTCCAGCCGGGCCGCGTCCGCCGGGCGTGCGATGACGCTCAGCAGCACCGCCGGGCGGTCCTTCTTCATCTGGATGGGAGTCGAAAACACGTCGAGCGCCCCGGCATCCATCAGCCGCCGCTTGGCGTAGCCGATCACTTCGCCGGAAACGTCGTCGAGGTTCGTTTCGAGCAGCATCACCTGGTCGGACTCGACATCATCGCGGGCGCTGCCGACGAACAGCCGCAGCACGTTCGCCCGCCCCGGCAGATCGAGCGTGCCGGCGCCGTAGCCGATCGCCTCGATCGTCATCTCGGGCAGCGCGTCGAAGCGATCGACGACGGTCGCGAGAATGGCGGCGCCGGTGGGCGTGGTCAATTCGGCTTCGACCGGCACGTCGACCAGCGGAACGCCCTTCAACAACTCGGCCGTCCCCGGCGTGGGGACCGTGCAGATTCCGTGGGCGATCCGCACCTGTCCGCGTCCGGTCGGAACGGGACTCGAGACGACGAGGTCGGCCCCCAGCAGGTCGAACCCGACCGCGGCGCCGACGATGTCGACGATCGAGTCGATCGCCCCGACCTCGTGAAAGTGGATCGACTCGACGCTTTGCCCGTGGACCTTCGCCTCGGCTTCGGCGACCGCGCGGAAGATGCGGCGGGCAAGCTCCTTCTGCGACGGAGTGAGGCCCGGGGCGCGATCGACGATCGCCAGAATGTCCGACAGGTGCCGGTGCGCGTGCTGCTCGGGATGCGTCACGCGAACGTGGGTCGCGCGAAATCCCTCCTTGAGGACCGATTTGATTTCGAGCGCGACGCCGGCGAGGCCCAGCGAATCGATCGCCCGGCGAATGGCGGCGGCATCGACGCCGGCGTCGATCAGCGCCGCGAGCGTCATGTCGCCGCTGATGCCGGTGGAACAATCGAGGTAGGCGACGCGCACGGCGGGCGATCCGTCTGCGGAGGATGCTGCGCATTCGCGCAGGGAATTTCGGCGGGCCATTCGGCGACCGCGCGACGATGGTCGGCGCGCGAATTCTACTTCGGCGTCCCGCGACGACCAAGGTCAAACCGCGGATCGGCTCGCCGGTCGGGTCGTTCCGATTTTGCGGAAAGCGGTGACTTTGCCGAAAATGACTGTCGTGCGGGCCGGGCGGCGGACGATTTACGGACAGCCGTTCAACCGTCGGCCGCGCGCGCCGGTCGCGGCTCGAACCGTTCCATGCCGCGTCCCTGTCTCTGGGGCGGTGCGGCGTCCCACCGGGAACCGTTGCATGAGCCGACGTTCCACAATCCGCCGCGAACGCGAATCGGCGCGGCCCGTTGGGATCGCGGTCCGGGCGGCTCGCTCGCTCGCAGGCTACGCGGCTCTCGTGACGGCGCTCGCGTGGTGCGGTTGCTCGACCGTCGAGGACAAGCACGCGCTGTTCCGCGGCGACGATCTCGCCTATTACGAGGCGGTCGCCGAAGGGGCCGACCCCACGCACGAAGACCTGCAACCGCAACCGGATGTGGCCGCCGCGTCGCGGCCGCGAACGCTGTCGAGCGACGACCCGATCGAGTATTGGGATCTGCCGCTGATGGAGGCGATCCATTACGCCTGCCGGAACTCGCAGGTCATTCGCGAGCTGGGAGGGGCGGTGCTCCGCGCTCCGGAAGGCGCCCAGACGCGCTACACGAAGGCCCTGTTCCTCACCGATCCGCGATTCGGGCAGGAAGCGGCCCTCTCCGCGTTCGACGCCGAACTCTCCGCCAGCGCCTTCTTCGAGAAGAACGATCGGGCGCTCAACAACGCCTTCTTCGGCGGCGGCACCCGACTGCTCACGCAGGACATGAACGTCTACCAGGCCCAACTCGCCAAGAAGGGGATGATGGGGACCGAGATGGCCGTGCGGACGAACACCATCTACGACCACAACAACGCCCCCGGCAACCAGTTTCCCGGCGCGTTCACGACGATTCTGGAAGGCGAGGTCCGTCAGCCGTTGCTCCAAGGGGGCGGTCTGACGTTCAACCGCGTCGCCGGACCGAACGGCGTGCCCGGCGCGCTCAACGGCGTGCTGATCGCCAAGGTGAACGACGAGATCAACGACATCGACTTCGAGCTCGGCATCCGCGACTTCATCGCCGACATCGAGAACGCCTACTGGGACTTGTACTTCGCCTATCGCGATCTCGACGCCCGCGTCGAGGCCCGCGACGAAAGCCTCGAAACGTGGCGGAACATCCAAGCCCGTAAAGGCCAGTTGAGCGGCGGCGAGGCCGATCGCGAGGCCCAGTCCCGCGAGCAGTACTTCCGCTTCCAGGAAGAAGTGCAGAACGCCTTCAGTGGCGTTCCCGTCGACGGCACGCGGACCTTCAACGGCTCGACCGGGGGCACCTTCCGCGGGACGGGAGGCGTGCTCACCGCCGAGCGCCGTCTGCGGCTGTTGATGGGCGTGCCGATCACCGATCAGCGTCTCGTCCGCACGCAGGACGAACCGACGCCCGCCCGCGTCGACTTCGACTGGCACGCGCTCGTCGTCGAAGCGATGATGAACCGCCCGGAACTCAAGCGGCAAAAACTGAAGGTCCGCCGCCGCGAACTCGAATTGCTCGCCAGCAAGAACTTCCTGCTGCCTCAGCTCGACGCGATGGGCCGCTATCGTTTCCGCGGGTTCGGCAAACATTACCTCGGCTACGATTCGACCGAGCGGTTCGACAACGCGATCGACGACCTCGTGAGCGGCGACTTCCAGGAATGGCAGTTGGGGGTCGAGTTCTCGATGCCTCTCGGCTTCCGCAAAGGCCACGCCGCGGTGCAGAACGCCGAACTCGCCCTGGCGAAAGAGCGGGCGATTCTCGACGAGCAGGAACGGCAGATTCTGCACGATTTGAGCAACGCCCAGGCGGAAGTCGATCGCGCTCACGAAGTGATGCAGACGAACTTCAACCGCTTGCAGGCGGCCCGCGATTTCCTCGATTCGCTGGAAGCGGTCCGCCGCGCGGGACGCACGGTCGACATCGACCGGCTGCTCGACGCGCAGCGCCGCCTCGCCGACTCCGAGAGCCGCTACTACCGCGCCCGCGTCGAATACGCGCTGGCGATCCGCAACGTGAACCTCGAGAAGGGGACGCTGCTGGAGTATCACGCGCTGTACCTCGCGGACGACCCGACGCCGGCGACGACCGCGCTCGTCTCCGCCGCGCCGCCGGCGATCGAGGGGGAATTCGTCCCCGCCCCGGCCGAGCGGCACTTCGAGGACGCGCCGCCCCTCGTTCCGGAGGGTCTCGATGACCTCGAACTCGACGAGGAAGAGCCACGACGCGTTCATGTGCCGCTCGAGGAGTGAGAGGTTGTGAATCTTTCGCCATTCGACCGTGTCCGCAGCGCGTCATTCCCGCGAAGGCGGGAATCCAGTCGATGCGCGGACAGTAATCCCATAGGTAACCGCCTTGGCGATTGCTGGATTCCCGCCTGCGCGGGAATCACGGAAGGCGCCTATTTCGCCACTCCGAGTAACGGCACGATCACGCCCTGCACGAACCACGGATGAAACAACAGCGGCAACGGCAGCACGATCCACGCGAGCGTCCAGATGCGCCCCAGCCAACGCCGTTGATGAAAGGTCGCCGCGAGGTGGCGCGATTCCAATCGCATCGCGAGCGCGTGCAGCGCGAAGTAGGCAAGTGGCAGGCCGTATCCCGCGCGCACCGGCACGCTGATCGCGATCTCGTGCAGCAGCCCGGAGAACAGGAATGCCGCGGTCGCGGCGGCGCTCGTTCCCACGAACGGCTTCAGCGGCCGGTACACCGCCAGGGCCGTCATTTCGGAAAAGGCGACGTTCCAGCGGCTCCCCCAGAACTCCTTCAGGCTCGTCGAGCGGAGCGGGGCGCGAAACAGCGAACGGCAATCCGCCCCCAGCATTCGCCACCATCCCGCCTGCAATTCGCACAAGCCGAAGTGGACCACCAGGCTGAACGCGACCATCATTGCCGCGACGCCGACGTGTCGCCGCGCATCGGTGAGCGCTTCGATCGAACCACTTTGCGCGCTCCACCATCGCGCACAGACCGCCAATGCGAATCCGATCGCGACGAACAGCGTCCCTTTTCGCAGATGATCGAGAGTGCCGGGACGCGCCGGGCCGGGGACGTTCGCGAACACGACGGGGCGCATTCCGAGCCAAGCGATCGCGAACGCGAACCACGCGAACACGCACAACCGCGGCTGTCCCGCCAGCCGCGACTCGACGCACACGACCCCCTTCATCGCGATCAGCAGCGCGGCGATCAGCGCGAGCATCCGGAACCCGGCCGGTTCGTCCAGCGTGATACGATCTGCAAGAATCGTTCCCACGATCACGGCCGACCATGCGGGAACGCGGTTCCATTCGGTCGCCGGCAGCCGCGCGAGCGCGAACGCCGCCCCGAAGACCGCCGCGAGCAGCAACGCGACCGGCGCGAGTCCGTCGGGATCATGCGGCAAGAACACGTTCATCGACGCCCCCAAACGCTTGCGGTTTCGCGGCGATCAGATCGCGCACTCCACCCCTCACACGAACACCGCCGCCGTATAAACCACGGCCAGAAACAGAAACAGCACAGTCAACGCCCCCTCCGCCAACCGGAATCCGAAGCCCGGCGGCGCGGCCGAGTGAAACAGCGCGAACTGAATGACGAGCCGAGCCCCCCAATAGACCGCGATGAACCCGCACACGCTCCGCGCGAGCGGGTCGCCGCTCGTCAATTCGCGCGCGAAGACCACCGACAGCAGGCCGAAGGCGAAGTTCGTCGCGAGAATGTAACCGGCATACACCCAGAACAACCGCCGCAACAACGGATCGAGCGACGCGAGCTTCCCCCGCCAATCGAGCACCTGCGGAATCGCGACGCTCCCGGCGGCGAGCACGAGTTGCCCGATGCCGGCCAGAAAGACGAACAGGGCGATCCACATCGAGAATTCGCGGTCGACATAGGCGATCAACGGCGACGCGGCGCAAGTCGTGAAGTGCATGGCGATTGTCCCATACTCATTCGATTTCGGGTTCGTTGGGGGGAATGATCTTGAGAGCCTTTTTCACGAACTCGCGCCGCACTTTCGGAATGCCGTCTGCCAACCGTCCCCATTCTTGGCGAAGGTACTCTCCCTTGTAGATCACGACGATCATGACATCGGCCTCCGTCAATTCCGGATCGGCGAGTGCGGCTTTCAGAGCCGCGTCGAATCCGGGAGCGGACGTGGGCGCGTGCGCCACGAAGACGGACCGGCTGTATCCGGGAATATCGCGCAGCTCCGACAGCCTTTCCGCAATTTTCGCCGGCATCGGTGCGTTGCGAACCTGGAATCGGCTGCACAAATCGCTCATGGCGTGTGCCGCCACGAGCCCGTCAACGGCCGGCGAATCGAATTCCTCGCTCGCGACCCAAGCCTCGAGCTTCTTCTCCGGCATCAGACTCAGCGCAAGAACGAGATTCGTCCTTGGGAACTGTCCGCCGGCAAGTCGATCTCGGGATGTGACCAGCGCCATCGTGATCTCCGAATTCGGGACGCGCGACCAATCGGCCGATTTCGCGTCGGTGACTGCCAAGCCAAGCGTCAACTCGTCCGAGGCTCGTCCGCACAGGACCAACGCTGCGATCGGAGTCGGCTTCATCTCGTGTCGCCGAATGCATAGATAGCCGAAAGCCGCGACTTGGGAGTCCTCGTGATGAAGCATCGCCTGCCAAAGGCGCCGATTCCCCTGACGGGTGAGCGTCCTGACCGACGGCAACTCCAGCATCTGTTCCAATGTCGTGACTGTTGCCACCCGATTCTCGTCGACCGTTTCGCGGTCGAATTCGTTCGCGAAATCCTTCCAAGTCTTCGACGGCGCGTCCTTCGAATTTTCCGGCCGAACCGTTGCCGGGACGAGCAGCAGCACAAGAAAGAGGGAAAAAGTGCCGACAGCAGCGTTCGGCTCGCGCCTTGGCGATCGAGCAACTGGAATCCTCATACATCCTCCCACCATTCGCGGGCGATTCGAATATCAAAACTCGTGGCTCAATGTTACGAAAGAAATGACGTTGGACACCCGCATGGAGAACCGCAATGCGACACTTCGGTTAACCAATGAGCCGAGGGGTTTATCCCCTCGGTGGTCTTACGGCGGCCGCGATTAGGAACGTGAGCTTTCACTTGTGGTCGCCCGTGTTCCCACCGAGGGGGTGAACCCCTCGGCTCATTGATCTTCGCGCGCTCGCACCGACCGCTGTGGCGGGCGTTCCTCACGCCCTTCGCAAAGCCTCAGGGCGTGCCACCCCGCCGCGACACTAACACGACATCCACACGCTTGCGGTTTCGCGGCTCCACGGGTCACGCGGCGTCGCGCGCAACTTTCGAACCGGTGTCGGCAATCGCCGGCAGCAGTCCGCGGATCGCCTCGACGGTGCGGGCCGTCGCCCCGCGCTGGGCAAGGACGAGCGTGCGGGCGCGCTTTCCCTGCTCACGGCCGATCGTCGGAGTGGCGAGCAATTCGCGCAACGTCGCGCGCAGGTCGTCGCCGTCGCGGACGACGCGGGCCGCGTCGCCGACGAGCAGCATCTCGACCACGTCGCGGAAGTTGTGCGTATTGGGGCCGAACAGCACGGCAGCCCCGTAGGCGGCCGGCTCCATCATGTTCTGCCCGCCGCGGTTCGTGAGGCTGCCCCCGACGAAGGCGATCTCCGCCAGGCCCCACGCGGCACCGAGTTCGCCGAGCGTGTCGAGCAACAGAACGGGGGGCGGGGAGGATGGAGGATCGAGGATCGAGGATGGCGAAGCGGAGCGCTGCGTTTCCGTGCGGCGCAGCAGCGCGTGGCCGCGCTCTTCGACGAGGCGGGCGACTTCCTCGAAGCGCTCCTTGTGGCGGGGGACGAGCATCAACCGCAGCTCGGGGTGTTCCGCCCGCAACGACTCATACGCATCGAGTGCGATCGACTCTTCCGGCGACTGCGTGCTGCCGGCGATGACGACGCGGTCGCGATCGGTCAGCCCGAAAGCGTCGCGCAGAGCGCGGGTGCGCAGGTTGTCGCGGTCCGCCTCGAGGCCGTCGAACTTGATCGACCCGGTGACTTCGATCCGCGCGCGCGGCCCGCCGAGTTGCGCGAGTCGTTCGCCGTATTCGGCCGTCTGCACGGCGAGCAGGCGGACGTTCGTCAGCAGTCGCCGCATCAGGGGACGGACTCGCCGGTATCCGCGAAAACTGCGCGCGCTGATTCGACCGTTGACGAGCGCGAGGGGAATCTCTCGCCGGGCGGCGGAGAGAATGAAGTTCGGCCACAATTCCAGTTCGACGAGGACGATGACGTCGGGATTCACCCGCGCGAGCGCCCGGTTCACCGCCCACGAAAAATCGAGCGGAAAGTAGCATACGCGATGCTCGGGGAACTTGTCGCGCGCGACCGAGTGGCCGGTGGCGGTGGTGGTCGAGATGAGGAACTCGCAAGCGGGGGCCGCCTCCCGCAGCGCGCGCAGCAACGGTTGCAACTGCAACACTTCGCCCACGCTGACCGCGTGGAACCACACGCACGGCCGCCCGGATTCCCCCCGCCGCGGCAGGTTCCCGAGCAGTTTCTCCCCCCATCCGGCGCGGTACTTTCCGCGCGCGACCGCCCGGTACAGCATGAGCGGCGCGATTACGATCGCGGCGAGCAGATAGACGATGTTCAACAGCCAGGCGAGCAATGGGGGGACTCCGTTCCCGCACGATGCCGAGGAATTCGACGCGCTCGAAACCGGCGACAGTCTCGCGGAAACGAACCGGCGAGGCAAGAGAGTTTCCGCCCGCGCGCATCGCGAGGGACGTGCGATGGACTTCCCCTGCCGGTCTCTACGAACTCGCCGCTTGCGTCAGCCCCTCGTTGATCCACGTTTCGGCTTCGGCGAGTTGCGCCTGGTCGAAGTAGCGGATCGAGGCCTTGGTGAAGGGCTTGCAGAACGAAGCCATGCCGGATTCCCACTTTTTTTCGCCCACCAGGGCGACGCGCTCGATGTCGGAGCCGTGCTTCCAGTCGAACTTGATATCCTCCCACAGCCCGCCCAGCGTCCAGCCGTGGAAGTCTCGCATCCGGACCAGAATGCGAATCCTCCCCTCTTCCCGAACCAGGCGGTCCACCTCCGGGGCGAAGCGCTCGTAGTCCTTTTTTTCGAGCTTGCCGCTCAGGTCGGCCCGGAGCACCTTGCCGCTCGCTTCCTCTTGCAGAGTGATGGGCATCTGGTTTCTCCCTGAAGCAGTGGAAAGAGATGAAATCGCGATCGCGCGGGAATCCGCGGACGGGTCCGATTCATCGGCGGTAACAGCCTACTCGATGGGAAGACTCGGTTCCATGCCGACGGGCCGGGGCCGCGCTTCCCCGGACCGGTGTCGCGAAAACGAAACGCGGGGGGCGGCGCTGTGTTCACGGATGCGCGCGAAACCGCGAGCGGATGCCGGGTGCGGTTGGAACGGCGTTCGGATGCGAATTCTTCCGCGCGGGGGAAATTCCCCATGCTTCCGCGGTGGGAGACGCGGCGCGCGAGGCGTAGGGTGAGGGTCGTCGTGCGCGAGAGGCCGCGTGTGGTCCGGCATTTGCATTCCCGAAACGGGATGGTCTCGCGCGCTGGTCAGCGAGATAAGGGGAACGTCATGCAAGTCAGCGGAATCGGCGGCGGAGCGGGCGGCGGTCTGGGCCTGGGCGGGACGACGATGCTCGGCGGCGCGACGGGGGCGACATCCTCCGGAGCGGCGCACGACGTGCTCGGCGCGAATGGATCGGGCGGTCCCGCGTGCGGCGAGGCGCCCGGCATCGACACGGCGCGATTCCTGCTCGCGCTGATGATCCTCGCCGCCCTGGAGAAGGACAAGGAGGGCCAAGGCCCGGGCGCGGCCATGGGATTTCTCGCCGGACTGATGCTCGCCGGCGCGTTCGGCGACGCGGGCGGCGGCGGCTTTCAGGGAGTGACGCAGGGACTCGCGGCCGGCGGGCTGGATGTGATGGCGTGACGGCGTCGTCACTCCGCGGGCAGCAACTCGAACGGCTTCCGCGCCGCGACGAAGCCGTTCGACTTCACCACGATCTCGTAATCGCCGGGCGGATGCTCGTCCGTGAAGTCGAACGGGAAGAACAGGTAGGCGATCTCCGGCGGCGCGAAATGGACTTCTTCTCGATTGAACGAGCCGTCGGTCGCCGCCAGTTCGAGTTCCAGCCGCATCCCCGGGTGCGGCCGGATCAGGCGGACCAGCAGCCACGCTCGCTCGTCGACGCGAAACCGGGAAGACGCGCCGAACGCGTGATGCGTCGAGATGCGCTCTCCCAATTCGACGCGGTAGACGTACTCGGCGTTCCGCGGCGTGACTCCCGCCATCCTTTCATTGAAGGTCGCCTCGTCGATTTCGATCAACGGTTCCGGTGGTGCGCCGCGGAACACGCCGTACCAATCGGCCGAGCGCTGGTGAGCGAAGCCCGCGCCCACGAAGGCGGCGCCGGCCGTCAGAAACGCGACGCCGTTCAGCGCATGGCGGGCGAGCACGCGGGAGATCGTGGGACCGACGGAGGCCGCCGACCGCGGCGAAGCGATGTCCCGGCGTGATTCGCTCCGCCCGAAGCGACGCAGCCACACCAGGTCGCGCTCTTCCAGAAACGCGCACAACGCCGCCAACATCACCGGCGTGAACACCGCCAGCGTCATGACGAGCGCCATCGACGAATGGAACAACACCGCCGCGAGCAGCAACGGCCGCCGCATCCGCGGCATCCACACCAGCAGCGGGAACGCCGTCTCGAACAGCAATGTCGCATAGCTCGACACGACCAGCAGCTTGGGGTGGGCGACGAGCCACAACCCCAGCCATTCGCCTCCCCACCGCAAATCGAGCAGCGAGAAGTACAACAGATCGCCCGTGGCGAAGTCGGACGTGCGGAACTTCGTCGTCGCCGCGCCGACGTACACCGCGCAGAACAGAATCTGCATCAGCCGCCGCGGCCAGGCGGGCGACAGCGACACGCGCCGATCGCGGCGGGAGTCGAACAGCCGATCGAGCGACCACACCGCCGCGCAGCGCGAGAACGCCGACAACACCAGCAGATGGATCCCGATCACCGTGTATTTCTTCATCGTCCCCGCGAAGTCGAGCAGGCCGAACCACGCGAGCAGCGCTGCGGCGGCGACCAAACTCAGCCGCGTCCACCAGCCGAGGACCACGCACACCAGGGCGAACAGCAACCCGGCGTACAACAGCGCCGTCTCGGCCGGGGGAAGTTCTAGCGGATGCAAGACCGTCTCGGGATGCAGCGGCAACGGCGTCCCCGCGCTGGAATACATTTCGACGACGTGCGGCCAGCGCGGCACGCAATCGAGCAGCAAGGCCAGCCCCAGCAGGATGCGCATCAGCGCGAGCGGACGGGGACTTTCCGGCGCGAACCAGAATCGAATCATGGCGCCCCCGTCTCCGCTTGTACGTCCATTCCGCCGGAATGGACGTGGTGAGCGGGTTGGGTGGGGCTTTTTCGAGATCGAGTGAACGTGACGAGGCGCGGGGCTCGGGGATTCGATCCATGGGCAAGCGCCTCGGCGGCGTAGGACGGGCTTAAGGCAACGGCGGGAATTCGAACTACCGTGGTGCGAATCGTCGAGGGGTGGCTGGGGTCGAAG
>JBBDNT010000174.1:0-21745 GCA_040877445.1 Planctomycetaceae bacterium
GTCATTCCCGCGCAGTGCCTGCCCTCGCGAAGGCGGGGGCGGGAATCCAGCAATCACCAACGCGGCTACCCATCTGATCCGCGTCCGCGCATCCCTGGATTCCCGCATTCGCGGGAATGACGCGCGCCGGCTGCCGGTAGAATAAATCCCCGCGGCTGCCTAAGTGCGAAACAAGCCGCGTCGCTCGCACGGCGGACCGCGTGAATGGGGTCACCACGAACCCTCGACTCCGTCCCTCACCGCCGGCCGCGCGAGGCGCGGTAGCCGTGCTCGATGGCGAACCATTCGGCGAAGCGTTCGCGGTCGGCGGAGTTGGTGTTGCGGCGGTCGTGGACGTGGCCGATCTCGTGAATCAGGACGTTGTTGAGGTAGAAATCGCGAATGCCGTCGCGGGTCCACGAGAGCTTCCAGTAGCCGTCTTGCCGGGACCACTCGCCGCCGAACATCCGGGCTTCGATCCGTTGTGAGGGGAGTGGCGGATGCACGTAAAGCTCCTGCAGCGATTCCTCGATCGGATAGAGATAGATGTTCGGCCCCCACTGCATTCCGTAGCAGGGAAACAGCGCCCGCTTGCGAGTCATGCGGCTGAGCTGCACGACTTCGATGCCGGCGCGAAACTCCTCCGGAAGCCCGGCGATTCGGTCTCGGATGTCTTCGATCGTCACCGGGTGGACGTAACCCGCTCCCGGCGGTTGCACGATGTAGCGGACGTCGCCACCCACGGGAGGATGCCAGATTTCCGGCGCGTTGAACGCTTCGGCCCGGTCGCGACGGGAATGGCCGCGCCGGCGATGGGCCGCGGCGGGCCGTCCGTCGCGACGGCTGATGGTCGCGCCGCGCGTCCGCGCCCCCCGGGCGGCATGGCGCTGAATCGCCCGGCGGGACTTGGCCCGGTCGCGGCGGGATCGCGAGCGCAGATTGGTGGTGCGGTTCATGGATGGCTGCCCTTCCGGGAACGCGGCGAAAAGCGGCGCCGGACTGCCCCGCCGACCTGTCCGGATGTTCGGACTCAGGCCGGCGTTTTTTCCGACGCCGCACCGCATTCGCAATTCCATCGTAGGCGGCGGCGCGGCGCGGCCTCAAGGTGTACAGCGCAAGTCCGTGGTGAACGCACGGTTATGGACACCGCGCCGATCGGACAGGGGGAGCGAACCGGCGCGCGGGTTCCGGAATCACCCGCCGAGAGGCGCCGGTAACCCCGCACCGGGGCAGCGGATAGGAGCGTTCCGCACCAGCGGGCGGCGCGCGAGGCGACCCGCGAACGAACCCGCGGGGCTGTTCACTGGAACCACAAGTCGCTTCATCGCAATGACTTGCGTCACGCCACCCGCGTCGTCTCAGGGTTTTTTCGCGCCGACGTGGACGAATTCGTCCTTCGCCACTTCCACTTTCGCCGCCGGGCTGTCGCTCGCCGGCGTCAGGAAGTCCGCCGCCGACCGCTCGGTCGACCGGAAACCGGCTGCGACTCCCTGCCGGCTGCCGCGGCTCGCCGCGCGGCCTTCGAACACGATCGTCGGTTCGCCGGGGCCGGGGGTCTGGGGCTTCTCGCGATCGGAGAAGTTGAAGGCCAAGCCATTCGTGCGGTCGAACAGCCGCGAGAATCGCTCCTCGTCGAATTCATCGCGCACCAGGACTTCCGCGCCGCGCATGCCCGCGAACAGGTTCCGCGCGAAGGCGAACCCGCTCGAGACCTGGCTGGGCAGGCCGGTGAACGTCACGCCGTGGTCCAGTTCGTGGAAGGTGTTGTTGAGCAGACGGATCGCCCGCATGTATTCGCCCGGGTTGTCGAAGCGCACGCCGATGCCCGTTCCCGAGAAGATCGAGTTTTCGATCGTGATTTCGTTCGGGGCGTCTTGAATGACCACGCCGGCGGACATCGGTCCGAAGAAGCGGCACTCGGTCACGACGAGCGACGTCGCCGGAATGCCGTCCTCGCTGCCGATGCGGATGCCGACCGCCTCCGGTCCGTCGCCGGTGAGTTCGATGTTCTCGAAGTAGGCTTCGTTGCCGGCGTCGGGATGGCCTGCGGTGCTCGTCGCGTGAATTCCGGTCTTCGTGAAGCCGCTGATCCTCAGGTTCCGCAGCCGCGAGGATTCGAAGTCCCCGGACTGGGCGATGGCGACCGATTTGCCGTCCGCTTTCACCGTGAAGCCTTCGAAGACGAAGCGGTTCGCGTTGCGGATGGTGACGACGGGATCGGTCCCGGACGGTGCGAGGACCGCGGGCTGCGAACCGTCGGAAACGATCGTCACGCCGCGGGGGAACGGCCGGGCGCTGTCCGAACCGTCGATGAAGATCGCCTCCGGGTAAGTTCGCCCGCCGACGACCTTGATCGTCCGCGTCTCTTGATCATTGGCGGGCTGGAAGAAGCGGTGCGTGTCGGCGATCGCCTCGGCGATCGTCTGGAAGTCCCCCCCCGACCCCACGGCGACGACCGGGCCGAGATTGCGATCGACGAGCTTGGCGGACAGTTCCTCCTGTTCCTTTCGCAGCCGTTCCTCGCGCGACTGGACGTCCTCGTCGTCGGTGACGTACCGCGGCGTCTTGTCGGGGGAATCGACGATGGCGAAGTACCCGCCAAGCGCGGCCGCGACGCCCGCGATTCCCGCGATCACAAGCGTCAACCGCGGGCGGCGCCGCAGCCCGGCGATCCAAGCGCCGACTTGGAGTCGGGGAAAGCCGGCCGTCGTGACCGATCGCGGCTCGGCCGCGGGCGGCTCGGACACGGCGCTCGCCGCCGGCGAGGAACTCGCGGCAGTCGCGACGGCGGTCCCGCGAGATGCGATCGGTTGCGCGACCGGCGCCGGGCGGTCTCGGGACGACGGCGGTGTTGGGGGCGTCGACGTTCGGGAGGCGGGCTTGGCCGGAATCGACGCCGCCGGGGCAGGGAACACGTGGGCCCGCGACGGCGCCGCGCGCGATGGGGCGTCCTCGGTTCGTGTCGACAGGTTCGTCAGGAACGACGCCAGTGGATCGTCCGACGCGGCGATGGCGGGGGCCGCGGCGACAGCGCTCTCGTCCCCTTCGCGCCGGCTCCGCGGGCCGCTGCCGAGTTCGCCGGAGCCGTTTCCCGGAACGAGCGAATGCTGGGACTTCCAGGATTCGTCGGCATTGTCGGCGAGCCACAGGGTGAGGGCGTTCCACACCTCCTCGGCGGACTGGTGACGATCGTCGGCGCGTTTGGCCATCATCTTCCGGGCGATCGCGACCAGCGTTTCCGGCGCATCCGCCCGCAACGAAGCGATTGTCGGCGGCTCCTTCGCCTGGTGGGCCATCAACCGCTGGGCGAGCGTCCCCTGGTTGAACGGAGGCGAGCCGGTCAGCAGGAAGAACAGCGTGCAGCCCAGGCTGTAGATGTCCGCCCGGGCATCGACGGAGTGGCTGTCGAGCGCCTGCTCGGGGGCGAGATAGTCGGCAGTTCCGAGAACCTTCTCGTCGTGCGCGACGGTGAGCGATTTTTCGTCCTTGTCGTCGAAGAACCGCGCCAGGCCGAGATCCAGAATCTTGACCGTATCGCTCTTGTCGACCAGCAGATTGGCGGGCTTGATGTCGCGGTGGACCATTCCCGCCTTGTGTGCGTGTCCGATCCCCAGGGCCGCCTGGCGGATGTATTCCGCGGTCCGGATGAAATCGAGCGGGCCTTCCTGATGGACGATTTCCTGCAGGTCGCGCCCCTCGACGTACTCCATCACCAGGAAGTGGATCTCGGTTTGCCCGTCCACTTCCTTGTCCACGTCGTAGGCGCGGACGATGTTCGGGTGGTCCAGCGAGGCCACCGCCTGCGCCTCGCGATGGAACCGGCCGAGGTAGGAGGAATCGTCCACGCGCTTGGCCGGCAGCACCTTGATCGCGCACCGCCGCCGCATCAGAACGTGGTCGGCGAGATACACCGAACTCATTCCCCCTTTCCCCAGCAGCGACATCAGCCGATACTTGCCGAGGAAGAACCCCTTGTGCCGTCCTTGCAGCAGCTTGTCCGCCTGCCAGCGGGTGAGCGCACCGCGATCGACGAGCGCCTCGGCCAGGGCGGGGGAGTTGGAGACGTCGAGTCCGGAATCGCGGAACTCGGCCATCAACTTCTTCAAACGCTCCGGCTCGATCAGCGCGCTTTGTCGAACGACATTGAGAAAGGAATCGGCGGTGATCTTGATGGGCATGATCTCATAAGGTAGCAGGCGGGAAAGGGGCTTGCCACTCCGGCCGGCAGTCGGCAGGAGGCAGTCGGCAGTAAGCAGTTGTAACTCGTCACTCGTCACTCGTCACTCATAACCTACTCATGCATCTCCCCATCGACGATCCCGCGCGGCCGACCGAGGTGCGCGGGCTTTGGGTATTCGGAACGATCGCTCTTCTGCTCGCCGCGGCGATCCCCTGTCTGGCGGTGATCGAGTGGGCCGCGCGGATCGACTTGCCGATGCCTGGCTCCTGGTACTCCGCCCGCCCGCTGTGGTACTTCTTCGCGGTGCTCTCGGCGATCGCGGGAGTGCGCCTGCTGCGTTCGAGCGGCCCGTCGTCCGACCGCTGGAAACCGACCCGCCCCGGCCGGCGATTCGAGCGCGTGCTACTTTACACGCGCGAAGAATGCCACCTGTGCGATCACGCGCGGGACAGTCTCTGGAAATACGCCGCCTGGCTGCCGCCCCTGGAAGAAGTAGACGTCGACGCCGATCCGCAACTGGTCGAGCGGTTCGACACTTGCGTGCCGGTCGTCGAGATCGACGGGAAGGTCCGCTTCCGCGGCCGCATCGACGAAATCCTCCTTCGCCGCCTGATCGAGAACGCGCCGCCCAATCCCGCCCCGACCACGGAACGGGACGAATGATCTCCACTCGATCACGGTCACCCCCACGCTTGCGGTTTCGCGCCGACTCATGACCAATCAAGCTCTCGAATCCAAGACCACCCTCGGCCTCTTCGCCAAACAACCGATCCCAGGCACGGTGAAGACGCGGCTCGCCGCAGAGATCGGCGACGACGCCGCGGCCGAGTTGTACGCCGCCTTCACCGCCGACCTGGTCGATCGCTTCCGCCGCTTGAACGCGCGGCGCTTGCTGTGCATCACCCCCGCGGACGAGGCGTCGGCGGCGCACTTCGCCGTTCTGGCCGGAGACGAATACGAAATCTGGCCTCAACCGGAAGGGAGCCTGGGCACGCGACTGAGCGTTTTCTTTCATCGGCACCTTGGCCCCGGGGAACGGGCCCTCGTGATCGGTTCCGACAGTCCAACCTTGCCGGTCGAGTACGTGAATCAGGCTTTCGTCCAGCTCGAACACCGTGATTCCGTATTCGGTATGGCACTCGACGGCGGATATTGCCTGGTCGGACTACGCGACGCCGCGCTGCCGATCTTCGAGGAGATCGAGTGGAGCGGCCCGCACGTGCTCGACCAGTCGATCGCGCGGGTCGAACGATGCGGCGCGAGCCACGCGCTGTTGCCCCCTTGGGTCGACGTGGACACGTTCGCCGATCTCGAGTTCCTTCGCGAGGACGTGCGGGCAAGAGTTCGCCACGCGGAACCGATCGACCTCCACCACACTCTGCCACTGCTGGGAATCGAATAATGGGGTTGCCGATCGCGGCGTTTTCAGCCTTCCAGACGGTTTCGCCGTTCGGTTGGAATTGCGTCGGGGCCGCGAAACCGCAAGCGTCGCGGCTGCCGACTGCGTCCCCCCCTGGCGCCGAAATTTCTCGTCGCGAGCCGGGACGGTATCGTTCCCTCGATGGCCGTCCTATAATCGCGGCGGTTGCGCCTCCTTCTCGAAATTTCCTGACGTTTCCTCGCGAGTTCCGACATGGCGGTTCCCGACACCGGATCGAAATCGAAGACGTCGCGGATTCTCATCGCGGACGACAATCAGCAGAACTGCGAACTGCTCGACGCCTACCTCGCCGACGAAGGCTACGAGGTCGCGATGGCCGCCGACGGGCAGGAGACGCTCGAGCAGGTCGCCGCCTGGCGGCCCGATCTGATTCTGCTCGACATCATGATGCCCAAGCTGAGCGGCTACGAAGTCTGCCAGCAACTCAAGAGCGACCGGCAGTTCAAGGACATTCCGATTCTGATGGTCACAGCGCTCAACGAGCGGGGAGACATCGAAAAGGCGGTGCTCGCCGGCTGCGACGACTTCCTCTCGAAACCCGTCAACAGCCTCGAACTCAAGACCCGCGTCCGCTCGCTGCTCCGAGTCCGGCACCTCACCGATGAACGCGACCGTCTGCTCGCCTACCTCGCGGAAGTCGAAGCCGCCATGGCCGGACCCGGGGGGAATCGGCAGTAGGCAGTCGACACGCTTGCGGTTTCGCGCGGGATCACCAGACCTCCAACCACGAACCTCCAACCCCATCCCGTTCGATCGACTCTCTACCCCCAATCGCTTCCCTCCCCACCGTCGCCATCAAACCCCGCCGCGCGATGCCGTTTTTCAATCGGCATCCGTGGGTCTTCGCCGGGGCGATTCATCGCATCCAGGACGATCCTCAGCCGGGGTCCGAAGTCCGCCTGCTCGCCGACGACGGCGAGTTCATCGCCCGCGGGCTGTTCAACCCGCACAGCAACATCCGCGTGCGGCTGTACGGCTGGACGGAGGAAGTAGCTCTCGATGCGGCACTCTGGTCGCGACGGCTCGACGCGGCGATCGCCCTCCGCCGCCGGTTGTTCCCCGAGTTCACTCCCGAAACCGCCTGCCGCCTCGTCGCCAGCGAAGCCGACGGCCTCTCCGGCCTCACGGTCGATCGGTACGGCGATTGGCTGCTCGTGCAGTTCACCAGCCTCGCGCTGTGGAAACGTCGCGACGAGCTCGTGCGACTGCTCTCCGAAAAGCTGCAACCGGCCGGCGTCTGGCTGCGGACGGAAAAGGGCATCCGCGAGAGCGAAGGGCTCGAAGCGGCCGATGGACTGGTCGAAGGAACCGAGCCGCCGCGGCCATTGTTCATCGAGGAGCACGGCGTGCGGTTCGGCGTCGACGTCGTCGAAGGGCAGAAGACCGGCTTCTTCCTCGATCAGCGCGACAATCGCCGCGCGGTCGCCGGCTACGTCGCGGGCAAGCGGGTGCTCGACGTCTTCTGCTACAGCGGCGGTTTCGCGCTCGCCTGCGCGGTGCGGGGCGGGGCGAAGGAAGTGCTCGGCATCGACTCGTCGGAGCCGGCCCTCGCGCTGGCCCGCGCGAACGCCGAACTCAACGGCGTCGCCCACCGCGTGCGGTTCGAGCAGGCGAAAGCCTTCGACGCCCTCGAGCGACTGCGGGACGCCGGCGAGCGGTTCGACGTGGTGATCCTCGATCCGCCCAAGATGACCCGGCACCGCAAGGGGCTCGAACAAGCGCTCCGCGGCTATCACAGCCTGAACCATCTCGCGGTCGAACTGCTCGTGCCCGACGGGCTGCTCGTCTCGTGCAGTTGCTCGGGATTGATTTCGCGCGAGGAGTTCGAGTCGATGCTCGCATCCGTCGCGCAGCGGTCCGAGCGGTCGATCCAGATCCTCGAAGCCCGCGGGCAGGCGCCCGATCATCCGGTCTCCACGCAATGCCCGGAGACGGCTTATCTCAAGTGCGACATCTGCCGGGTGGTCGAGCCATGAAACGCGCCCGCCGCGGTTCACCGACGCGCGACCGATCGGCGCCGCCCCCGGTGCGGCCGGCCGAACGACTGCTGATCGAGACGATTCCCGAACTCGACGCGCGACGCATCGCCTGCACCTCCGTCGGCCGCGCGCAATTCGCGTCCGAAGTGGCGCGGCGCGTTCCCGAGTCCGGAGTGACGTGTCTGTACCTCGACCTGTACCAGGCGGAGCAGGCGCGGCGCTCGCACGCGGACGCGCCCAACCTGTCGATCGTCTGCGAAAGCGATTTTCCCGAAGTCGAGTACGACGCGGTCGCGCTGCCGTTCCTCAAGAACGGCGAAGCGGAACTGGCGCGCGACTTGATCCAGCAGAGCTTGCTCCGCCTGCCGGTCGGCGGCCGCATGCTCTGCGCCAGCGACAATCCGCGCGACACGTGGCTGCACGACGAACTCCGCAAGCTGTTTTCCAAGGTCACCCGCCGTCCCGCGAAGGACGGCGTGCTGTATCTCGCGACGAAGCGGGATGATCCGAAGAAGCTCAAGGAGTTTCGGGCCGAGTTCAAGTTCCGCGACGGCGATCGGTTGATCGAAGCGGTCAGCCGTCCCGGCGTGTTCAGCCATCGCCGCGTCGATCCCGGCGCCCGAGCGCTGCTGGAAGTCCTCGACGTCGGCGCGGGGGAGAAGGTGTTCGACATCGGCTGCGGTTGCGGCGCGCTGTCGCTCGCCGCGGCCGGGCGCGCGGAGAACGTCCGCGTGGTCGCCGTCGATTCGAACCCGCGGGCGGTCGAATGCACGCGGGAAGGCGCGCGGCGGAACGGCCTGGAGAACATCGAAGCGCGATTGAACGCCGACGCCGAGTGCGACGATCCGGCCTCCTGCGACATCGTCCTGATGAACCCGCCCTACTTCTCGAACTTCCGCATCGCGGAGATCTTCCTGCAAGGCGCGCTCGCGGCCTTGAAACCTTCCGGCCGACTGTTGATCGTGACGAAACAGCCGCAATGGTTCGTCGAACGCCTGACCCCCGCCGTCCGCGAACTGACGGTCGCGGAACTCCGCACTTACGCGGTGATCCGAGCCACGGAGCGGAAGTAGCCCGCCGCTCAATGCGGTGCTGGCGGTGCTCGCGGCATGCCCCGGCGGCGGACCAGGTGACGATCCTGCATGCGGGGGGCGAAGTGCGCGTCCTCGCTAGGATGTGAAGGACTCGAGCGGCCGCGTCGCGCTGGGACTTTCCGCGCCGGCTGTTATCATGCGGAAACGCCGTGAGAGTCGTGATCGAGCCATGTCCGCACCACCTTCCGAAACCGCCGCCGCGCTTGCCGGCTCGCCGCCGCTGGCGGGCGAGCGCGTGGCCTTCACCGGAACGCTGGCCTCGATGACGCACCGGCAGGCCCGGCAGCTCGCCGAGGAAGCCGGCGGCGGCGTCACCGAACATGCCAGCCGGCAAACCACGATGCTCGTCGTCGGCGAAGAAGGCTGGCCTCTCGATGACGACGGCGCGCCGGCCCGCGACTTTCAACGCGTCGTCCAATGGCGAACGGAAGGCCTCGACATCCGCGTCCTCAGCGAGGCCGACTGGCTGCATCTGCTCGGCTTCGACGAACGCCGCGACGAAGTCCGCCGGCTGTACACACCGGCGATGCTCGCCGAACTGCTCGAACTGCCGCTGGCGGTGATTCGCCGCTGGGAACGAATCGGCCTGATCCGCGCCGAGCGGCGCGTGTTCCGCCTGCCGTATTTCGATTTTCGAGAAGTCAGCACCGCCCGGCGATTGTCGGAACTGCTCGCCGCCGGCGTGTCGCGGCAAAGGCTCGAGGAAAGCCTCGCGCGGCTGTCCGGCGTGCTTTCGGGAGTGGATCGTTCGTTGGCGCAGTTGGAGATCCTCAGCCGCGGCGGCCGGGTGCTGTATCGCCGCGGCGAGAAGCTGCTCGAACCGGCAAGCGGGCAACTGTTCTTCGACTTCGCCCCGCCCGACGTGAACGGCGATTCGGACGGCGACCCGCTCGACGGAGACGACGAATCCCCCGCGTCGATCGCCTTCACCGGAAACGACGCCGCGACCGATCGACTGCGATGGACCGCGGACGACTGGTTCCGCGAGGGGTGCCGGCTGCTCGAAGAGGGCGAAGCCGTCACCGCGGTCGAGGCGTTCCGGCTGTTCCTGATGGATCGGCCGGGGGACGCCGAGGGAAATTTCCATCTGGCGGAGGCTCTCTACCGGCTGGACAAGCCGGCCGGCGCGGTCGAACGCTATTACGCGGCGGTCGAGGCGGATCATCACTACCTGGAAGCCTGGACGCAACTCGGTTGCGTTCACGAGGAGCTGGGGGAGTTGGAAAGCGCGGCGGACGCCTTCGGCATCGCGCTGGAAGTCCACCCCGACTATCCCGACGCCCACTTCCACCGGGCGGAAGTGCTCTTCCGCATGGGCCGCCGCGACGACGCGGTCCCCCATTGGCAAGCGTATCTGCGACACGACCGCCGCGGACCCTGGGCGGAACGCGCGCGGCAGCGATTGGCGGAACCCGATCGACCGAACGCCTGACCCGCAAACCAGTTCGTCGCACGCCTCGGTCAAGCAACCAAGCCCCACGACCTTCGTGGGAAGAGTTACCCGGCGAGGATTCGAACCTCGACTAACGGAACCAAAATCCGTGGTGCTGCCGTTACACTACCGGGTAATGCTCGAATGCGAGTGTCGCACGAGTGGGGGCGGAGTTGCAGGCGAATTTTAGCAGCGGGATGTTGCGGCGGGAAGGGCGGGGGAGTGAGGGGCGTTCGCGCGCCGTCGTTCGTCATTCGGCATCCTGCCGGTGTCTCACGAACGAAGGGAACCTGGGCACGCCACCGGTGGAGAGTTCCTGGTAGCGGAAGGTGATCGTGCCGCCGATCGCGGGCGGGTTCTCGCGCTGCTTGTCGCTGAAGCCGGTTCCCACCGAGAATTCGGTTCCGTCCGGCAAGCGGACCACGAGCGCGCCCAGCCGGCCTTTGTGGCGTCCCTTCCCCGGGGCGTGGCCGACGACGACCGCGTCGGCGTCGTGGAACGTCTTGACCTTCAGCAACGAAGTCGAGCGGCCCGCCTCGTAACGCGAGCCGGGTTGCCGCAGCATCACTCCCTCGCCGCCCAGCGCTTCGATTCGTACCAGTTCCTCGCGCAGGTGATCGACTCCGCGGCAGCGTTCGTGGGGCAGGGGGCGCACGTATTCCGAAGCGATTCGTTCGAGTGATTCCCGCACGAGCGTCAGACGGTCCTCGAAGGGGGCGTCGGTCGCCGGGGCGTCGAACACGACGTAGCGGATCGACTTCCAATGATCGCTTTTGTCCTGCCGGCGGACGATGCTCACCGTGCGTTGAAACGCGCGCCGTTCGAGCCACAACTCGCCGTCGAGCGGCGTGTCGGGCAGTCCGGCGGCGAACCAATCGGGGGCGTGAAACACGTTCCCCAGTCGCGACAGGAAGCGCGTGCCGTCCCAGTAGGCGCGAACGCCGTCGAGCTTTTCGCTCATCCACCAGTCGGTGAGGTCGAGGTCGTTCTCCCAGACGTGGGCGAGCAACAGCGGCGGCCCGGCGGGCTTGTCCTTCTTGGCGGAGGCTTTCTCCCGCGCGGGAGGCGATGCGCCGCCGACGCGTTCCTGCTCGGCCGCGTCGCCGCGGAGTTTGCGGATGTGCTTGCAGGTCCGCTGCTCGATCGCGAGCGACTGGTTGCGCCACGCGGGACAGGAGCAGGAATAGACGCCTCCCGTGTTCTTGACGACGTAGGGCGCCTTCGCGGAACCTTGGATTTCGATCGATTCGCCGTCGTCGAGGTCGGGCATGGCGTCGTTCCGGTGATTGGGTCGTGTCGATGTTCGGAACCGGCCGCGAGAGCAAGGCGGACGCGCCGCAGCGATCGGCGTCGGCCTGGTCGCGGCGAAATCCCGATTGTACCGGAGGATTCGCCGCGGCGGACTCTACGGACAGAAAAATGCAGGGCAGAAAAATGAAAAAGCAGGAATGGTGTCGCACGTTCGCTGTTGCAGTCCATTTTTCGGTCCCGATCTTCCCTTCCGATTCCGGAGTTCGGGTGACCGACACTGTCGCGCTGCGCTCTGCACTGCAATCGATCGAATTCCGTTCGCCGTGCGCGAATTCGAGGAGACCACGGATGTCCCAGCGCGGCGAAGCCGCAACCAACGAAGAAACAGCGAGCCTCCCGCATCAGCGGGGGGAGTCACGGCTCGACGTTCGGAAAATGCCTTGGCGTCTTCGTGGTTTCCTCCCGGCGGAGTTCATCTTGCCGGTCCGATCGCATATCCTCGTCGTATTCTCATCGTGATCGTCCAAGCGATACCAAGGCACCAAGCTCGAACCGGAGTCCGTTTCCCGGTGAAGCGCATTTTCATCTCGTTGGCCGTCGTGAGCACGGTGTTGCTCGTGGCGACGTTCGTCTTCGGGCTGTGGATCGAGGATCCGCGGGACGTGGGGGAGGCGGCGCTCGCCGCGCGGCGGTTGCACCTGTTGACGGCGCTCGCCGGGCTGTTGTTCGCGTCGCTGGTCCACGCGATCGTGCTGACGTACTTCATGGGGACGGGCCGCTGGCTCGAGGAGACCTCGCGGGCGTATCGGCTCGACTCATCGTGGTTCGACGAAAGCCGGGCGTTGAAGCACCGCACGATTCCGGCGATGGTCGGCGCGCTGGCGCTGCTGATTCTGACGGCGGTCTTCGGCGCGGGGGCCGACCCGGCTTCGGCGGTGCGGTTCGGCGAATGGTTCGGACTGGGGCCGGGAACGCTGCACTTCCTGCTGGCGGCCACGACGGTCGGCGTGAATCTGGTGGTCAACCTGCTGGAATACGCGGCCCTCGACCGCAACGGTCGACTGGTGGACGAGGTGGTGGCGCAGGTGACGCGGATTCGCCGGGATCGCGGGTTGTCCTGACGGCGCCGCGAGACGATTTCAGCCCATTGGCAATGCGGTGGAACGAGCCGCCGTTGATCGTTGCGCGATCAGCGGCGGCAGCGGTCGAGTACCCGCGAGAGGAATGCGGGGCGCCCGGTGGATTTCCAAGTCCAAGCCCCGTGCGGAGTTCGGGCCGTCGAGGCATGTGCGTCGGCCGCAAGACGACACGCTCGGCACGCGCGTTGCATCTTCGACTGTCGGATACTGACGCCCGTTCTCCAAGCGGACCGCCCGCGGCGAACGGGATTTCATGTCGACGGGAGACGCACCGATGATGAATCCCATGCGATGGTCGATCCTGGGCTTGGCGCTCGGCGCCGGCCTGACGTTCGCCGGCTGCGAAACGAAGACCGAACGCGCGCTCGAAGAGCGGCAGGACGTGAATGAGGCGCGTCAGGAGTTGCACGAAGAGCAACGCGAATTGCAACACGAAGCGGCGCGGGCCAAGCGAGAGGCGCGCGACGAGGTCCGCGACGAAGCCGAGAACGTCGAGGAGGCGCGCCGCGAGTTGATCGAACAGGAGCGCGAGGCCCGCGAGGCGGAGCGAGAGGCGCGGGAGGAAGCGATCGAGGAGCGCCCCCGCACGATCACGCCCCTCGTCCCCGATGATCCGCTGGATGACGACGGAATCGACGATTAGCTTCCCCGACGAAGTTCGCGGCGACGTTCATCCGCGGAACGCTTGCGAAGACGGCGAGAGTCGGCGATGCTGGCTCTCGCTTTTTTCATGCGCCGCGTGTCGGCCGGCCCGCTCCCATCGGCATCGTGACGACAGGGAGAATCGGTCGCCGGGCGCGCCGGCCGAATCGGGGAGGAACTAGCGTGTCGCCGATCGGGAAATCGAAGCTGGTCCGGAATCGACGCTCGTCCGTTCGTTTCGTCGCTGTCGGGCTGTCGTTGCTGCTGTTCGTGGTTCCGGCCGGCGCGGGGGCGCAACCGCCGGCGGCGGAGGAACTGGCGGCCGCCGATCCGTTGACCGGGCCGCCGTTGACCACCGCCAAGGCGTGGATCATCGGCGACGGGAAGACGGGCGAGCCGTTGTGGGAGCACGAGTCGCACGCCGTCCGCAACATGGCGAGCACCACCAAGATGATGACCTGTTGGATCGTCGTCGAACTGGCCCGCGAGAACGAAGCCGTTCTGGACGAGGTCGTCACGATCTCCGAGCGGGCCGACAAGACCAGCGGCTCGACCGCCGACGTGCGGGTCGGCGAGAAGGTTTCCGTCCGCGATCTCCTCTATGGGTTGATGCTCCCCTCCGGCAACGACGCCGCGACGGCGTTCGGCGAGCACTTCGGCGATCGTTTCGATCCGCCGGAAGGAAAGCCGGAGGCGGACTCGCTGGACCGCTTCATCGCCGAGATGAATCGCCGCGCGAAGGCGTTGGAGATGCGGGAGACGAAGTACCTCGACCCGCACGGCAACAGCCGGAACGCGTCGAGCGCCCGCGACCTGTTCAAGCTGGCGTGGACGGCGCGGGAGAATCCCCTGTTCCGCGAATACGTCGGCACGCGCAGCCATGCCTGCAAGATCGCGCGGCCCGACGGCGGCGAGCGAGGCGTCACCTGGAAGAACACGAACCAGTTGCTGGCGATCGAAGGCTTCGAGGGAGTGAAGACCGGCACGACGGGCGCGGCGGGGGAGTGCCTCGTCTCCTGCGGGCGGCGCGGCGAGGACTGCCTGCTGATCGTCGTGCTCGGCAGCGCCACCGGAGGCGGCCGCTACGTCGACAGCCGCAACCTGTATCGCTGGGCGTGGCGACAACGCGGCCATCAACAGGACGCGGGCACCGGGCGGTGAGGCGCGGGTTGCGGAACACGGCCCGGAGCCGCGAACGGAGCGAGCGTAACTTGGGCTATGTTTAATTCTTCGAATAAAAAGCTTGCTTCGCCGGGTTTTCCGCGTTTCAATGGCGGGATCAGCGCGGCGGCGTTCGCACGCGCAAGCCGCCGAACGTTCCGCGCTCGCGGGCCGACGTTTCGGCACCCACCCCTCACCGTCAGCGGGAGACGTAGCGATGTCCGACTATCTGCTTTCAAGAAGATGATCACGCCGCTCATCGTCCAGGTCATTTTCTGGGTTGGGATCGTTCTGGTGGTGCTCGGCGGATTGTTCTTCGTGATGAACGAGCGGGCGCTGGAGGGGCTGCTGATGATCATCTTCGGCCCCATTGTCTGGCGGGTCTATTGCGAGATGGTGATCGTGCTGTTCTCGATCAGCGACACGTTGACGGACATCAAGAACGATGCCCGGCGACGGGCCGGCGTCGCGGTCCCCGCCGATCCGATGCTCGCATCCGGCGAGGTCGAGCGGTATTGAGAGTTTGCGAACCGAGCCCGCCCGACCGAGCCTCGCTGTGGGGTGGCGTTGTCTGTCCGCATGAGCCGCGGGGTTTATCCCCGCGGTGCTCACCGACGTTCAACCATCGCAACGCCTGGTTTTCGATATCGAGCGTTCCCGAAGAAGGCGTAATGCGCGGCGGCAGCGAGATCGACAACCGATACCGCCATACCACCGCGGGGATGAACCCCGCGGCTCATATGGAGTTCTCACACAGCGACTCAGGGGCGCGGGAAGCGTGATGGCCCTTCCGTGCGGGCTGTTCGCTCCGTATCGTAGACACTCCGGCGGAATCGGTTCGCCGCGGTCGTTCGACAGGCAGCAGGATTGCGCGCACGATGAAAGTCGGTTGGAACTGGTTGGCGGAGTATCTCGATCTGCGGGACGTCGGCGTCGCCGAGGCGGCCGAGCGGCTCACCATGGCCGGGCTGAATCTCGAAGAGGTGCTCGAAACGCCCGGCGGGCCGGTGATCGATCTCGAAGTGACCAGCAATCGCCCCGATTGCCTGGGACACGTCGGCATCGCCCGCGAACTCGGCGTGCTGTTCCGCCGCGAGTCGAAACTTCCCGCCGCCGCTCCCACTGTCGGCGACGAGAAGACCGCCGCCGTCACGTCGGTCGAGATCGAATGCACCGACCTCTGCCCCCGCTACGTCGCCCGGGTGATTCGCGGAGTGAGGGTCGGCCCCAGTCCCGACTGGCTGCGGTCGCGGCTGGAGGCGATCGGCGTGGCGTCGATCAACAATGTCGTCGACGCGACGAACTACGTCCTGATGGAATGCGGCCAGCCGCTGCACGCGTTCGATTTCGACAAGCTCGCGGAGCGGCGGATCGTCGTCCGCCGCGCGCGGCCGGGGGAGAAGATCGTCGCGATCGACCAGCGGGAATATCCGCTTCCCGCCGAGGCGTGCGTGATCGCCGACGCCGAGCGGCCGGTCGCGATCGGCGGCGTGATGGGAGGCCTCGACACCGAGATCGGCGAGCGGACCGCGAACGTACTGCTCGAGGCGGCGCAGTTCGCGCCGCTCTCGGTGCGGAACACCGCGCGGAAGCTCAACCTGCACAGCCCGTCGTCGTATCGCTTCGAGCGCGGGATCGACGCGGCGCAGCTCGACTGGGCGAGCCGGCGTTGCTGCGAGCTGATCCTCGAACTCGCCGGGGGGGAATTGCTGTCCGAACCGGCATTCGCCGGAGAGGCGGTGGCGGAGCAGGGGGGTGAGATCACGCTCCGCTTCGCGCAACTCGCGCGGATTCTGGGGATCGACGTGCCGGCCGAGACGGCGATCGAAATTCTCGAACGACTGGGACTGCGGCGCACCGGTTCGTCATCGAGCGAGTCGGCGGCGTTCGTCGCGCCGACGTGGCGGCGCGATCTGTCGCGCGAGGCGGATTTGATCGAAGAGGTCGCCCGCATTCACGGGTACGATCGCATTCCGGACGATGTGCCGGTGCCGCTGCAACTCGGCGCGAAGACGCACCGCGACCGCGTGACCGACCGCGTGCGCGAGACGCTCGCGGCGCTCGGCTTCTTCGAGGCGGTCACGCTGTCGTTCGTGTCGGCGAAACAGGCGGGCCGGTTCACGCCGCCGGGAGTGCGGGCCGCCGTCGCCGTCGAGCATTCCTCCCGCCGCGAAGAAAACGTGTTGCGGCCGAGCCTCGTGCCGAGCTTGCTGGAGGCGCGGCGAGCGAACGAGCGGCACGGAACGGCGGACGCGCGACTGTTCGAGATCGCGAAAACGTATCTCGCCGCCGATCCCCGCCGATCCGAGCGGGAAGTCGAACCGGGACGGATCGCCTTCGTTTCGGGACAGGAATTCCGCGAGCTGAAGGGCGTGGCCGAGACGCTCGCGCGGCGGGCGAACCCGGCGGCGATCGTGACGACGCGACCGGCCGACATGCCGCAGTTCGCGCCTGGCCGCGGGGCCGAAGTGTTGCTCGACGGAGAGCACTGGGGTTGGCTGGGTGAACTGGACCGGGCGGTCACAGACGAGCTCGATCTGAAGGACGCGGTTTCGGCGGCGGAATTGGACCTGGCGACGCTCGAGGAACGGGCCGACCTCGCGCCGCCGTATCGGCCGCTGCCGCAGTTCCCGGCGATCACCCGCGACCTCAACCTGCTGCTGGACGAGGCGACGACGTGGCGCGAGGTCGAGGAGATCGTGCGCGACTCGGCGGGGGAATTGCTCGAATCGTCGGCGTTCGCCGGGCAGTATCGCGGGAAGCAGATTCCGGCCGACAAGAAATCCTACGTGCTCGCGCTCACGTTCCGCTCCGCGAATCGAACCTTGACGGCCGACGAGGTCGATCGCGCGCAAGCGGCCGTCGTCGAGGCGTGCGCGGCGCGGCTCGCCGCCGCGTTGCGGTGAGACCATGTCGAAACGCCGCCGCCGAGTGTCGAAGGAGCGCCGAACCGACCGAGCGCGCGGGGCAGGGGGGACGAGCGTCGCATCGTCCGGCACGGAGAGCGGGCGCGGGGCCGCGGCTCGGCGGGGCGCCGACGACGATGCCGCACTCAAGCGATCGCCCCTGGCGCGGTGGTTTCGCCGGCCACTGTGGTGGGTGATCGGCCTGGCGGCGATCGTCCGGCTGGAGTATCTCGTGCTGTTCGCGACGTCGCCGTTGTACGAGTTCCACGTCGCCGATCACCTGTATTACCGCGAGTGGGCGCTGCGAATCGCCGGGGGGGACTGGCTCGGCGCGGAGGTTTTCGAGCAGGGGCCGCTTTATCCCTATCTGCTGGGCGCGGTCTTCCGGCTGTTCGGCCCGCACGATTTCGTTCCGTTGATGCTGCAAGCGATCGCCGGTGTCGGAACGTGCGGGCTGACGTACGCGTGCGGAGAACGGCTGTTCGGCCGGACCACGGCGATCGTGGCGGGAGCGCTCGCCGCGGTTTGTGGTCCGTTGGTGTTTTACGACGTCATGCTGATGAAGTCGTTCCTGTCGCCGCTGCTGACGATGGCGGCGCTGTATGCCCTGTTGCGCGCGAGGGAAGGGAGCGCTTTCCGTTGGGCGCCGCTGGCGGGTGCGGCGATCGGGCTGGCGTGCCTGGTGCGCGAGAACCATTTGCTGCTGTTGATGCCCGCGCTGGCCTGGCTCGCGCTTTCCAGGCCGTCTCGCGGCGCCGGGGCCGATCTTCCCAATCCCCCGCGGATCCGCGCCGCCCTGTGCGCCGTCTTCCTCGCCGGCTGGGCGCTCGCGGTCTCCCCCGCGACGATTCGCAACGCCGCCGTCGCGCGGGAGTTCGTGCTGGCGACGGCCGGCGGGGGGGAAGTGCTTTACATGGCGCACGCGCCCGAGGCGAACGGTTTTTATCGCCCCCCGGGGTGGGTGAGCGCGCTGCCGGGACAAGAGCACGAGGACTTCCGAATCGAGGCCCGTCGCCGCACCGGCCGCGAGATGACGCGCACCGAATCGTCCCGCTACTGGTCGGGCGAGGCGCGGCGCGCGGTGCTCGCCGATCCGGGGCGAGCGTTGAAGCTCGTGGCGCTCAAGGGGGCGATCCTGTTCCACGACTTCGAAGTCCCCGACAGCGAGAACTATCGCGCCTACGTCTGGTTCGTGCCGCTGCTGCGCGTCCTGCCGACCTTCGGATGGATCGTGGGTCTGGGATGGATCGGCCTGGCTCTCGCCTGCCGCGACTTGCGGGGAAATCTCTTGCCGATCGGGTTCGCCGCGGTCCACGTGGCGAGCGTGCTGGTGACGTACAATTTCGGCCGGTTTCGATTGGGGATGATGCCGTTGTGGATCTTGTTCGCGGCTCATGCCGCCGTGTGGATCGCGGGCGCGTGGCGAACCCGGCGTCGCGCGGCGATCGCGGCGGGAGTCGCGGCGGTCGCGCTCTCGGCCGCGGCGTTTCTCCCGCCGCCCGGCTACGCCGAGATGACTTACGATTGGGACACGTTACGGCTCGTGGGGAACCTCGGCCTGCGGGGAGATCGGCCGGACATCGCCGAGGCGGGGTACCGGGAAGCAATCGCGGCGCATCGCGATCGGCTTCGCCGGCTGAGCGTGCCCGTCCCCGAAACAACGGAGGGAATCGCCAGGTACCGCGCGATCGTGATGCGGCAGGCCGGCGCGGAGAAGGGGACGCGGTTGATGGAGAGCGCCGCCGACGTTCACGCCCGGCTGGGGGTCGCGCTTCGCATGCGGGAAGACTCCGCGGGATGGATCGCCGATCCGTCCGAAGAAACGCCGGCCGAGCATTTTCGACTGGCGCTCGAGTACGACCGGCGCAACGCGATGGCGCTGTTTCAATCGGCCGACATCGCCGCGGAGCAGGGGAGGTTCCCCGAGGCCGAGGGGTTCTACCGGAAATTGTTGGAAGTCGATGTCCGACATGAAGAGGGTCACCGCGGGCTGGCGGTCGCTCTCGCGGCGGACGGACGCATCGCCGAGGCGGAGAAGCACTTTCGCCGCGCGATCGAGATCGAGCCGAACTACGTCGAGGCGAGAGTCGACCTGGCGCGGGAACTCGCGCGGCAAAACCGAACGGCCGAGGCGATCGAGCAACTTCGCGAAGCGCAGCGAACCGCGCCGGACTACGAACCGGCCGGCGATCTCCTGCTGCGGCTGACGCCATAACGGCGACTATTGCCCCGCGGTCGCGGACGACGAGACGGCGTCGGCGACCATTCGCCGCAATCCGGCTTCGTTCGCCCCAATCATGGAGTGGACGACCCGGCCCTTCGCGAAGACCGCGAAATGCGGAATTGGGCCGACGCCGTATTGCCGCGCGATCGGATTGTTGTGGTCGGTGTTCACCTTACCTACGACCAGCCGCCCATCGTATTCGACCGAAAGCTCGGCGACGACGGGAGCGATCGCGAGGCAGTGCCCGCACGATGGCGCCCAGAAATCGACCAGTACCGGCACGTCGCTGCCGAGCACGATATCGTCGAAGTTCGCCTCCGACAGTTCGATTTCCTTTCCCTCCACCGGAGCGGTGCGGCGCTCTTCACAACCGGCGATGAGGACGGCCAACAGCAGTGCGACCGGAATCGTACGTGTCATGGATTCGTCTTTCTTTTGACAGTGGGGCAGACATTCCTGTCTGCCCGGCAGACAAGAATGTCTGCCCCACTTGCAGACAAGGATGTCTGCCCCACTTGCAGACAAGAATGTCTGCCCCACTTGATCCTACCCGACCCAGATCGGGCTGGACCACGCCATGTGGCCGTTGTGCTGCGTCACGCGGACATAATACCAATCGGCGTCGTCCGCGCCGCGGCGATCCCGCCAGCGGACCGTCGCCGAATATTCGCTGGGGCCGATCAGCCGGTTCAGAATCAAACTCTCGCTGGTGAAGACCCCGGTGAATTCTACGTGATTGTCGTCCGCGAGGCTCACGAGTTTTCGGGAAATCGTCTGCTCCGAGGGCGACCGCAACGCGACCGTGAGCGTCGCGTCCGCCGTGCCGTCGATCTCCAGCACGACCGCCTTCGTCGGATCCTCGGCATACGCCTGGGCTCGCGTGGTCGGCGAGCGCAGGCGAAGTTCGGTGTCCGACAGGAATTCGAGCCGGTCGCGGCGGTTTTCGTCGAACGGCGAGCACTGGTAACAGGGCAGGGCACGCACAAACTTCCCGCCGTCGATCCGCACCGTCATGTCCCAGTCGCAAATGCGGTCGAGCGCGAGTTCTCCCCAAGGGCCCCAGCCGTATTGCAGCCGACACTTCACGATCCCCGGCAACCGCACCGGTTCCTCGGCGTGATCTTCGGGGAAGTGCCGTTCGATCACGCGGCCGTTGCGGACGAGTTCGATCGAACGGATCGCGTCCTGGCCGATGGCGCGGACGTCGATCTGCCGGTCGCTCGCGCGGGCCATGTCGCTGCCCATCGGCCGGCCGTTGAGCGTCACTTCCAGGACGATGCGGTCGCCGGTCGCGGCGAACGTGCGGCGCGCGAGAATCGCCGCGAACAGATCGTCGCGGTTCAGTTCATCCGCCCAGATGCCGACGACGCCTTCTCCGTACGCGCCGGGATAGCCGAGATGATCGTCGCTCGACGCGACGAAGCCGAACCGCAAATCCTTCTTCAACTGGTACTCGACGGTGTTCGCGGTCGAGCGCCCGCCGATGCTGTGCCGGAGGTAAGGGAAGGGGGCGCGGTCGGTCTCGGAGCAACCGTGCTCGGAGAAGATCTCGACGACGGGGGAGACGTGCTCCTTGAAGTGTTGGAAGTTCGCGCCGCGCCAACCCTGCTTGTAGGAGATGTGGTGCGGGATGGCGAGCGCGCCGGCATCGTGGGCGAACTCGTGCAGCTTGTCGACATGGTCGGGAAGAAACAGGTCGCCGTCGTCGTCGCGATAGATCATGCAGTAGTCGCCGAACACGCTGGAATGCCATTCGTATCCCAGGAAGGCGACGAAGTCGTCGGTGTTCGCCTCGCGGATCATCGCCTTGGTCTTGGGCCAGTGGGCCGAGTGCATGCGAAACCCGTCGATCCACTTCTGGTGGCGATCGCCGGGCATCTTGGGGAGATCGTGCCACGAGGCGTGCCCGGTGAAGGCGAAGAAATCGAGATGCTCGCGGGCCAGGTCGATCGAGCGGGCGAGCGAGCCTTTGGCGTAACCCACCGCGTTGTGATTGTGCAGATCGCCCCAGTACAGGTTCAGCGGCCGGTCGTGTCCCGCGAGCGGAAACGTCGAACGGTCGCGGGCGCCCAGTCGGTGGTCTCGTGGGCCGGCGGGCATGGGCATCTCGCTTTGGTTCCGGGATCGACGGCAAAGCCCCAGTATCGGCCAAACGGCCCGCGATCGTCAAACCCAACGTGCCGCGGCCATCGACGGGGTGTGGCGAGAGTTTCGGCGACGACAACTCTCTTCGGCAATGGGTGGCGGGGGCGCTCCGCAACCCGGAAGCCCCCGTGGCGCGCGACGGGGGCTTTCGCTGCGCGAAGCGCCCCCGCCA
>JBBDNT010000175.1:0-21742 GCA_040877445.1 Planctomycetaceae bacterium
GGCAGATCGACCCCAGCCACCCCACCGGTAGTTCATTTTGCCGCCGCTGCCCAAGAAGAATTGCCGCACCCCGCGCCGTGCCGGCTCGAATTCGAACTCGCGCGATGCATTCCGCGCCGACCGCTGATAAACTGGTCCGATGAACGCGATTCGGTGATTTCGCGCCGGTCCGCCGCGTTCCGAACGGCGGCCCGTCCGATTACAGCGTCAACGTGGATTTCGTGGGTCGACGAACGGGCGGGTAGGACGAACTTCAGTTCGTCGTGCCCGCCAGCCGAGTCGAGCCGCCGCGGCTTCGAAAGCGTCTTCGGAAGAATCACCGGGGATCCGATTTCTTGCCACACGGGTTTCGCACGACGAACTCAAGTTCGTCTACGAAACCCGCCTCATCGAACTGAATCAGGAGAGCGGGTCATGGAATTCGGAGCCTCCCGGCGAATTGTCGCCCTGGCGACGGCGATCGCGTGCGTCTGTCTCGTCGCCGCCGGCCTCGTCGTCGGAACGAACGTCGCCGCGGACGATGGCGACGAGCCGGACCTGTCCCCCCATTACGGATTTCTGCCCCTCGAGATCTTCAAGCTCGAACAGCGCTCCGCCCACATGCTGGCGGCGGATCTCGACGGCGACGGCCTCACCGATCTGCTGATCGCGGACAACAGCCACAGCCGGCTCGACCTCTTGCTGCAGCGCCGCGAGAAGCCGGCCGAGCGCGCGACCAAGGAACTCGCCAACCACATCGACAGCGATTGGCGGTTCGAGCACGTGAAGATTCCGGTCGACAAGGAAATCACCTCGCTCGCCGTGGGAGACTTCGACGGCGACGGCCGCACGGACATCGCCTATTTCGGCTCGCCCGATCGGCTCATCATCCGCTACCAGGACGACAAGCAGGACTGGTCCCGCCGCACGGAGTTCCGCCTTCCCGACGTCGAGGAGCGGCCGTGGAACGTCGCAGCGGGAGATCTCGACGGCGACGGGAAGACCGATCTCGCCGTGCTCGGAAAGACGCAGTCCTACGTCATCCTGCAGGACAAGGAGGGCAAGCTCGCGCAGCCCAAGTCGCTGATGAACACCTCGGAGAAACTCGGACTGGCACGGATCGTCGATATCGACGGCGACGGCCGCGACGACCTGTGCTATCTCGCCGACGAACCCGAAGGCCGCGCCCTCTGCGTGCGCCGTCAGACCGCGGACGGTCGGCTCGGGCCCGAATTGCGGTTTCCCCTCGGTCGGCCCCGGGCGGTCACCCTCGCCGACGTGGACGGCAAGCCGGGGACCGAGATCCTCACCATCGATTCCCGCACCGGCCGCCTCACCGTTCGAAAGCTCGTGCCGCCGGACGACGACGACGCGGAGGACGAGCCGGTCGGCCGCCTCGTTCAATACGGCTTCGGCTCGCGATCCTCGTCGCGCGAACGCGACCTGGCGACCGGCGATCTCGACGGCGACGGGCTGATCGACGTCGTCGTCACCGACCCCGAAGCCGCCCGGATGATCGTCTACCGGCAAGTGGAAAAGCGCGGCCTCGACCTCGGCGAGGCGTACCCCGGGCTGGTCGGCGCCGAGCATGTGCGCGTGGCCGACGTCGACGGCGACGGGTCGGCCGAAGTGGTCGTGCTCAGCGTCCGCGAGAAGACGATCGGCCTCAGCCGGTTGCAGGGGAACCGGCTCACGTTTCCCGCCTCGCTTCCCGTGCAGGACGAGCCGGTCGCGTTCGACCTGGCCGATCTCGACCGCGACGGCAAGCCTGAGGTCGTGTACATCGCCCGCCGCCGCGAAGCCCGCGACTCGCGGTATTTGCTGCGCGCGTTGAAGTGGTCGAAGGGGGACGAGTGGAAGCCGCTTCCCTTCGGCGCGTCGAACGAAATCGCGCTCGATCTTCCCGGCGAGCCGAAACGCCTGACGACGCTCGACGCGAACCGCGATCGCCGCCCCGACTTCCTGGCGTTCATCGGTCTCGATCGCCCGCCGGCGCTGCTGGTGACCGACGCCGACGGAGTGCCGAAGCAGGTCGATTCGCCCGGCGGCATTCGACTCGGCGACGTCGCCGCCGGCGCGGTGTTCGTCGGGGGCGAGAAGCACCCGTTGCTCGTCGCGCAGGAGAACTTCGCGCGGAACATGCGGCTCGACGACAAGAATCAGTGGGAGGTCGTCGATCAGTACAACGCCACCGAGACGAACGCCCGCATCGCCGGCGTCGCCGCGCTCGATCTCGACGGCGAAGAAGGCGAGGAAATCGTCCTCGTCGACACCGGCGTGAAGAAACTCCGCATCCTTCGCCAGGAGGACGACCTGCATCGGCCGTGGCGGGAAATCGAGATGGAGTCGTTCCTCTACGAATCGGCCCGCGTGGCGGACCTCGACGGCGACGGCCGCGACGACCTGCTGCTGATGGGCCGCGGCAAGTTCGCCGTCCTGTACGCCGGACGCCGCGAGCTGCGGCTGAAGGACGTCGGCTCGTTCGAGACACGACTGAAGGACACCAGCTTTGCCGACGTCGTCGCGGGGGATCTCAACGGCGACGGCACCACCGACCTGGCGCTCATCGACACGCAGTCGCACTACGTCGAGATCGTGCGCTGCGAGCCGGAGAGCGGTCCCCGGCACGCGATCCACTTTCGGCTGTTCGAGGAGAAGAACTTCTCCGGAGCGCGCATCGGCGGGACGGAGCCGCGCGAATCGTTGATCGCCGACGTCACCGGCGACGGCCTCCCGGACCTCGTCCTCCTCGCCCACGACCGCGTGCTCGTGTTGCCGCAGGACAAAGGCCCGGACGCGGACACGGCGGAGCGTTGATACGTTGCCCGACGGTTCGAAAACGGGCTTACCAACGAGCCGAGGGGTTTATCCCCTCGCTGCTCTCAGAGCATCCTTCGCGATTGCAACGTGTCCTTCGCGGGAGGATGATTCGAAACGCGGATGCCGCAAGCCGTTAGACGAACGCAATACGGTCGACCATGCCAACCGCCAGACCACCGCGGGGGTAAACCCCGCGGCTCATAAGGGGATGGAGCGAGACCGATGAACCCGAAACGCGCAATCCGGATTCTGCTCGCGGTCATCGTGTTGCTCGTGGTGGGCGGCGGGGCGGCGATTTATTTTCCCTACACGCGCGAGAAGGCGGCGCTCGAGGAGTTCGAGCGGTTTGGCGTGCCGGCCGCTAATTCGTCGTATGATCGCTCTGTGTGGACCGACTCTCCATATCCCGGTTCGGATGGCCCCTATGGAGAAATCCATGTCGAACCTGGCGGCCCTTTCTGGTTGCGAGATCGGTTGAGTGATCGCTGGATGCGGCCATTCAAACGGGTTTCCTTGGTATTCCTCAACGAGGAATCGCCAGACGTTCGCGCTGTCTTCTCGTTTGCCCCTTGCCCGGACCTCGACGATTGGATTGCCGATGTACGCCGACAATTTCCGCCAATGCCGGATGAGCTGAAGGCACGGATAGTGCCCCTGCTTCTGCAAATGCGCAGCCTTGATTCGCTGACAATCAGTCAGGGCCTGCTCGACGACCAGGAACTGCTCGAGGTCCGCCGGCGGTTTCCGGCGATTCGCATCTGGATCGCTGATCGAGAGGGTTCGATCGACTACGAATGGCCCCCTGCGACGGATTGACGTCCGCCCGGATTCATTTCCAACCCTGGCTGAGTGCGAGAATTGGAGCGAACTTCATGAACGCGAGGCGCGTTTTCTGGTCGCTGATCGCGGCGATCGTGCTGCTCGTCGTGGCCGGCGGGGTGGCGATCTACGCTCCATATCAGCGCGAGAAGGCGGCACTGGAGGAGTTCGAGCGACTGGAGGTGAGGGTGGACCGACCGGCGGAAATCTCCGTCGCGTTTCGCGTACTGGCTTTCCTTCCGGACCGGTTCGGTTGGATTACCATCGATGCCGGTGGTCCGAAGTGGCTTCGCAACATCATCGGATATGAGCGGACGCGGCCGTTCGATCGCGTTTCGACGGTCTTGCTTCACGGTCGGGCGCATGGATGGTTTCCCGACTTGCCGGAGATCGGAAATCCATCGACGCTCCCGATCGGAGAACACATCGGGCTTGCATTCCCCGGCGACAAGTCGGGCGATCCGCCGATCCCGGTGGACTCGGTCTATCCGCCGATGCCCGATGAATTGCGGCAGCGACTCGTCCCGCTGCTGCTGGAACTTCGCAGCATCGACGAACTCACCATCGACGAGGGCTTGTTGAGCGACGAGGAACTGCTGGCATTGCACCGCCGATTCCCCGCGGCGAGAATCACGTTTCGACAGGCGCTGAACGTGACGCGCGAATGGACTCCCCCGCCGCGTTGACGGCACGTACGTCTCGCACCACGACGACGCGCCCAAGGGCTCATCGGCTTGATCGGAGCAGCCGCGATGACTTCGAAGCGCGCGATGTGGATCCTGCTCGCGGCGATCGTGCTCCTCGTTGTCGCGGGTGGCGTCGCCTTTTACATCCCCTATCAGCGCGAGCGGGCGGCGCTTGAGGAGTTCGAGCGGATTGGGGTGCGAGTCTCATCATCGTCCGGGGGATTTTGGAACACCGATTCCAACGATTATGGTTCGATCGCGGTCAATTTCGGTGGACCGCAGTGGTTGCGGAATCGAGTTGGTGATCGGTGGATGCAACCTTTCGATCGTGTCTCCTCGGTAGGGTTGCATCATCGAGCGCGCGGGTGGCATTCGGAGGGATGGCATGCGGAACTGCCGGCGGATCAAGAACCATTCGACGCAGAGATCCTGAAATTGGTGCAGGAGATGCGCCGTGAGTTTCCGCAGATGCCCAATGAATCGAAGTCCCGAATCCTACCGCTGCTTCTGCAACTGCGCTCCATCGATTGGCTCTCGATCGACGACGATCTGTTGAGCGATGACCAATTGTCCGAGATTCGAGCGCGGTTTCCCGACATCAAGATCTACATCCGGCACGGCGATGAACTAATCAATCGCGAATGGAGCCCCCCGGCGGATTGACACTCGCTTCTGCCTCTGCTGGAATGCGCTGCGATTTCCTGCGGGGCGCTGCCCGCGGGCGTGAAACGCGAATGTGGCGCGAATTCGAGATGGAAGGCGAGGAGCACGGATGGCGCGGAACTGGCGGTTTTCTCCCTACGACGAGGCCGAGGTGCGGCGGTTGTGCCGGGAGATGACGGTCTCCCCCCTGATGGCCCAGGTGCTGCTTGCCCGCGGGTTGTGCGCGAAGGCCGAGGCGGATCGCTTTCTCAACGCCACGCTCCGCGACCTCGCCGATCCCGAGGCGCTTTCCGGCGTTTCCGAGGCGGCCGATCGCATCGTCGCCGCGATGCGCGCCGGCCGGCGGATCACCATCTACGGCGATTACGACGTCGACGGGATGACCGCCACCAGTCTGCTGTGGCACTGCCTGAAGCTCGAAAACGCCAACGTCGATTACTACATCCCGCAGCGGCTCGAAGAAGGCTACGGTCTCAACTGCGACGCCATCCGCCGGCTGCACGAGGAAGACCCGCACAGGCTCGTCGTCACGGTCGATTGCGGCATCACCAGCGTGAAGGAAGCGGCCCTCGCTCGCGAACTCGGCCTCGAACTGATCGTCACCGATCACCACAACATGGGGCCGACGCTGCCGGACGCCGCGTGCGTGGTGCATCCCGCGCTGCGCGACGGGAGTGACGAGTTACGAGTGCGAATGAGTGACGAGTTACGAGTTACGAGTGACGAGAAAGACACGCAAGCGGACGCGGCCTCTTCTTCCAACTCGTCACTCGTCACTCGTCACTCGTCACTCTCACAAAACTCGTCACTCGTCACTCGTCACTCGTCACTCTCCGCAGGCCCCTGCGGGGCCGGGGTCGCCTTCAAGCTGGCGTGGGCGATCTGCAAGCGGCTCGGCGACGGCAAGAACGCTTCGCCCCGGATGCGCGAGTTCCTCAAGTCGGCGGTGGGGCTGGCGGCGATCGGCACGGTGGCCGACGTCGTTCCCCTCCGCGACGAGAATCGCGTCATCGTGCGGTGGGGACTGGCGGCGCTCGCCACCAACGCGAGCCTTGGATTGCGGGCGCTGTTGCGGATCGCGAAGCTGGACGGGAAGCCGTTGCTCGACGCCGAAGACATCGCGTTCGGCATCGCCCCGCGATTGAACGCCGCCGGTCGTCTGGGACAGGCCCGGCTCGCCGTCGAACTGCTCACCACCGAGAAGACCGACCGCGCGCTCGCCCTCGCGCAGTACCTCGAAGAGTTGAACCGCAATCGGCAATCGGTCGAGCGGAAGATCTTCAAACAAGCGAAGGAACTCGTCGCGGCCAACGCCCATTGGGAGGAGCATCCCGCGCTCGTGCTCGCGCATCCGGAATGGCACGCGGGGGTGATCGGCATCGTCGCCAATCGCGTCGCCGAGCACTTCAAGAAACCGGCCGTGCTCATCGCGCTGGATGCCGACAAGGGACAGGGGCAAGGTTCCGGCCGCTCGTTCGGCGGGTTCGACCTGCACGCGGCGCTGTGCGCCTGCGCCGAGCATCTGGCGAGTTACGGCGGGCATCACGCGGCGGCGGGACTGCGGATCGACGGCGGCGGGATCGACCGTTTCCGCGAGGCGTTCTGCGCGCATACGACGGAGCATCATCGGCCGAAGGCCGGCGCGGAGGACTTGCGGATCGACGCCGAAGTGCGATTGGCCGACGTGACCGCCTCCGCCGTGAAGGAACTCGATCGGCTCGGCCCATTCGGCCACGAGAACCCGCGGCCGGTGTTCGTCGCCACGGGAGTGGAACTCGCCGAGCCGCCTCGCGGGATGGGGGACGGCGACCGGCATCTGCAGGTCCGCGTGAAGCAACACGGCTGCGCGCCGCTGCGGGCGATCGCGTTCGGCCGGGGGGAGTGGGTGAAAGAACTGTCCGAAGCCGGCCCCAAGCTCGCGATCAGCTTCGCCGCGAACATCAACACCTTCCGCGGCTACGAACGCGTGGAACTGCAACTAAAGGACTGGCAACCCGGTTAGCCGCGACGCGCGTCACCGGTTAGCCGCGACGCGCCAGCGGAGCGCGTCGCGAATGACATTCCCGATCGCACACCGCGGATTTAGAATCGAATCGGAGGCGCGCTCGCCTGTTCGGCTCGCGGCTATCCAAAGGGCGATTCGATGAACATCGAACAGGAACAACGACTCTTGCGGCGGCAACTCGAAGCGCGGGGAATCCGCGATCCGCGCGTGCTCGACGCGATCGAGCGCACTCGGCGAGACTTCTTCGTCCCGGAGGAACTCCGCGACCGCGCCTACGAAGACATCGCCCTCCCCATCGGCGAGGGGCAGACCATCAGCCAACCGTACATCGTCGCCCTGATGACCGAAGCTCTCGCCCTCCAGGGGGACGAGAACGTCCTCGAAATCGGCACCGGCAGCGGCTATCAGGCGGCCATGCTGTGTCATCTCTGTCGCCACGTCGTCACCATCGAACGCCGCGAGGCGCTCCAGCAGGCGGCGCGGATTCTCCTCGACGAGATCGGCTGCGAGAACATCGAATACGCGGTGGGCGACGGCACGCTCGGCTATCCGGAACGCGCGCCGTACGACGGCATTCTGGTCACCGCCGCCGCACCTGTCATCCCGCGGCCGCTGTTCGATCAACTTGCCGATGGAGGCCGATTGGTCGTGCCGGTCGGCGACGAGTTCGCGCAGGAACTGCAACTCGTCCGCCGCGAGGGGGACGGCGCGGTCGCCGAAAAGCTGTGCGATTGCCGATTCGTGAAGCTGATCGGCGCGGCGGGCTGGCCTGGCGAGTGAGAGGCCGCGAACGACTTGGCGGACGGGTGGCTGGGGTCGCAGCGAAGCGCAGCCCCCAGCGAATCGCCGGCCCGCTCGCCCATCACTGGGGGCGATCCGCCGAGCAATGTCGTCGAATGTGGATACCAGGTCGCGGCGGATCGACCCCAGCCACCCGCCGCGTCCATCCGCTTACTTCGTGCGCGGCTCATGGCGAGCCTCCCGCGTCAGCGGGGGGAGAACCGACCCGCCGCCCGTTCATCGCGTTTCTCCTCCCGGCTCGACGAACTCCCGCGCATTCGCTTTCCTTCTCCGCGAACTCCGCGTACTCTGCGGTGGACGCGCTGTTGGAGTAGCCCCCGGGGGCGCTGTCCGGGGGCGTGCGCGACCGACGACTGACAACGGACAACGGACCATCCATGCTCGACCTTCAATTCCTCGCCGAGAACCGCGAGGCCGTCGCGGAGAATTGCCGCAATCGCGGCGTGACGGTCGATCTCGACCGGATCTTCCAACTCCGCGATCGCCGCAGCGAACTGATCCAACGGACCGACGCGCTGCGGCACGAGCAGAAGGAAGTCTCGGCGAGCATTCCCAAGGCGGCCGCGGAGGACAAGCCGCGGCTCATCGCCCGCGGGAAGGAGCTGCGCGAAGAGATTTCCGCCGGCGAGGCGCATCTCAAGGAAGTCGAAGCGGAACTCCGCGAGGAGCAGTCCCGCATTCCGAACCTGACGCACCCGGACGCCCCGGTCGGCCGCACCGAGGAAGAGAGCGTCACCCTGCGCACGTGGGGCGAGCCGACGCAATTCGACTTTCAGCCCCTCGACCACGTCGACATCGCGGCGAAGCTCGAGCTGCTCGACCTGGAGGCCGGCTCATCCGTCGCGGGGCACGGCTTCTATTACCTTAAGAACGAAGCGGTGCTGCTCGAAATGGCCCTCGTGCAGTACGCGCTCGACAAGCTGCGGCAGGAAGGCTTCACCCTTTATACGACGCCGGACCTGGCGCGCGACGAAGTGCTCGCGGGGATCGGCTTCAATCCCCGCGGGGCCGAGACGCAGATCTATTCGGTCGAAGGGACCGACCTGAGCCTCGTCGCCACCGCCGAGATCACGCTGGGGGGAATGCTCCGCGACCGCGTGCTGGATGTCGAGTCACTCCCGCTGCGCATCGGCGGGCTGTCGCATTGCTTCCGCACCGAGGCCGGGGCGCATGGCCGGGCGACGCGGGGCATCTACCGCGTGCATCAATTCACCAAGGTCGAGATGTTCGGCTTCACCGCCCCGGAAGTCGCCGCCTCGGACGACATGCACCGCCAGATCGTCGCCATCGAGGAGGACATCTTTCAGGGATTGGGCATACCGTACCGCGTGATCGACACCTGCACGGGAGACCTCGGCGGACCGGCGTATCGCAAGTTCGATCTCGAAGCCTGGATGCCCGGCCGCGGTGAAGCGGGCGAATACGGCGAAGTCACCTCCGCCTCGAACTGCACCGACTATCAATCGCGGCGGCTCGGCATCCGCTGCAAGAGTTCGGAATGGAAGGGAACGCGGTTCGTCCACACGCTCAACGGCACCGCGATCGCCGTCACCCGCGCCCTGATCGCGATCCTCGAGAACTTCCAGCAGGCGGACGGTTCGGTGATCGTGCCGGATGCGCTGCGGAAGTGGGCGGGCATCGAGCGGATCGCGCGGGAATGAAAGCCGGTCGCGACCCTCGAACGGCGCGCAACGTCCCGCCCGGCACCTTGTACGTCCATTCTGCCGGAATGGACGTAGGGAGCGGGATGGCGACTTCCGGAACGTGAACGTCTCCCGTGACCGCACGGCGACCATCGGCCGTGATTTCGACCGATCTCTTCCGGCGACGTTTCTGCGCGCTTCATGTCCCGCCCGGCAGGCGGGACGTACTTCTGGCAGGCGGCTCACGCGATGGGGGCCTCTTCGCGCGAGATGATGCCGCTGAGGTACAGCAACGCCGCCTCGCGGTTCGGTCGCGGAGCGAGCAGTTCATGCGTGGCGCGGAGCACGTCGCGGCGGCTGATCTGGCCGACCAGTTTCCCGTCGCGCAGGACGGCGAGGCGGCGATTGCCGGATCGCTGGAAGATCTGCGCGATCGTCAGCAAGTCGGTCTCTTCGTCGATGGCGATCGAGTCGCACTGCATGAATTCACCGACACGGGTGGAAGGCAGCCCGTCGTAGGCGGCCTCGACGAGCACCCCCATGCAGCATTTTTCGGAGAACACGCCGAGATAGGTGCGGTCATCATCGAGCACTGGGGCGCCGGAGATGCGGTGCCGCAACAGCAGCCCGATCGCGTCGTACACGTCCATCTCTGGGGAAAGTGTGACGAGTTGCGTCACCATGATGTCGCGCGCCAGCAACGGAGCATTCATGATGGGATCTCCTGCCGGATGGCCGGGCGATGGGGAGGCGCGAAAGGCGGAAGCACTCTCCACCCTATCAAGGTTCGGCGGAAATGCAACGAGGAATTCCGAACTCGGCCCGCCGCGCGGCAAGAGTTCTTGGCGACGCCAATCTCCGTGGCGATGGGTGGCGGGGGCGCTCCGCAACGCGGAAGCCCCCGTGGCGCGCGACGGGGGCTTTCGCTGCGCGAAGCGCCCCCGCCACCCGACTTTTCCACACTCCAGTGAAAATTGCCACACTCGGCCCGCCGCGGCATCGTGTTTTGAGACCTCGGCCGCCGCACGCGAACCACTTGCAGAACGCGCCAGCCTCCGCGGCGCGATCGGGAGCGGGTTGGCAACGCGGGGGGGCGCGGCGTATCATGTGGGGAACCGAGGTTCCCCGTTTCGCCCGGCGGCGCGGCTGGTTCGGGAGTGTTCGAACGATGGACGGCAGCATTCTGATTCCTTGCCCTCGCTGCGGGCGGGATCTCCGACTGCGGGACCGAACCCTTCTCGGCCGCACCGGCCGCTGTCCTCAATGCGGCGAGCGATTCGTGCTGGAAGAGCCGGACGAGGTCGAACTGGAACTGGCCGACGCGCCGGCGCGATCGGCGCAGTCCGCTCCCGCCGGCACTTCGGCCCGCCTGGTTCCCGATGAACCGGCCGCGGAAGGTCTTCCGTTCGATCCGTCGGCGTTCGAGGCATCGCCCTCTGCGGCGAAAGCGCCGCGCGGACGGCGGGCCGCGGCGACGAACCGCTCCGCCGGCCGGGGAAACGGCGAATCGATCGCGTCGGCGAGCGTCGGCGACTCGACTGCCGCGCGGCTCCGCGAGATGCGCCGCCGGGCGAAGCGGCGGCGGAACATCGGCATCGTGATCGGCGCGGTCTCGGCGTTGCTGGTGATGGGCGTCGTGATCGCGATCCGCTATTCCAACGCGGGTTCTTCGTCGGCGGAATCGCAACGCCGGGCGCGGACCGACCTGACCTGGCAGCAATCGAAAGACGCCCTCCGCGCCAACCTGGCGCTCGCCGACACGCGGAACCCGACGCGCGGCGAGCCGATTAGGCTCCTCTACATCCCCTCCGGCGCGAGCATCGTGTTCAACCTGCATCCGCGGGAGATGTGGCACGGGACGCAAGCGCAGAACTTCCCCCATCCGCCGCCGGCGGTGCTCGCGGGACTGGGGCACGAGTTCGACGAATGGGCCAAGCGGACCATCCAGGAAATCTGCCTGTTCGAGACCCACGAAATCGACGAAGCGCTGATCTGCGCGCATATCGGCCCGACCGGGTCGCTGCCGTTCTATTCGGCGGTCGTCCGGCTGGCGGAGCCGCAAAAGCGTTCGGAACTGATTCTGAAGTTTCAGTCGGAACTCACCGATGAATTCGGCTCGCCGATGTACGTCGGACCGGACCGGGCCTACATGCTCCGCGACAACGACCGCACCATCGCCATCGCCCCCGCCGCGTACGCCAAGGAAATGGCCGAGGCGGTCGCCCGTCCCAACCCCACCAATTCCAGCATCGTGAGCCTGTTGCACCGGACCGACCGCAAGCGGCAGTTCACCGTGGTCTGCCGGCGGCAGGACTTGATCGTGCATCGCGATGCGCTGTTTCCCGAAGAGTTGCGGCCGATCGCCCGTCGCTTCCTGGAGTGGCTCGGGAACGACGTCGACACCTTCGCCTGGAGCGCTCATCAGGGAACGCGCGAGTTCCACAGCGAACTGATGGTCCGCCCGGTGGCCGCCGCGTCCCCTGCCCGGCTGTACGACGAACTGCGGAAAAAGCTGGACCGCGCGTCGCTCGACATCCTCTGGGCGGTCGAACGCATGCGGCCCGAGGTGGCGGGAGCCCAGCGACTCATCGGCCGCTATCCGGCGATGATCGAGGCCTACTCGCTGGAAACGCTGGGAGGCATCGGCGACGACTTCGTCCGCTTCACCACCGTCCTCCCCGACCGCGCCGGTCCGAACCTCGCGATCGGAACGACCTTGGCCTGGCACCAGTCGCTCACGACCGACTTCGATCGCGAAGTCGCACCGGCCCAGCCCGCCGGGCCGAAACTTCCCGACACGGTCGCCGGCCGATTGCGGTTGCCGGTCGAAATCGCGTTCGAACGAACCCCCTTGCAGCAGGCGTTCGACTTCATCGGCGGGGAGATTCAGGTTCCGTTCGACATCGATGGCGACGCATTGATGGCGGCCGGAATGACGAAGAACATGCCGCAGGAACAAAAACTGGGCACCGTCCCGGCGATTCAGGGAGTTCAAGCCATCATCGACCGATACAAGGCCGAGGGCATGTGCATCGTCATCGACGAGGCGGCCAAGACCGCCATCGTCACCACCATCACCGCCGCGATGGCGAAGAATCAGCAACCGACGTTGACGCCGCAATGAGCGGCGCGCGAAGACCGATTCGGCGCGAAACCGCAAGCGACGATCCACCCCTCTGATCTCTGATCTCTGGCCTCTATCCTCACCCCGTGCCATGCACTCCTTCGCCTGTCCGCACTGTTCGGCGCCGTTGCGAATTCGCGACCGGTCGTTGTTCGAGCGGCCGATCGACTGCCCGGACTGCGGCGTGCCGTTCCGCGTCGAACCGGACGGCCGCAACGGCATTCGCATCGTGCCGGAGGAAGCGGACGGAACGGCGGCGCCGAATGGCGCGACCGCGGCGAACGACGCGATTCATTCGACGATTCACACGAAGACCGGGCGGCCGCGAAACCGCCAGCGTCAAAGAGCCGATCGATCGGTGACGACGGCGCGGCGACCGTCGCGGTCGTTCTTGCCGGCGGCCGGGGCTTTGCTGCGGTTGCGGCAGGCGGTGCTGACTCCGGTGGGCATTTCGTGGTTGGCGGCGGGCACGGCGGGACTGGGGCTGCTGTTCGCCATTCGCCCGTGGAGCCGCGACGAGCCGCCGGCGTCCGGCATTCCCCCCGCCGCGCAGGTTACCGCCGCCGCAGTCGAATCGCCGCCGTCGAAGGCCTCGACCGATGGCCCGGCGGTTGCCGGCGAAACTGAATTGCTGTTCGAGTCGGGGCTACCGGCAAACGCGGCCCGATTGCCCGATGCCCCCCCGGGTTCTGCCGAGCCGCCGCGCGAAATCGCCGACCCGCCGCCGATCGTTCCGCCCGCTCCGCTCCCCGCCGCCCCGGAACCGCCCGCCATCGTCGCGAACGACCCGCCCGCCGAACCGCGGCCGCCGGCCGTCGCCGACGAACTCGAACCGATCGCCCCGCACGAGCCGCCGCAGACGATCGACGTGGTGCAGGCCCTGTCGCAGCCGATCCGCAAGTTCGATCAGTCGCGGGCCGTTCCGGTCCGCGATCTGCTGAAACTGGTCGAGGAGATGACCGCCGTGCCGATCCGCTTCGACCGCGGCGATCCGCGTCCGGAGAAAGCGACGCTCGACCGGCCGATCTCGCTGGTGCTGGAACGGACGACGGCGGGCGGCATTCTCGACGCGGTCGTCGCCCAGGCCGGGCTGGCCTACGACATTCACGCCGACGGAATCGACGTTCGCTCAGCCTCCCCCCCAGTAGGGAGTAGGCAGTAGGCAGTTGGCAGTAGTACGCCTTCAACCTTGATCTTGTGGGTCGACCGTAGGATGGATTGGCCATGACACGGTGAGGTCGCCAGGTGCGCGGAGGCCGACACGCCAGTGAGGCTTGATCGCATGGGTGCCGCCAATCCGTCTTACCACGGCTTCAACCGCCAAGTTCAAGCCTGAAGCGGTAGTTGGCAGTAGGCAGTTGGTGGTCGGCGCCGTCTTCGTACTGCGAACGTTCGACTTCCGTACTTCCCGCGCGAATTTTCGACCACGGATTCCACGGATGGGCACTGATGAGGAGCGGATCTTTCGGCCGGTTCCTCTCCGCGACCTCGGCGGCCTCTGCGGTTTCGAAGAGGCCGGGTTGAAGTCGTCGAAGATTTCGAACCGCCGAGGGCGCCGAGGGCGCAGAGGAACAGGAGCGCGAAGCCATCGCGGTACCGGCTCTGCCGCGACTTTCCATCGAGTTTCGCTCGTCGGCGAGGGTCGTACAGTGGGTATCCGTGTCGATCAGTGCGATCCGCGGTGAAAACTGCTTTTGTTGCGGCTGTGCCGCGCTGTGGTTCTTGCGAGCTTCTGTTCACTCGACCGATCGATTCTGCGTGAGACCTTTCCCGACACGAATTACCATCACTCGCCGCCAACTGCGAACTGCGAACTGCGAACTGCCGACCGCCGGCTGCCGACTGCCGACTGCCTTCTGCCTGCCGCGCTCCGCCCGCGGAATACCCATGCAGCCCGACGACGAAATCTGCTACTGCTTCCACGTCTCGAAGCGGAAGATCCTCAACTTCATCCGCCTCCACCAGCCGCGCCGCGCCAGCCAGGTCAGCGAGTGCGGCGGCGCGGGGACCGGTTGCGGCTGGTGCATTCCCTTTCTGCGGAAGTATCACGCCCAGCTGATGGCCGGCGCCGCGGAAGAGGCCGACACCCTCACCCCCGCGGAGTACGCCCGCCGTCGCGGCCAGTACATCCGCGAAGGCAAAGGCAGCCCGCCCCCCGGGGCGACGCCTCCCCCGGAGGATGCGGGGGACGCCCCTTCCCCGGTCCCCGGTTCTTCCCCGGCTTGACAACCTTGCCGAATGGGGGTGTAATGACTGCTGGGTCAGGCTTGACGAAGGTGAGGTCTGTCGAAAAGCATTCCGGGAACCCGCCCTCGCGGGGACGATTCCCTTCTTGGCGGAATCGCGTCGGTCGCGGATTGGGGAATCCGCGGCAACGCCCCCGGGGCTGTTCGCCATGCTTCGCGGCCCGAGTTTCGGGTTGAAGGGAATCGCTGGCGCGAGGTCTCCGTCGCACGGAGAACGTCCGCGATTCGGTTCGATACGGGAACGACCATGAAGGCTGGGTCCGGACGAATCCGCGCCGTCGTGACGGGGCTGGGGGTCGTCTCGCCGATCGGCATCGGCAAACACGCGTTCTGGAAGAGTCTCGCCGCCGGAAGGACGGGGATCGACTTTCTTCGCGCCGTTCCCGCCCGCGATCTCCCCAGCAAGCTCGCCGCCGAGATCCGCGACTTCGTCCCCGAGCGGTTCATCCGCGACAAGAAATCCATCAAGGTCATGTCGCGCGACATCCAGCTCGGCGTCGCCGCCGCGCAGCTCGCCATGCGCGACGCGGGCCTTCGCAAGGGAGACGTCGACCCCGATCGGCTGGGGGTCGAATTCGGCGCGGGCCGCATCACCACCACCCCGGAAGAACTGCTGGAAGCCGTTCGCGCCTGTTCCGGCCGCGCCAGTTCCGACACGGCCTCCGAGCCGAATCCCGACTTCCAATTCGAACGCTGGAACGAAGACGTGATGGGGCGGATCACGCCGCTGTGGCTGTTGCGGCAACTCCCCAACATGCCCGCCTGCCACGTCTCGATCGAGTTCGACGCCCGCGGCCCGAACAACACCATCACCGCGCGCGACTCGTCCGCCATCCTCGCCTTGGCCGAAGCGGTCCGCACCATCGAGCGCGGCGCGGCCGATTGCATGATCGTCGGCGGCTGCGCCTCGAACGTGCATCCCGTCGACATCGCCAAGCTCAGCCTGTACGAGGGACTCTCCCGCCGCGACGACCCGGAGCGCGCCTGCCGGCCGTTCGACTTCGAACGCGACGGCACGATCGTCGGCGAAGGGGCGGCGGTGTTCGTGGTCGAGGAGTTCCGGCACGCCGTCCGCCGCGGGGCCGACATTTACGCCGAAGTTCTCGGCGTGGGCGCCGGCTGCGACGGAACGGGCTACGAGAACGGCGCGGGGGGGACCGGGCTGGTCCGGGCGATCCAAAGTGCGGTCCGCCTGGCGGAGATCAATCCGCGGGAGATCGGCCACATCAACGCGCATGGAAAAAGCACGCAGCGCGACGACCTGGTGGAGTCCCGGGCCTATCATCGGGCGCTCGGCGCGCACGCCGAGGCGATCCCGGTGACGGCCCTCAAGAGCTACTTCGGGCACTTCGACGCGGGTTCGGGGGCGGTGGAGTTGGCGGGCAGCCTGCTGGCGCTGCGCGAGGGCTGGCTGCCGCGCACGCTGAACTACGAAACCCCGGACCCCCGCTGCCCGCTGGACGTCGTCCACGACGACCTCCTCCCGCTGCGCAGCCGCTGCGCCATGACGGTCAACCGCACCACGATGGGCCAAAGCGCCGCCGCGATCGTGCGAGCGGTGTGAAGGTTCGTAGTGCAGCGTCAAACTCGATTCAGTGGGTCAATCGATCGGGGGGGGGGAGCCCCCCCCCCCCCCCCCCCCCCCCCCCCCCCCCCCCCCCGGCACTCGATGCGATCCTCTGGCAAGAAACCGATGAGATCGTTGATCGGAGCATCGCCCAAAACGGTGCTCTGGTGGACGGAATACGATTCCGTCCTGCGGCCGGCAGCGTCGCCGGCAACTCTGTCGAACTCAGGCGAGTCAAGGCACCGCCCGCCGCGTTGCCCGGAAGGCCCCTTGCAAATGCCGAAGCGACGTGGAATACTTGGGATCGGCTGAAAAATCCTGAGAAGAGATGGATTGCGGAGGATCGACATGACCGACGAAGCGCCGTCAGAAACGAATGCGGAGAATTTCCCGGAATCCATTTCCGTGGATTACCTGAAGAGCCAAGGCTTTCGAGTCATCAAGGTGGACGGGGTGATCGGCGGTGTCTCGCCGCGCGGCGAACTCATGATGAGTCTGTGGAATGAGCGGGTGCCTATCCCCCAGCACACCGCTTATCAAGTCGGTGAAGGCGGCAAGATCGGAGTCGAGATTCCGGCCGATCGGGTGGGGCGGGGCGGACTCGTGCGTGAAGTCGAGTTTTGCGCGTTCATGAATCTCGACGTCGCCATGTCGATCGCGAAATGGATTGAGAAGCACATCGACAACTTCCGATCCCTCTCGGTGTCCGCGAAGAAAAAGGACGTCGAAATCGAACCCGCCGACCAGGAGAAGGACAAGTGACTTTCACTGCTGCGGCGACCTCGCTCGATTCGGCGACGGTGCTTCATTGCGCGATCCGCATTGCGATCGATGCCCACGACATGCTCTCCCAAGGGTTGTTCGCTCCGCTGGATCGAACCGTTCCGGGACACTTCGCCAAGGACGCAATCGATTCATTTCTCGAGTTGACGGAAACGGAGGGACAACCGGCGCCTTTCCCGCTTGCCGCCCTCGATACCTCAATGCAGCCGGAAGGTCTGAAGAGGGGAGTCGGGGGCTTCGTCGTGGATTGGCCCACGCTGTTTCGAACCGCGGGCAGCCTTCGCTTCATCGGCGACGACTGGGACGGGTTTGGTGCTCCTGCTCCGAATCAGGGGGCAACGACCCTCGCAAGAGAAGCATTGGCCCATCTTGGCGAGAGGAACCTTCCACCGAGCACGATCTCTGCGACAGTAGAAGGCGGCATCGGCATGGTGTTTCGATCGGGGGAGCGCTTCGCATCACTCGAGATATTGAACGACGGGGAACTGCTCGTTCTTCTGGAACGCGACTCGCACCCGAACTCATCGACGATATTCAGTGCGAGCGGCGCTGATCTCGTTTCTGTCCTTGACCGACTGGGGAATTTCATTGAGCGCAGAGAATGCGGTCCCACACCGCCTGCGGGCTGACGGCCGACAGCCCGATCATGAATTCGACGATCCGTCCGAGATGTTGTTCCGCAGAATTCGGTCTGGATCCTGGCCGATTTCCAACGACAACTTGCATTTCCTGATCGATGTCCCGACGACCAGCGTCGCGCGGGAACGCTATTGTGAGCAACCTGCGGACGTCCTTTACACCGACAAGTCGCGTAAGGCCACAGGCGTCGTTGGTTGGCGCGTTGGCGACGTCCCCGCGGTCGTCGAGGAGAAGGCATCGAAGGTGTTCCTACGCGTCGTGCATTGTCCGGAGAACGATTTCTACCCGCACGCCGAGATCCGGTGCGTTGCCGAACCGGACAGCGTCACTCCGTTCAAGCCCGACAAGGAATCGCGGCTCAGGATTCGCAGGACGATGAGCCTCCTCGCCATGCTCCTGATCGAGCCGCGATAGCGCGGATCGCGATGACCTTAGCCGTGGTTGGCGTCGCGCAGCCGCTCGACCTCCGGCGATCACTCGCATCCGGCAGAAACGGATGCGGTCAACCGGATCGGACTGACGCGGGAATTCTCGAAGAGACGCAAAAAACCTCTCACCCCGAACGCGGAGTGAGAGGGCGTGTGAACCGGCGTTCGCCTTGCGGCGTCGGCGTGGCGGCGCCGTCAGCGGAGTTCGAGCGGGCTGAAGATCGAACGGTTGCTCGCTTCGATCGGCATCGGCGGAGCGTTCTGCGGCTGCGTCTCCGAGCCGTTCTCGAGGTTTCCGTTCGTCTCGCCGTTGGCGTCGATCTCGACTTCCACCGGCGTTCCAACCGGGCCGAAGTAGCCTCCGGCCATTGCCGAGGGGCCGTTCGGCCCCACGTAGCCGTAGGGCGTGTAGACCGGGCCGTGCGGATAGCCCTGTGGCCACGGGTGGCCGTACCAGTTGTGCATCAGGATGCGGTGGTGGTATTGGAGCTGCGACATCGGGTGCATGGTCGGCTCGACGCCGAAGGGCGCTTCGCGGGCCGTGTAGTGCGGCGGGAAGGGCGGGGGCGGAATCATCCCCGGCGTGGGCATCCACTGCGGCACCCGCTGGTAGTAGTAGCCGAGCTGCGTCGTGTCGGTCGGCATCGCGATCTGCGGAAAGACCGGAGCGGTCGCGCCCGCGGGGACGGGTTGGCCATGCCAGTAGGTGGGGTAGTAGTTCGTGTAGTTGACGGGGATCCGGTGGATCGGCACCTTCACCGGGCGGGTGAAGCCGTAGTCGGGCGGGTAGGTCGTGCGGCCGTCGTGAGAGAGCATGATGTCGATCGGCCCCCCCTTTCCGACCGGCGGCCCGCCCATCCACTCGTAGGTCTTCCGCACCGGGAACGTGGCGGTCATGTGCGTCAGGAACGCCGCGTTGCGGGCGCGGTTGTGGTAGGCGATGCCGTGCGGCAAGCCCTTCTGAACATGCCAGGGAGGATAACCTCCCTGGAACATCGAGTAGTCGTAGGGGGAGGCGTAGCCGGGATATGGACATCCGGGCTGATGGCCCCCGTGATAAGCTCCGTGTGAAGCATACACGGGAATTCCCGCGGACTCGGCCACCGGGGCGGCGGCTTCCGCGTCGGAGATGCGGATCAATCCGGGAGACTGGGCCGGCAAGGGACTGGCCGTCGCGCCGCCCAGCAAGGCGGCGAACGTGGCCATTCGCACGGTTTTGCGAATCGGCATGGATCGGGTTCCTTCCACGAAGGCATCAGGGAAGATTCGAGGCGAACGTCGGTCTGGGCGAAGGACGGTCGAACCGCGCCCGCGTCACCGCGAGCGAGAGTTCGGCCGTCCCTCTGGGTTCGATTACTGTGGGAAGTTCGAGGGGACGATGCCGCGGCTGTCCGGGGGCATGTGCGACAGCGGCGTCAGGCGGCTCGAGGGAATCCCCCAGCCGTAGTTGTAGGTGTGCTCGACGTTCGGCGCGATCGGCACCGCCATCGGCTTGCCCCAGCCTTCCGCCGCGTAGACCTTGCCGTCGCGCTCGTCGAAGTGCCAGGGATTGACGGGATAGGCGGCGCTGTAGTGGCCGTGGCTTTCGACGCCGTAGGGCTGAAGGTAGCCGAAGCGCCCCGGATCGATCGGTCCGTGTCCCAGGCCATGATGCAGCAGTGCGCAATGCGGGCCGCAACCGTGAGGACCGCACTTATGGGGATGGCAGGTGTTCGGAGGGCAGCCGTGCATGCCGCCGGGAGGGCAGCCGTGAACGCCGTATCCGGCGGGCGGGCATTCCGTCTCGCACTCGTTGTGGCGATGGAACAGGCACCACTTGGTTTTGTGCCAGCCGGCGGCCATGTGGCCGTGGGCCATCATCCGCGAGGTCTTCAGCCAGTCGATGGGACCGATGCCGGTCATCTTGCAGGGACGGCCTTCCCAGATCACTTCGCCCTGGCAGTCGTTGCAGCCGGACCAGCAGGACGACCCGCCCGGAGCGCAACCGCCCGGAGCGCATCCCACAGGAGCGCAACCCCCAGGCGCGCAACCGCCGGGAGCGCAACCGCCAGCGGCATATCCTCCCGGAGCGCAACCGCCGCCGTGAGCGGGGGCGGCCGGCGGCGTCGCCGCGGCGTCGGCGTCCGCCGGAGGCGCCGGGGCGGGGGCCGTGTCGGCGACCGGCAGGAAGCCGGCCACGGGACGCACGGCGGGATTTCGTCCGAAGTCGGTGATGCGCACGCGGCCGGGCGGATCGGCCGGCGTCGCCGCGTCCTCCGCGATTGCGGGGGTGACGAACAGCGCCAGTCCCGCCGCGGCGAAGAGACAGGCGGTCGTGAGAATTGGGGATTTCATGCTGGGGACTTTCTGCAAGGCGGAACGTGCTTCCAAGAATCGGCCGCGGGCGGCGCGATCAATTGGGTCGAATGTTTCGGGAAGACGTCGATCGAACGACGCGAACTACCGGATCGAAGGCGGATGGAACAGCGCGAACGGACTGATCGAGGAGTGATATTTCACCTTCACCTCGGTCCCGCGGAGTTGCCAGTGCTCGTGGGAACGAACGCCCCACGGGGTCACGTGCCAGCGCCCCTTCATCGTGTAGTAGAACGGCGGATAGAGCGCCCGGTAGCGGTGCGGGTACAGCATCTCGTGCGGGTACAGCGCCTGATTGGTGATCATCGTCGCGCCGACCTGCACCGGCACGTTCGGCACCGGCACCGGATTCATCGGCGCGTCGAGCACCGGGTAGCCGGGCGCTCCCGGCGCCGCTGTGGGAAATGGGTACGGCGTGTAGTTCGGGACCGTCCCGCCGTGAAACTTGCGGGGCTGATACGGCGGCATGTCCATCGGCACGAACGGTTGCGACGTGAGTTGCGGGTGCGGCCCCAGCGGCGCCTCGAACGAGGGCGACGGGTGGCCCGGAGGACCTGCGGCGGCGGGCTGCAACATGGCCCCCATCGCGGCGGCGGCGGCCCACAGGGTCGAAAAAATGCGAATGCGCGACATGAACTCCCCTCCCTGGGCGGGATCGGTCGAAGGGTTTTCGAGATGGCGGATGGCGCGCCGTCAAGTGCGCTTCGCGCCGTTTTCCGTCATCCAGATTCGACCGCTGACGATCGGTGGAATCAGTCCCGACATGCTCTGCGAAAGGGTCCGGCCGGTTTTCGTAGTCGCAAGCCCGCACAGATGTTAGAACCCGACCGCGACGTATCCGCCGACCCGCAGATCGACTAGAATCGCACGAAGCGGACTCCCGCGGACGACCGGCATGACCCGTAAGGATGAGAGGTCGGAGGTCGGAGGTCAGAGGTTGTAAATCTGCCATTCGATCGTCGTCCGCAGCGCGTCATTCCCGCGAAGGCGGGAATCCAGTCGATGCACGGACGGCGATCCCATTGGTGGGCGCCTTGGCGATTGCTGGATTCCCGCCTGCGCGGGAATGACGATTCCGGGGCTTACTCAGCGGAAACGAATTTGGTAACACTTTACCGGATTGGCGTGACGCACGGGCGGTAGCGGAATTCGCAAGAATTCCGGCGATGTCCCAGTTGCTGGCC